>JAKACN010000209.1 GCA_021821365.1 Pseudomonadota bacterium | reverse complement strand
CGGGACGTGCTCCATCATGCGCCGCCTACATCACGCCAATTTGCCCAAAACGGGTCATTCTGATTTAGCCAGATCGAGACATTCTAATTTAGCCATTACATTGTAACTACTCATAATTTGTATTATGTAAACTATGTTGCACGCTTAGCTGGCTACTTGCTATGGTTCCCGATAATTAGCTTCCAATGCTCACGATCACTTCGAAGGTGCCGCAGCGATTCGCTATTGGCTTAGCAACTTGCCACCCACTGCCCTTAGGAGTTGATCCAGATGGGACTCCGTCCAGGCGCATGCCTGACGTTCCACTTCTGCAAACGGTTCAGAGGAAAAGGTCAAGCCTGGCGATTGGGCAAAAGTCACATCGTGAAGGCCGATGACGCCCAATACGGCACGTAGATAGGGCCGGAAAAAGTCAGGCTGAGCCGGAGGATCACTGAACATCGCGCCGCCGGAAGTCACAGCGATCAGCGTCGGGCGATCATGCAACAGCCCGACCTTGCCTTCGGGGGTGTACTTGAACGTCACATCGTACCGAACCACGTAGTCAATCCAAGCCTTGAGGGTGGCAGGCACGGTGAAATTGTGGACCGGCGTAGCAATCACCAACAGGTCCGCCGCCTCAAGCTCAGCGATCAACAGATCCGAAACGCCCAACTGTCCCGGAAAGCGGGCCCTCCCTTCTTCAGCAGGAAGCAACAGGGACTCCGCATAGGCAGCGGAAATTGGCGGCAGGGGCTCGCTTCCAAGGTTACGTTCCGTAATCCTGACTTCACGCCCGATGTGCGCCGTGATCGCCGACAGCAGGTGGCGACCGAACTCGCTGCTCGTCGCTTTATCACCGCGTGGACTGCATTCGATAAGCAGTAGTCTTAACGCATTCATTGAAATCCATTCCGAATGGGAGGCTTTGCTTGATCGAAAAGGCCCGTATTACCGTTCGCACGTCCGGCGATTCAGGTAGCACCCAGGATATCAGGCCTTTGCCGCAATGACCGCTTCCGGTGTGCGACGGGAGCTGATTGCGAGGCGGTTGTACGCATTCATCAGGCTGATAGCCATGGTCAGATCGGCCAGCTCCTTCTCATCGAAAATGTCGCTGGCGGCTTCGAACTCGACATCCGGAACGCCGGTCTGCGCTACCCGGGTAACCGTTTCCGCCCAGGCAAGTGCCGCCCGCTCCCGATCACTGAACAGTCTGCCGGCTTCCTGCCAGACTTGGACTAGCGCCAACTTCTCGATCTTGACCCCCTTCTTGATGAGGTCGCGGGTGTGCATGTCCAGGCAATAGGCGCATCCATTGATCTGGCTAACGCGCAGGTAAACCAATTCGACCAAGACCTCATCGAGCCCGGACTGCGCGATGTAGCCATAAACACTGCCGAAGGCCTTCACGCCGCCCGGCGACGTTTTCGTGTAATCCAATCTTTCGCTCATTTCAAAATTCCTATTGATCAAAGGTTGTCAGCAGTATGCAATCACCGCAGTTCATTAAAAAGAACCAGAAACGTATATTTTGGATGTACCATGAAGCATGGCGACTATCTTGGACCTCAAGCTGGATCGAACGGCTGAGATCTCTTTGGCCGAACAGATCCGTGTTGGTATTACCGCAGCAATCGACAGTGGCGTACTTGCGCCAGGCGTAAGGTTGCCCTCGTGGCTGGATCTCGCTGCACAACTGGGAGTCGCAAGGGGTACCGTCAAGACGGCTTACGAGCGATTGGCAGATAAGCAACTGGTCGTCTCCTCCAGCCCCGGCGGCACCAGGGTAGCAAACCGTCCAGCGAAGACGGCATTGCCAGACCCTTCCAAAGCGGCGGATTTGCTGCCGCCGCTGTACCAAGACTTTCTTACCGGGACATCCATCTTCCAAAATGGCGTGCCCGCCTCAGATACCTTTCCGGTCACGCTCTTCGCTCGATTACGTGCTTCTGCTGCCCGTGCCGAAGTAGGCGCTCCCCTTATTTACCCGGACCCTCGCGGAGAACAGGAACTCAGACGCGAGATTGCAGCGCATTTGGCTCTTTCGCGGGGCATCGAATGCCGTCCATCCCAGATCTTCATTACGGCGGGCTTCTCCGGCGCACTCGGCATTACACTCAGGATCCTCAACACCGAAGGGCGACGTGCATGGGTGGAGAATCCGGGGTTTCCTCCCAGCCGTAAAGCACTCGAAATCGCTCGACTCGCCCCGGTCCCGATCCCCGTTGACGAAGACGGGATCGATGTTGCTTATGGGACGCAGCATGCGGCTGACGCCGCCTTGGCGCTGGTGACACCAGGCCAACAGGCGCCAACGGGAGTATCTCTGTCGCTTGCTCGGCGAGTTCAACTGATCGAATGGGCGACGCATACCGGGGCGTGGATTATCGAGGATGACTATCTCGGTGAACTCCAACTGAAGCGACGTGCGGCACCCGCCCTGGCATCACTGGACAGCACCGGACGCGTCATTCACATCGGTTCGTTCAGCAAGACGATCAGCCCCACGCTTCGACTCGGCTTCGTCGTCGCACCTACCGCGTTGGTTTCGCAGTTTGCCGAAGCTGTCATGTGTCTCGCTCCGGCTCCCGGTCCCGCCGTGCAGCTGGCAACGGCCGATTTCATGCGTGGAGGACACTACATGCGGCATCTGCGCCGTATGAAGCGCGTGTATGCCGGTCGGAGCCATGCACTGCACACCAGGTTGCAATCTATGGGATATCCCGCGCGTCCGGCTGGCCTGGGGGTACTGCTTGGGCTGCCCGAAGGGGCGCGCGATAGCATCATTGCCCGTGAAGCATTGGCCTTCGGGTTGGCGCCGTCTCCCCTTTCGGCATGGTTCTATCCGGCAGGACCTCAGCGCCCGGGGCTTCTTCTCGGTGTCGCCACGACAACTGAAGATCAGCTTTCCGCCGCAAGCAACCGGCTACATCAACTTATCCGTACCTTCTCCTGATAAGGCCGGCGTAAGAGGCGGGCGAGCTATAGTCGAAAGTGGTGTACGGCCTGAAGCCTGAAGACGTTTCTGGGACGGCCGTTCAAGCTGATGGAAGAAGCGGAAAAAACATGGCGCAAGGTTTGCGACGCTGACCAGCGCAATGCTCGCGGAATTTCCGTCAATCCTTCGACAGGAATTCCGAAACAGCAAACAAGTATGAATTCAACGAGTTTGCCTTCCCGAAAATGTCAAACTCCATTCCTGCCCACCGGACTGGGCCGTAGAACCGAGAACGTACTGGGCACCAGGAGTCTGCGCGGCAGAGCGGCGCGCAGACTCCTAGACCGACCATTTACCATTCGAGGCAAAGTTAGCACTGTCTTCATATGAGAAGGCGGTTCAGAGTAAATAATTTACTTCCAAAGTCTGCGCGCGCTATTTAGCTGACAGGCATGACTGTTTCGGTCACACCGCTGCAGCGGAATCAAGCCGATGCAGGTGGACCGAATCTAGCAAGGTGAGCCTGGCCTTGCTTATCCTTCTGCCGAAAACGGTAGATATGGTCGGCGCTGGGTACTCGCGCGTAATTCAATTGTTAGCAGCCAATAAGCCGCGCGGTTTTGATGGCTGCTTCCCTGGCCATCGCTACTTCCTTCCGTACCCCTATGCTCGACGCAGCATGCCCCGCCTTCACCGTGGGTTGCCGGCCTCCACCGGTTTAGACGCTTTCGCATTCTTCGCGTATCCCACCTGGACTTCCGTGGGAAGCGTCACGCCGTTCTTGACGGCGGTCATTTCCGCCAGGATGGAAATCGCAATCTCCGGCGGCGTCTTGCTGCCGATATAAAGCCCCACGGGTCCGCGCAGCCTGGCCAACTGCGCATCGGTCAGATCGAACAGCTTTAACCGTTCACGGCGCTTGGCGTTGTTGGCGCGCGAGCCGATCGCGCCCACATAGAAAGCATCCGATTTTAATGCTTCCATGAGCGCAAGGTCGTCGAGCTTGGGGTCGTGGGTCAGTGCCAATATGGCGCAGCGGGCATCCGGCCGCATCTCGATCACGACATCGTCCGGCATCGCATGCACCAGCTCCGAGCCTTCCACCTGCCAGTCGGCGCGGTATTCCTCACGCGGGTCGCATACCGTGACGTGGAAATCCATGCCGACCGCAATTTGCGCCAGGAAGCGCGACAACTGCCCTGCCCCAATGATAAGAAGGCGCCAGCGCGGTCCGTGCACCGTCGTCAATGCAGAGGCCGATATCTGCAGGCTCATGCCGGGGCCTGCCTGTCCGAGCGTCACATCGCCGGTAGCGAGATCGAGGCGGCGCGCAACCAGTTCGCCGGCCGATAGGCGCTGCAGCAGCGCCGGGATCCGGCTGCTGGTAGAAAGCGGCTCGATGGACAGTTCAATGGTGCCGCCGCAAGGCAGGCCGAAGCGATGCGCCTGGTCAGCCGTGATGCCGTAGGTAACGATTTCCGGCAGCTCGCGGGTGATCCCGTGCTTGCCCACCTGGTCGATCAGATCGTCTTCGATGCATCCGCCCGACACGGAACCGACCACCCGCCCGTCGTCACGGACGGCCAGCATCGCGCCTTCGGGGCGCGGGCTGGAGCCCCACGTCCTGATGACCGTGACAAGCTGGCAGCGGTGTCCGCCATCCAGCCACTGACTGCAACTTTTCAACACTTCCAGATCGGTGCTGTCCATATCGTCTACCTAAAGCTGTTCGTGAAAGTCGAGAGATCGACCGATCTCCCGTACACCTTTCAGAAAATTCTGCGGCCGCTGCCTTGGATTACTTTTGACATTCGACAAAGATGTCCGGCGTAACGGACGTACGCTAAATCCGGTATGACCGAGGCCATCCCTTTGCGGTCTACTGCGACATCAATAAATCGATGACTGGGCCAGCGGCCGGGTTATCGGGATAAAAAATGGAGACAAGCTTGCCGGCGACCACGCATGTGGTACAGGCCGTGTCCTTCTTTTCTCCTGCGGCAACTGCTCCAGCCCTCATCGGGCGGTATCTCATTTTTCAGGCGGTATCTCATTTGAGGAGTAATCGCATGGCAATCAAGGTATCCATGACCGTCAATGGCAATCCGGTGAGCACGGAGATTGATCCGCGCATGCTGCTGGTCCAGTTCCTTCGCGAGCATCTCTTGCTTACCGGTACGCATGTCGGCTGCGACACCAGCCAGTGCGGCGCATGTACGGTGATCGTCAACGGCAACGCGATCAAATCCTGCTCGGCGCTGGCCGCGCAGTTCCAGGGCGCCGACGTCACGACCATCGAAGGCGTTGCCGCGATGGACGGCACGCTGCATCCGATGCAGGCAGCGTTCAAGGAGTGCCATGGCCTGCAATGCGGTTTCTGCACGCCGGGCATGATCATGTGCGCAATCGATCTGGTGAAGCGTCATCCGGATGCTTCCGAGCGCGACATCCGAGAACATCTCGGCGGCAACATGTGCCGGTGCACCGGGTATCACAACATTGTGAAGGCCGTGCAAGTGGGCGCTGCCAACATGGGAGGAGTCTGACATGAATGCTCCCAGCGAACGTGAAACCGGCATCGGCGCTTCAGTGCGCCGCAAGGAAGACTATCGCTTCTTGACAGGCAGCGGCAACTATACCGACGATGTGCAAGTCCCGGGGCAGACCTATGCGTATTTCCTGCGCTCACCGCATGCCCATGCAAGGATCGTTTCCATCGACAAGAGCGCGGCACAAAGCGCTCCCGGCGTCATTGCCGTTCTCACCGGAGAGGATCTTGCCGCCGACAAGGTGGGCGGCGTGCCCTGCGGCTGGCTGATCACCGATGTCAACGGCCAGCCAATGAAGGAACCGGCGCATCCTGCGCTCGCGCAGGGCAAGGTGCGCTATGTGGGCGACCAGGTGGCGATCGTCATTGCAGCGACCTATCTGCAGGCCAAGGACGCCGCCGAGCTGATCCAGGTCGAGTATGATCCGCTGCCGGCCGTGATCGATGCGCGCGACGCGATCAAGCCCGGGGCGCCGGTCGTGCATGATGAGGCATCGGATAACAAGTGCTATACCTGGTCGATCGGTGACAAGGGCGCGGTGGACATGGCATTCGGGAGGGCGCATCACGTCACCCGCATCGAGCTGACCAACAACCGCCTGGTGCCGAACGCGATCGAGCCGCGCGCGGCGCTGGCCCAGTACAACCGGGCCGACGATTCGTACACGCTGCACGTCGCGAACCAGAACCCGCACGTGGAGCGCCTGCTGCTGACCGCCTTCGTGCTCGGCCTGCCGGAGCACAAGATGCGCGTCATCGCGCCCGACGTGGGCGGCGGCTTCGGCTCGAAGATCTTCCTGTACGCAGAGGACGTGGTGCTGACCTGGGCCGCGAGAAAGATCAACCGGCCGGTGAAGTGGACTGCCGAGCGCTCGGAATCCTTCCTGTCCGACGCGCATGGCCGCGACCATGCGACAGTGGCGGAAATGGCGGTCGACAGCAACGGCAAATTCCTTGCCATGCGTGTGCATACCGTCGCCAACCTTGGCGCCTATCTGTCCACGTTCGCGACCTCGATTCCGACCATCCTGTATGCCACGCTTCTCGCGGGGCAATACGCCACGCCGCAAATCTACGCCGAAGTGGATGGCGTGTTCACCAATACCACGCCGGTGGATGCCTATCGCGGCGCCGGACGTCCGGAAGCTGCCTACGTAGTCGAACGGCTGGTATCGGCAGTGGCGCGGGAGATGAAGATCGATGACGCCGAACTGCGTCGGCGCAATTTCATCACTGAGTTCCCCCACCAGACCCCGGTGGCACTCCAATACGATACCGGCGACTTCCATGCTTGTCTGGATGGCGCCATGGACATGGCCGATGTCGCCGGTTTTCCGGCACGGCGCGAAGAAGCAAGGCAGCGCGGCAAGCTGCGCGGGCTTGGCTACTCCACCTACATCGAGGCCTGCGGCCTGGCGCCGTCGCACATCGCCGGTGCCCTCGGCGCGCGCGCGGGGTTGTATGAAGTCGGCGAAATCCGCGTGCATCCCACCGGCAGTGTCACCGTGTTCACCGGTTCGCACAGCCATGGGCAGGGACATGAAACGACGTTTGCGCAAGTGGTGTCCAGCCGCCTTGGAATTCCGTTCGAACAGGTGGACATCGTGCACGGCGACACCGGGCGCGTGCCGTTCGGCATGGGCACCTACGGCTCGCGTTCGCTGGCGGTCGGCGGATCTGCCATCATGAAGGCGCTCGACAAGATCGAAGCCAAGGGCAAGAAGATCGCGGCCCACATCATGGAAGCATCGGCCAGCGACATCGAGTTCAAGGACGGCAAGTTCACCATCATCGGGACCGACCGCAGTGTGCCGTTCGCCCAGATCGCGCTGGCCGCCTACGTGCCGCACAATTATCCGCTCGAGAAGCTGGAACCCGGACTGAACGAGACAGCGTTCTACGACCCGACCAACTTCACCTATCCGGCGGGCGCGCACATCTGTGAAGTGGAAGTCGACCCGGAAACCGGTGTTGTCGACGTGATCGCCATGACCGCCGTCGACGATTTCGGCAACGTCATCAATCCGATGATCGTCGAAGGTCAGGTCCATGGCGGGCTTGCACAGGGCATCGGTCAGGCCTTGATGGAGAACTGCGTCTACGACCGCGAGAGCGGGCAGCTTCTGTCGGGCAGCTACATGGACTATGCGATGCCGCGCGCCGACAACCTGCCCAGTTTCAGGGTCGGCAATCGCGTCACGCCCTGCACGCATAATCCGCTGGGCGCCAAGGGCTGCGGCGAAGCGGGTGCGATCGGATCGCCGCCGGCTGTCATCAACGCGGTCATCGACGCGCTCTCGCCATTGGGCGTGACGCATCTGGACATGCCCGCTTCGCCGGAACGGGTGTGGCAGGCCATCCAGTCCGCGCAACAGTCCATGGAACAGTCGGCAACCCGCAACGCATGAGGAGGAGCGCATGTACGCATTCGAACTGCATCAACCCAAGAGCATCAGCGAAGCGGTGGCCCTGCTTGCCGCACCGGACAGCCGCCCCTTGGCCGGAGGTCAGAGCTTGATCGCGGCGATGAAGCTGCGGCTGGCCTCGCCGGCAAGCCTGGTCGATCTGGGCGGGATCGCCGAACTGCGCGGCATCCGGCAGGAAGGAGACATGCTGGTTATCGGCGCGGGCAACCGCCATGCCGAAATTGCGGAATCGGCCGAGGTCAGGGAGGCGATTCCTGCACTGGCCTGGCTGGCCGGCGAGATCGGCGACCTGCAAGTGCGCAACCTCGGCACGCTCGGTGGTTCGCTCGCCAACAACGATCCCGCCGCCTGTTATCCGGCCGCCGTGCTCGCACTGAACGCGCGCATCCGCACCGACCGCCGCATGATCGCGGCGGACGACTTCTTCAAGGGCATGTATGAAACCGCGCTGGAAGGCGGCGAAATCATCACCGCTGTCGAGTTTCCGGTTCCCGAGCGCGCGGCATACATCAAGTTCCTGAATCCCGCGTCGCGCTTTGCGCTTGCAGGGGTGTTCGTATCCCGTGCGAAGGATGGCCACGTGCGTGTGGCCGTAACTGGCTGCGCGGGCTGTGCGTTCCGTGCCGCGGACCTGGAAAAGGCGCTCGAAGCCGATTTCTCGCCCGATGCCGCGAAGGCGGTGAAGGTGTCGCCCGACGATCTCAGTTCCGATCTGCATGCCAGCAGCGCATACCGGGCGCACCTGATCCCGGTGCTCGCGGCGCGTGCGGTGGCCAAGGCGCTTGAATGAACATGCGTCGCTGAAGCAGGCGTTTCCGGGCGAGCCCATGCCACGACATCCCGTACCGAACTCCGTCGACGACGTGGCGCAACTGCTGGCCTCGCAGCAATACATCGCGGGGCGGCACCTGGCGACCACGCTGTACCTCGCAATGCGCATGGGCCGTCCGCTGTTTCTCGAGGGCGAGGCCGGGGTCGGCAAAACCGAGGTCGCCAAGGCACTCGCAGCCGGACTGAATCGCAGGATGGTCCGCCTGCAGTGCTATGAAGGCCTGGACATCGCCAACGCGGTGTACGAATGGAACTATCCGCGCCAGATGATCGAGATCCGCCTCGCCGAAGCGGCGGGGCAGGCATCGAAAGACCGGCTGGAAGCGGACATCTTCACCGACCGTTTCCTGATCAAGCGCCCTCTTCTGCAGGCGCTGGACAGCACGGACGACAATCCTCCGGTTCTGCTGATCGACGAACTCGACCGCGCCGACGAACCTTTCGAGGCCTATCTGCTGGAAGTGCTGGCAGAGTACCAGGTCACGATCCCCGAACTCGGCACCATCCGTGCGCAGCAGCCGCCGCTGGTGGTCATTACCTCCAACCGCACGCGCGAAATCCATGATGCAGTCAAACGGCGCTGCTTCTATCATTGGGTCGACTACCCGGATAAGGAAAGGGAGCTTGAAATCGTGCGGCGCAAGGCGCCGCAGGCCGCCGATGCGCTCAGCCGCCAGGTGGTCGCCTTCATCGCGCGCCTGCGCGGGATGACGCTCTACAAGGCCCCGGGCGTCGCGGAAA
>JAKACN010000208.1 GCA_021821365.1 Pseudomonadota bacterium | reverse complement strand
CGTAATCCCCTTTCCAGGAATGCGCGCTCCGCTTCGTCGCTGGCGGCGCGTTTCGCGTCGCTGAGCGTGGCGTAGGTGGCTGCACCGACCGCGGGCAATACGGCCGGCGCTTGCATCTTCGGGCGGATCGCCTCCGGCAGATGCGACAAATCCGCCGTATCGCCGGCAAGGCAGGAGAGCCGGTAGATCAGGTTGCGCAGCTCGCGGATGTTTCCCGGATACCCATAATTCAGCAGGAAATCGCGCAGGCGCGGCGTCATCTTGATGGGCGGACGCTTCAGCGCTTCCGCCGCCTCGTCGCCGAAATAGGCAAAGAGCAAGGGAATCTCGTCCTTGCGCTCGCGCAGCGGCGGCAGCGTGACATGGATCACGCTGAGCCGGTAGAACAGGTCCTCGCGGAAGGTGCCGTCCTCGATCAGCTGGCGCAGGTTCTTGTTGGTGGCGGCGACGATGCGCGCGTCGACCGTGATCACCTCGTCCGAACCCACGCGCTGTATCTCGTGCGATTGCAGAACGCGCAACAGCTTCACCTGTCCGGGCAGCGGCAGCTCGCCGATTTCATCGAGAAAGATGGTGCCCTTGTGCGCGCTTTCGAACTTGCCCTTGCGGTCGTTCGCCGCGCCGGTGAAGGCGCCCTTCTTGTGCCCGAACAGTTCCGACTCCAGCAGGTTGTCGGGAATCGCGCCGCAGTTGACGGAGATGTAGGGCTTGTCGGCGCGCGATCCGTTGGCATGAATCACTTTCGCCATCAGCTCCTTGCCGGTACCGCTTTCGCCGTCGATCAGCACCGGCAGGTCGGTGGGCGCGGCCTTTTCGGCGATCTCCAGCGACTCCAGCAGTTTCGGATTGTCGCCGAAGGTGCCTTCGAACACGAAGCTGCGGTCGAGCAGCGCCTGCCTGCGCTCGCCCGGCGTCTGCTCCACCACGACAGGCTCGGCGGAAGCGGCCTGCACGAAACGCTCCTTGTGCGACAGTTGCATCACCTCGTCGCGCAAGGCACCGGATTGCCGCAGCAGCTTTTCGATCTCCGGCCGTTCCAGCTTCGAGGCCCAGCGCAGCGTGGAACGCATGATTTCGATCTTTTCGATCAGCCCCGCATACGACACGGCGGAGCTGGCATGTCCGAGGGGGTTGTAGAGTTTCATGCCGCGCTCAGTTGCTTTTGCACCAGCTGGTAGTACATGCCCTTCCTGTCCACCAGTTCTTCGTGTCGCCCCTGTTCCACGATCGCCCCCTCGTACAGCACGAGAATCTTGTCGGCACGCATGATGGTGCTGAGCCGGTGCGCGATGATGACAGCGGTCCGGCCGCGCAGGATCTCGCTCATGTTGCCGATGATGTTGCTTTCCGACTGGGTATCCAGCGCCGAGGTGGCCTCGTCGAACACCAGCAGGCGCGGATCGTGGTACAGCGCCCGCGCGATGCACAGCCGCTGGACCTGCCCGCCCGACAGGCCCATGCCGCGCTCGCCGACCACCTGCTCGTAGCCCAGCGGCATCTTGCTGATGAAGGCATGCGCATCGGCCATCTTCGCCACTTCTTCGATGCGGCGCCGATCCGGGCTTTCGTCGCCGCTGGCGATGTTCTCGGCAATGGTGCCGGAGAACACCAGGTTGCTCTGCATGACGTAGCCGACCTGCGCGCGGTAATACTCCTTGTCGATCACGCTCATGTCGTAGCCGTCGACCACGATCTTGCCTTCGCTCGGCGGATAGAAACCGACGAGCAGCTTTGCCAGCGTGGTCTTGCCCGAGCCGCTGCGTCCGACGATGGCGACCAGTTCGCCCGGCTTGATGTCGAGACTGATGTTTTCCAGCACATACGACGTGTCGTCGCTGCCGTAGCGAAAATAAATGTTCTCCAGCCGGATTTCGCCTTGCAGGTCAGGCAGCACCACGCGCGAGGGCAGGTCTTCCGGCCTCTGTTCCGGCTCCATGTCCAGCACATCGCCGAGCCGTTCCATCGCCACACCGGCATCGTTCAGCCTGCTCCACAGCCCGACCAGCCCCATCAGCGGCGCGAGCACGCTGCCCATCAGAGCATTGAATGCCATCAACTGGCCAATCGTCAGCTCGCGCGCCAGCACCAGGTTCGCGCCGACCCAGAGGATCGCGATGGTTGTAGCGGCATTGAGTATCTGACTGGCGAGTGACACCCAGATGTTGAAGGTCTGCGCGCGGTACTGCGTCTCCAGCGACTTGGCGTATTTCTTCTCCCACTTCAGGCGCACCGGCCGCTCAATGCCCATGCCCTTGACCGTCTCCACGCCGCCCAGCGCTTCCATCAGGTAGGCCTGCGCGTCGGTCGACGCGGCGAACACTTCGCGCGCGTAGTTCTTCACGCGCGGCGTTGCCACTACGGTCAGGGCGATGATGGGAACGACGAACGCGATCAGCACCAGTGTCATCTTCACGTTGTACATGAACATGATGGTGAAGTAGAGAAAGACCATCAGCAGGTTGAGGATGGTGGTGACGGTCGATTCCGTCAGGAAGGCGCGGATCGTGATGTTTTCCTGGAAGCGCGCGAGGATGTCGCCGGTCTTGCGCTTGGCAAAGAAGGAAAACGGCAGCGACATGGTGTGCTTGAAGAACTGCGACATCATCGCGAAGTCCATGTTGCGCACCATGAAGTTGGCGAGGAAGGAACGGATGGTCGTCATCAGCTGCGTGAACACGTTGGAGATGATCAGCCCCATGATGAGCAGGTGCAGCAGGCTGAAATTCTGGTGCACGATCACGCCGTCGAGAATGTTCTGGATGATCATCGGCGGCACGATGCCCAGCACCTGGATCACGAAGGTCGCCAGGAACAGGTGCGCCAGGATCTTGCGGTACGGCTGCAGATAGCCGACGAAGCGTATCCAGGGAGAACGCGCCGCCGCCATCTGCACCTGGTTCTGGCCGGGCGTGAAGACGAGGCAGGTGCCGCTCCAGCCGCGTTCGAACTCCTCCACGCTCATCTTCCTGAAGCCGATCGCCGGGTCCGCCACCCAGACCTGCTGCTTCGAGATGCCGTACACGATGACGTAGTGATACCCCTCCCAGTGGATGATGAAAGGCAGCTCGAATCCCAGCAGGGCTTCGTAGGTGCATTGCACGCCGCGCGTGGTGAAGCCGAGCGATTCTCCGGCGCGCGCGAGGCTATCCATGGTTGCGCCCGCGGTGGTCACGTTGGCCAGCTCGCGCAATTTTCCGAGCGTCATCGGTATGCCGTAATGCTTGCACAACATCGCGAGGCAGGCGGCGCCGCAATCCATTTCCTCGGCCTGCTCGACCCAGGCGAAACGCTTGATGATCTTCTCGCCGGATTCGGGTTTCGATTGCAAATCGAGCACCACCGGCCGCTTGCGCCGCTCGGCCAGTTTCTTCTGGCGATGCAGTTCGCGCTCGACGATGCGCACGCGGTCTTCCAGCACCTCGCGCAGCTTCGGGTTGCGTTCGAGAATGACGTGGATGGTCTTCTCGGGAATCACCAGCAGCGTGACCTCGGTGTTCGTGACGACCGATGCCATCTGCTCCTGCCGCATCAGGCAGGCCTTCTCGCCGAAGATCTCGCCCTGGCGCAGGGTGGCGAGCGTGTATTCCTCACCCTCCTCGCTGCGCACGATGCGTACTTCGCCATGGCGGATGACGTACAGGCGTCGATCGTCGCGCGAATTCTGCTTGAGGATCTCCTTCCCGGCAGCCACGCGCTTCACGCCCACGCTGCGGATGAATTCCTCCAGCTCGCTCTTGTTGACCTTGCCGCGCAGATCGAACAGCCGCGTGACGAAGCCGCCCGCCGAACTGATCGCGACATAGCTCGTCACGAAGGCATACGCGGCGGGATTGCGCGCCACGACAGGTTCGATCACCTCGCGCGGGATGAACAGCAGTTCGGTCTTGGCCGAGGCGCGCACGGACGATTCATGCCGGTAATCGCGCAGCATGGCAATGTCGGCGAACACTTCGCCCGCCTTGCGCACGCCCATGCTGATTTCCTTGCCGTGCTCTTCGGTGAACATGCGCACGGACCCCGACTTGATGACGAACAGGCCGGTGGCCGGCTCGCCGGCATTGCAGACAGTGTCGCCGAAATTGAAGAAGCGCGATTCGGCAAGCGCGGCCAACTGGTCGAGTTCCTCATGCGCGAAGGGAGACAGGATCTCCACCGAGGACAGGAAATCGGCGAGGGATTGGGGTTTGGGCGAGGCTTCCATGAGTGACGTGCGAAAGAGACGGCTTCATCGAGATTACCGTCAGGTTCCTTCCCCCTTGCAGGGGGAAGGCCAGGATGGGGGCGCCCGGCGAGGGGTAGAGTGTGTGAATCCGCTTCTGCGGTAATTCAGCCTCACTACCCCCACCCTAACCCTCCCCCTGCAAGGGGGAGGGAACAGGCGGCGCGATTAATCGAACTCCTACCTCGCCTCGATGATATGTTCCTGCGCCCTGGCCGACAGCCATTCCTCGCGCAGCAGGCGACGCACCTCGGCGGCGGTTTCCTCGTCCAGCATGGCCGGATGCTTGGCATTGACCATGAAGATCTCGAAAAATGACTTGTCCGGCGACGGGAACGGCCCGAGCAGGTCGCCGACAGCGGCGTTGAACACCTTGGCTTCGATTTCGGTCTTGAGCGATCCGCGCAACACCTTGCCGATCAGTCCGCCGCTCTCCCGCGTGTCGGCGATCGAGTGCTCGCGCGCCATTTCCTCGAAACTTTCCGGATCGTCACGCAGCACGGACATCATCTCTTTCGCCTTGCCTTCCGTATCCATCACGATGTGGCTCACCTCGATGCTGTCGAACTTGGGCGAATTCAGCTTGAAGTAGGTGTCGACCGCCTTGTCGCTGCAGACCTCCGCCATCATTTTTTCCTGGTACAGACTGTCGGTGACGAATTCCTCGAATTCGTCGAGGCTGATGCCGAGCGCGTCCATGTAATGATTCATGTCGGCCGCGCGATGCAGGCCCTGTACCCGCCGGAACTGATCCGCCCTCTCCTGTATCTCGTCGGGCGTCACGGACACGCCTTTCTTCTTCGCCGCGCGCACCGTCAGCTTGTCCCTGACCAGTTGCTCCACGAGTCCTTCGAATTGCCCGGTGAGCTTCAATATTCTGACGAAGTCATCCACGCCGATGACCTCATCGTCGATCCGTACAATCGCTGTCATTTCATCCGCTCCTTCCTCTCAGTGCCCGCTGAGAGCCTGTTTGAAAATCGGAGCGTGCGGCCCCCGATTCGGCCCGCGCAACAGATTTTCAAACCGGCTCTGACGCCTTGCGAATTTCTTTAGATGGGCGCCGCGAACCACCGGTTCGAGAGCAGCGGGCCTGCGATTGGAGAATGCGCAAAGTCTCGTGACATTGTGCTGTCCGGGCCTGTGCGGCCGTGAACACCGGGAAAGGAAGTTCCCGTTGGGGAATCGGAAGCCGTCAGTAGGCGCCGAACATCCTGCGTCCCGTACGGCGCAGCCATGACGGCCCGCACTTGCCGAGCAGCGTGTCGATATCGGCCGACGCCGCGCTCTGCCTGAGTGCATACATCAGTTCGAGAAAGCGTGTCACGTGCGTGGACAATCCCGACGAGCGGTCCGGATTGTTCTGCCAGCGATTCTTCAGGTCGTCCAGCGTCGAGACGAGCGTATGGCCGGCGATGCTCCAGTCGTCCGTCGGCTTGTGGAATTCGCGCCAGCGGGAAAACGCCCAATAGACGTAGAGCCGCGTGGGCACGTAACCCTCGTACCAGCCGACGAACTGATCGAACTGCAGGCTCCAGAACCGGTCGTAAAACATGCCCGCCTCGACCTCGATGCGCTGTGTCGACCAGGCCTCCTCGACGCCGGCCGCCAGCTCCCGCCGCGCAACCAGCAGTTCCACCCGCTTTTCCTGCAGCTCGTCGAACTGCTTGTCGAAATGAATGATCATGTCGGCCTGCTTGTTCCTGATGCCGAAGCGCGCGTTGAGGTAGATGACGGCGAGCGTCAACAACGACGTGAAGACTTGAACAAGCTTCCAGAATACCGGCTCGGACGATTCTCCCATTGCCCCTCCCGAACATGAACGCGGCGGACCGCCCTGCAGCGCCATGCATCGCCTCATTGAATAACCCGGATCGCCGCCTGCCTTGTGCGGTTTGCGCAAGGATCGTTCAACAATCCGATGCGCCCCGTTGAACCATGCCCACGCGTAACACGCAGTAACGCGCATGTGGCATGAACAATGCAACGCGTCGGGAGGGGAACCGGATTGCCGCGTCGCGCGTCAATTTCACATCATGCATCGCGACCGAAAATGCGTCGCGGCGAGGAACGGTCGGGAAACCCAGGGAGCTTCAACAGCACGTCTTCAGCGAGGAGGCCCAGATGGCAGACAACATTGAGGATCTCAACCGGCGCAAGGCCCTGCTCACCGCCACGACGGTTGTCGGCGGCATCGGCGTGGTCGCGGTGGCGGAGCCGTTTCTCTCCAGCATGCAGCCGAGCGAGGCGGCGCGCGCGGCCGGCGCCCCGGTCGAAGTGGACATCGGCACCCTCCCTCCCGGCAAGCTGACCACCGTCGAATGGCGCGGCAAGCCGATCTGGCTGCTCCATCGCAACGATGCCATGCTGGCCAGCCTGACGAAGCATGACAACCTGCTAGTCGATCCCGGATCGGCGCAGCCGCAACAGCCGCAATATGCTGTCAACCCGGGACGCTCCATCCGTCCCCCCTTTTTCGTGGTGATCGGCATCTGCACCCATCTCGGCTGCGTGCCGGTGTTCCGGCCGGAAGCGGGCGCGCCCGATCTGGGGGCCGATTGGCCGGGCGGATTTTATTGCCCCTGCCACGGGTCGAAGTTCGATCTCGCCGGGCGCGTTTTCAAAAATGTTCCGGCGCCGCGCAACCTGGAGGTGCCGCCGTACACCTACCTGAGCGATACCAGGCTGCTGATCGGCGCGGACAACAAGAAATCAGGTTGAGCCGGTCGCATCGCACCGTGGCATGAATGATGCGTGCCGCGAACCCTTTCATCATCGAGGAGACCACCATGCTATCTCCATCCGCCGGCAGCGACATGCAGCAATGCATCGACGATTGCCTCGCCTGTTACCGTACCTGCATGCAATCCGCCATGAATCGATGCCTGGAGGCCGGCGGCCGGCATGTCGCCCCCGAGCATTTCCGCCTGATGATGAATTGCGCGGAAATCTGCCGCACCGCAGCCGATTTCATGATGAGCAGTTCGCCGCTCCACGCCCGCATTTGCGCGGCATGCGCGGACGTCTGCGAGGCGTGCGGCGACAGTTGCGAACAGCTCGGCGACATGGACGACTGCGTCGAGGCATGCAGGCGCTGCACCCGGAGCTGCCAGCAGATGGCGGGCGACCGGATGGGCATGCCATTTTCCGGCAAGGGCGCGCAGCCGGGCGCGGCCGCCGGCCCGATGTAAATTCGCCCAACCCGACGTGAAAACGATTCCATCGACGCAGCAGACGGCGCACTCCCCGCCGGAAATTCCGGTGGTACCGGGGCGCGAACCGGAAATCCCGCCACCGCAACCGCCCGGGCCGGAGATTCCCGAACCGCCGCCCGATCCGGGCATTCCGCCCGGCCCCGGCGCGCCCGAGATCATTCCCGAACGCTCCCCGCCGGAAGCGCCGCCAGCCGAGCCCGACCGTTATGCGCGCGCGGATGCCGGGTAAACGGACCAGGTTCGCGTTGACTGTGTGCAATCCATTGCACGCTCACTGATCGGGCGCAATGCGTGCCACGCCGCGCGCGGACATGATCGAAGGCATGGAACAGGCAGATGCGGAGCCGGACCGCCGAAGCGATTCGGCGCATTCTTTCCTGTCCGGAGCATCGCCATGTTGCGTCGGGTGTTTACTGCCATAACGACTGCGCCCGCGGTACCGGGATGGGCATGCCGCGTCCTGCCTGCCGCCATGCTCTCTCTTTGCGCGCTGGTCCTGATGTTCCTGTCGCGCGTGGCGGCGGCCGCGCCCGCACCGGTCACCTTGCTGACCATCGATGACGCCATCGGCCCCACCACCGCGGACTATGTGGTGCGCGGCATGGCGCGGGCAGCGAAGGACGGCAGCCAGCTCGTCATTCTCAGGATGGATACGCCGGGCGGGCTGGACACTTCGATGCGATCGATCATCAAGGCCATCCTCGCTTCGCCGGTGCCGGTGGCCGCCTATGTCGCACCGAGCGGCGCGCGGGCCGCCAGTGCGGGAACCTACATCCTGTATGCAAGCCATGTCGCGGTAATGGCACCCGGCACCAATCTCGGCGCGGCCACGCCAGTGCAGCTCGGCGCGCCGACCGTACCTGGCGGTAACGGCGGGGACAGGAAGAGCGGCAAGGCGGCATCTCCCGACGACGCGACCACATCGCCCATGACACACAAGCAGGTGAACGACGCCGCCGCCTACATCCGCGGTCTGGCGCAGTTGCGGGGCCGCAATACCGACTGGGCCGAACGCGCGGTGCGCGAAGCCGTGAGCCTGGCGGCGGACGAGGCCTTGCGCATGCACGTGGTCGATCTCGTCGCGCCGGACATCCCCGCGCTGCTGGAGCGCGTGGACGGCAAAACCGTCAATGCCGCCGGACAGGATCGGCAACTGCGCACGCGCGACGCGCCCGTCATCGACCTGCAGCCCGACTGGCGATCGAAGCTCCTCGCGACGATCACCAATCCCACCATCGCGCTGCTGCTGATGACGATCGGCATCTACGGCCTGCTGTTCGAATTCATGAGCCCGGGCTTTGGCGTTCCGGGCGTAGTCGGCGCCATCTGCCTGCTGCTTGCCATGTATGCGCTGCAGTTGCTGCCGGTGAACTACGCGGGCCTGGCGCTGATCCTGCTCGGCCTTTCCTTCATGATCGCGGAAGCATTCCTTCCCAGTTTCGGCGTCATCGGCCTGGGCGGCATTGCCGCTTTCGTCGCCGGTGCGCTGATGCTGATCGACACCGAGCTGCCTGGCTACGGCATTCCCGTCGCCCTGATCGTCACCATTGCCCTGCTGAGCGCCCTGCTGATCGCCGGCATGGTCGGCATGGTGATCAAGACGCGGCGGCGCAAGGTGGTCAGCGGCCCGGCGGACCTGATCGGCGATACCGCCGAAGTGGTGGACATCGCACAGGACGGCGCATCCGGCGAAGGCTGGGCGCTGCTGCGCGGCGAAACCTGGCATGTGGTCAGCAAGACACCCTTGCAGCGCAGGCAGAAGGTGCGCATCGTTGCACGCAAAGGATTGCTGCTGGAAGTCGTCCCGCTGGAGATTCACTGAGGAGAAGAGCCATGTTCATTGATTTCGGATTCGGATTCGGCGGCCTGGTCTTCCTGGTCATCGTGCTGCTCGTTTCCTCCATTCGCATCCTGCGCGAGTACGAGCGCGGCGTCGTGTTCCAGCTCGGCCGCTTCTGGAAGGTCAAGGGCCCGGGGCTGGTGATCATCATTCCCGCGATGCAGCAGATGGTGCGCGTCGACCTGCGCACCATCGTGCTCGACGTGCCGACGCAGGACGTGATCTCGCGCGACAA
>JAKACN010000207.1 GCA_021821365.1 Pseudomonadota bacterium | reverse complement strand
CACCGCCAGCACGTCTTCCGCGCGCACCAGCCCGGCCACGCGCAGACGCAGGTGGGTGAGCAGGTCGGCCAGCTCGTCGGCACCGTAGCGGTCGGCCTTGTTCAGCACCAGCAGCAGCGGGCGCTGGGTGGCGGCGAGCGTCTTCAGCGCGTCGAGTTCCTCGCGGGTGAGGTCGCCGTCGGCGACGAACACCACCAGGTCGCTGACCTCGGCCACCTCGAAGGCGAGGCGTTCGCGCGCCTCGCCATCCAGCTCGTTGATGCCGGGCGTGTCGATCAGCACCAGGGCGTCGTGCTGCGCCTCGTCGAGCGGCGCCTGCTCGGCGTCGGTGGTGGTGCCGTGGAGCACGCCGACCGCGAACGCCTCGCGGCCCAGCAACGCGTTGCCCAGCGCCGACTTGCCGGCGGAGACGCGACCGAACACCGCCACGTGCAGCTCGCCGCGTTCGAGCCGCTCCAGCATGGCCTCGATGCGGACGAAGTCGCTGGCCAGCTCGCCGCGCACCGCGGGCGGAATGCTCGGGTCGCCCAGCAGCGCGCGCAGGCTGTCGGCCACCTGCGTCGATCCATGCGCATCGCGGTGCGGCGATGCGCTCGCCGGGCGGCCGGGCCGGACCCAGCCGCGCAGGCGTTGCCACAGCGTGTCGCGTGCCACCGCGGCGGCTTACTTCGCGGCCAGCTGCAGGTGCGCGGTAACCTTCACCTCGCCGCCGATCACCGAAGTGTCGGCGTAGTCGCCGGTGCCCACGCCGAAGTCCAGTCGCTGCAGCGTACCGGCCACGTCCAGCGTGGCGCCGTCGCCCTCTGGTTTGAACGTCACCTCGAGGCTCACCGGCTTGCTCACGCCGCGCAGGGTGAGCGTGCCGTCGGCAATCACCTTGCCGAAGTTGAGCACCACCACGCGGTGGCACAGCGTGGACACGGTTTCGATGTCGTGCTCGATGATCAGGATGCCGATGCCGAACTTCTTGTGCATGTCTTCCAGCTTGGCGGTGAAATAGCGCTTGCCGCTGGTTTCCAGGCCGGCCAGCACTTCGTCGAGCAGCAGCAGCTTCGGCTCGGTCGCCAGCGCCTTCGCGACTTCGAGGCGCTTGAGCTCCTGCAGCGCGAGGCTGGTGGCGGCATCGCTCTCCGCCTTCGCGGTCAGGTCCATGAACGCCAGGATCTCGTCGATGCGGGCATGGTCGACCTTGCCGTTGCCGAAGCGCTGCGCAACGATCAGGTTTTCACGCACCGTCAGTTCGTGCATCGGTTGCGGGATCTGGAAGGTGCGACCGATGCCGATGCGTGCGCGCATATGCAACGGCTGGCGGCTGATGTCGATGCCGTCAAAGGACACGCTGCCGGCGGTCGGCCTGACCAGGCCGGAAATCGCGTTGAACAGGGTCGTCTTGCCGGCGCCGTTGGGGCCGACCAGGCCGACCACCTGGTCCGCGCCCATGGAAAAACTCACGTCCTTCAGCGCGGTCAGGCCGCCGAACTGGATCGTGATGCCGTCGAGCTTAAGCATGCTGGCCTCCTGCATTGCGTTTCCTGAACAGAGAGAGCAGGCCGTCCGGCGCGAACAGGATCATGGCGGCCAGCACGACGCCGAGCACGATCTGGTGGCCGGAAGAAAGCACTTCCTTGAAGATCAACTGATCGACCAGGTAGATCACGATCGCTCCGACCATCGGGCCGGTGACTGTGCGGTAGCCGCCGAAGATCGCGGCGACGATGGGCAGCACGCTCCAGGAACTGTTGAATGCGTAATCGGGTTCAAGGAAGTTGATGATGTGCGCATTGAAGGCGCCGACGGTGCCGGTCATGAACGCCGACAGCAGCAGCATCCAGGACTTCAGCAACACGCTGTTCACTCCCACCACGCGGGTCGCGTCCTCGCTGTCATGCATGGCGCGCAAGGCGATGCCGTAGTGGCTCCTGCGCACCCAGGCGTAGGCCACGCAGAACAGCAGCACGATGCTCAGGCCGAGGAAGTAAGGTCCGAGTCCTGTGAGGAAATCAGTCTTCACCAGGTCCGGCAGGCCGGGGATCGAGGAAATGCCCGCGGAACCGCCGGTAATCGAAGTCAGCTCGGTCGCAAGGATCTTGAAGATGTGGGCATAGGCCAGGATCGCCAGCGCGAAGTACGGGCCCGACAGGCGCAGCGCCGGCAGCATCGCCAGCGAGGCGACGCAGGCGAACAGGCCGCCCGCAGGAATCGCCAGCAGCACGGGCAGGCCTGCCTTCATGCTCAGCAGCGCCGACGCATAAGCGCCGAGGCCGAAGAAGGCCGCGTGGCCGAAGCTGACCATGCCGCCGAGGTTGCCGAGCAGCGCCCAGGGCACGGCGACGCCGGCCACGATCAGGGACGACACCGTCAGGCTGCGAATGTAGCTGTTGTCCTTCAGGAAGAAGGGCACGACGAGGTAGAGAAGAGCGATGGCCGCCCAGGTGAATTTTTTCATGGTCTTATCCCCGGCGCTTCCTGGCGCCGAACAGGCCGTTCGGCAGGATGAACAACACGATCAGGAACAGCAGCATGCCGGCCATCTCCTGCAAGGCGGAGCTGAGCAGCGTCACCGTCATCGCTTCGGTGATGCCGAGCAGGAAGGCTGCCAGCACCACGCCCGGCACCGAACCGACGCCGGCCAGCACGGTGATGATGAAAGCCTTGACCGTCAGCGCATGACCGAGCGGCGGCGAGATTACGCTGCTGGAATAGATCGCGATGCCCGCGATGGTTGCCAGCACACCGGCCACCAGGAAGGAAACCAGTTCGACCTTGGCCGGATTGATGCCCATCAGCTTGGCCGCATCGCGATTGGACGAGACGGCGCGCACCGCGCGACCGTACCAGCTGCGCGACAGCCACCAGCCGAGCGCAACGGCCACGCCGATGCTCACGACGAAGAACAGCAGCTCGCTCACCATGCTGTACACGCTGCCGATCTGCACCGCATCCTGCAGCGTCGCGTTCGCGGTGGAGCGGATATCGCTCTTCCAGAACAGCAGCACCGCATTGGTGAGGATCATGCCGAGCGCAAAGGTCAGCATCAGCGAATTCAGTTCGCGGTTGCGCCGGATGCGCGATACGAGAAAGTACACGACGGCGGAGCAGGCGCAGACGACCACGAGCGCGATCGGCAGCGACAGCATCGGGTTGACGCCGAAGCGGCTCTCCACGGTGTAGGCGATATAGGCGGCCAGCAGCACCAGCTCGCCGTGTGCGAGGTTAATGATGCGCATGGTGCCGAAGGCGAGCGTCAGTCCGAGCGCGATGAGCGCGTAGACGCCGCCGACCAGCATGCCGGAGTAAAGGGATTGCAGAATGAGTTCGGACATGGCTTGTTCGTGAAACGGATGAGGTCCGGGTGCGGGGGCGGCAGGCGAACGAATCAATGCTGCATTCGCCTGCATTGCCGCAGGTGCATTCCCTCCCCCTTTGCGGGGGGAGGATCAGGGTGGGAGTAGTGAGGTTGGGCCACCGCAGACCATGGTGCAACCTCTCTACCCCCATCCCGACCTTCCCCCTGCAAGGGGGAAGGAGCCGTGCTGTTACGGATCAGGCGTGATCGCCCTGATCACGTATTACCACGGCACTGCCGGATACTTCAGCGGACCGGTCGCCTGATAAGCCGGCGAAACGATCACGATCTTGCCGTTCTGATGCTGGCCCATGCGATGCTGGAAGTTGGGGTTGTCGCCATTGGCGTTGAAGGTCACCTTGCCGATCAGCGTGTCGCGATTGGTCTTGCGCAGCTCATCCGAGAGACCGCCCTTTTTCAGCGTGCCGTTGTCGGCGGCGCGGGCGATGGCTTCGAACAGCAGCGATGCCTTCACGTAGCCGAACTGCGCGAGGTAGTCGACGTCCTTGTTGAACATCTTCTTGTACACGTCGGCGAACTGCTTGCCTTCCGGCGTCTTGTACTCGACCGGGAACGGCAGCAGCGCGGTGCCGATCACGTTCGGCATCAGATCCGGGAAGTCGGCGGCCATCTTGGAGGTGGCCAGCGACCACACACCCACCACGGACTTGACCGGCGGCTTCAGGACCTTGGCGGCGCGGATGATGCCGACATAATCGTTTTCATAGCCGCTCATCAGCAGCACATCGGATTTGTCCTGCAGCTTGATCTTGTTGATGATCGGCTTGAAGTCGGTGATCGCCGGATCGAAGGCATGGGTGGTGATCTTGAAGCCCTTGCCGCCGAGATCCTTCTCGATGCTCTTGGCGAGGTCGGTCGTCGCTTCCTTGGTGGAATAGACGATGGAAACCGATTGCGCCTTCATCTCCTTGAGCAGGTTCTCGATGGCGATCTCGTAGCCGCGGGTGTTGTTGATGCGGAAGAAGGTCTTGTAGCCGCGCTTGGTCAGGTCTTCGCTCACGCCGCCGGCCGTAATGTAGGTCAGGTTGTGGCGGTTGGATGCGTCGGACGCCGGGCCGATGATGTTGGAACCGTAGCCGCCGATCACCGCGACCACGCCTTCGGATGCCAGCTTCTCGACGGCGGCGACCGCTTTCGCCGGGGCCGATTCATCGTCGATGGTGACCATCTTGATGGTGTGCTTGCCGTTGGACTTGTTGAAAATCTCCACGGCGGCCTGGATGCCTTCGTTGAAACCGGCGCCCGAACGCGCCAGCGTGCCGGTCAGCGGCATGTGCGCACCGACCTTGAATTCCTCAGCACCGGCAGCAGCGGCCAGGGCGACACTCAGGGCAACGCCCAGCTTCGCAACACTTTTTAATTGAAATTTCATGTCTCTTCCTCTCGTGTGAAAAACGCGTTGTTCAGGTTTGCTGCTGCCCGGCCGGCGGGCGCTGCGCAGCGAGTCGCTGCAATTCTTTCTTCAGAACCTTGCCGGTCGCAGCTGCCGGCAAATGGTCGAGGACGACGATTTCTGAAGGAATCTTGTAAGGGGACAAATTGGCTTTCAGGTGCGCGCGCAAGGCATCAAGCGCGAACGACGCCGCCTGCGACACTTCGACGAAGGCAACCACCTCTTCATTGCCTTCGACCTCGCGTCCGACCACGGCGGACTGCACGACGTCCGGGTAGGCATTGAGGACCTGCTCGACTTCGACCGGATACACATTGAAGCCGGAGCGGATGATCAGCTCCTTGCTGCGGCCAGCAATGGTGATCGCGCCGTCCGCGTCGCGCCGCGCAAGGTCGCCGGTGCGCAGCCAGCCGTCCTCGGTGACAGCCTGTGCGGTCAGCTCCGGCGCGCGGTAATAGCCCTTCATCACGTTCGGTCCGCGCACCCACAGCTCGCCGATGCCTTCTGCGCTCTCTTCGGCGCCATGCAATTGAATCTCAATGCCGGGGATGGACTGTCCGACGGAGCAATCGGCACGCGGCGCGTCCATGCGCGTCTGGCAGATCGAGGGCGACGCCTCGGTCATGCCGTAACCGTTGTGCAGCGTGATGCCGAAGGTCTTTTCGAAGCTCCGCTTGAGCGGCAGCGTGAGCGGCGCGCCGCCCGACTGGGCCACGCGCAACCGCGGCGCGCGCAGCGGCGTGCCGGTCTTCTCGCTCCATTCGAGCAGCTTGGCGTACATCGCGGGCGCGCCGTGCATCACCGTGATGCCCTGCTCTGCCAGTGCATGGGCCAGCGAGTCGGGCTGATAGCGCGCAACGAGGCGCAGCGTGGCGCCGCCGAGCAAGGCGGCGACCAGCAAGGACGACAGGCCGTAAACATGCGACAGCGGCAACACGCCATAAATCACGTCGCTCGGAACGATGCGGCGCATGCGGCAGCTGTTGGCGCCCACGAACAGCAGGTTGGCGTGCGTGAGCATCACCGCTTTCGGCGCGCCGGTGGTGCCGGAGGTGTAAACCATGGCGGCAACCTGATTCGCCGCGTCCTCGTCGACCGGCTCGGGGATCGCGTCCCCGTTCAAGGCGCCGAGCAGCAGTTTGCCGATGACCGGCCATTCGACCGGCTGTGCGCCGCGCAGCTCGCCGTGCGCCTTCGCCTGCGGCGAAATCTCGCTGAAATACAGGGCGCGGCGCGCGCCGGAATGGGACAGGAAATTGTCGATCTCGCGCGCGGACAGGCGCGCATTGACGGAAGCGGACCAGGCATCCAGGCAGCTGACGGCAAGAATGCAGACCGAGAGCGCGACGCTGTTTTCCCCGACCAGCAGGACACGGTCGCCCGCGCGAATGCCGGCATCGCGCATGCATTGCGCAACGGCCTCGACCGCCCCGCCGAGCGCGCCGTAGGTCACGGCACACGTCTCGTCGGCCAGCGCGGCCTTGTCGGCGCAGGAATCGATCCACGCCGCAAACGCTTCATGAATGCGGCGCGGCACGGCAACCGGTGGCACTGCTTGGGTCATCCCGTCTCCTTGTCTGCTTGCGAAAGGCCGGGGCCGGCATGCAGCCATGTGCAATGCGCAAGGCGGCGTCGATGCCGGACCAGCCCCGAAAGGCTTCCAATTCAGGGTGCAGATACTGGCATATCCAAAATGGAATTGCAACGATTTTTGCAGAATTTTATTCCGCACTGCAGAATTAAAAACCAACCACCTCGTTGACAGATAACGCTCCATGGCTGCTATCGTCGCGTCATCTTCCTGCATTTACCCCTGATAACAAATGAATTCTTGACAGTGTCGCCGGAAAAGCAATAGAGTTCCATTTTAATTGCTTGTTTTCTGCATTGCAGAACTTGTGAAATTCTCAAGAAAACCGCCCAACCTGTCAGGAGTCGCCGCATGCAGAACAGCTTTCTTCCCCAGCCACAGTCCCGGGAACTGGTGGTCGGCCTGGTCGGATGCGGCGTCATGGGGCGAGGCATTGCACAAATCGCCGTGCTGGCCGGCGCCCAGGTCCGCCTGAACGACAGCCGGGAAGGCGCGGCGGCCGCGGCACGCCAGGAGTTGCTGGCGACCTTCGGCAAGCTGGTGGAGAAAGGCAAGCTGGACAAGACGGCTGCCGATGCCGCCGCCGACCGCCTGCATGTCTGCGCGCCATTACAGGATCTCGCCGGCTGCCATGTGATCGTCGAAGCGATCGTCGAAGACCTTGCGGTCAAGAAGGCGCTGTTCAGTTCGCTGGAAGTCATCGCCGGCCCGGATGCCATCCTCGCGACCAACACCTCCTCGCTGCCGGTGACCGCCATCGCGGCGGGACTGCAGCATCCGGAGCGTGTGGCCGGCTTCCATTTCTTCAATCCGGTACCGCTGATGAAGATCGTCGAAGTCATCGGCGGCTTCCTGACGAAACCGGAAATCATCGATTACCTGCTCGCGCTCGGCCACCATTGGGGCCATAGCGCCGTGCGCGCCAAGGACACGCCGGGCTTCATCGTCAACCACGCTGGCCGCGGCTATGGCACGGAAGGTCTGCGGGTGCTGACCGAAGGGATCGCCTCCGTACCGGTGCTGGACAACATCCTGCGCGACACCGCAGGTTTCCGCCTCGGCCCGTGCGAACTGCTGGACCTGACCGGGCTGGACGTGTCGCATCCGGTGATGGAATCGATCTACCACCAGTATTACGAAGAGCCGCGCTTCCGTCCGCAGGTGAACACGCGCCAGATGCTGACCGCCGGCGCGCTCGGCCGCAAGACCGGCCATGGTTTCTACCGCTATGGCGCCGACGGCAAGAAGGAAGCCATTGCCGAACCGGCGCACGCGGCGCAATTGCCATCCACGGTCTGGCTCAGCCGCGAGCGTCCCGAGCTCGCCGAGCGTGTCGCGGAACTGATCGCCGCCGCCGGCGTGTCGATCGAAGCCTCGGCGCGTCCGAGCGACAGCGCACTGTGCGTCGTCACGCCGCTCGGCGAAGATGCAACGACCTGCTGCGCGCGCGAGAACCTCGACGGCCGCCGCACCGTGGCCGTGGAAAGCCTGTTCGACGCGCGTCGTCGCCGCGTGGTGATGACCACGCCCGCCACCACGTCCGACTATCTCGCGATGGCCTGCGGCGCGTTCGGCGCAAACGGCATTCCCGTGAGCGTCATCCGCGACAGCGCCGGCCTGGTCGCGCAGCGCGTCGTCGCGCACATCATCAATATCGCCTGCGAGATCGCGCAGCAGGAGATCGCCGAACCGGCCGACATCGACCGCGCCGTCACGCTGGGACTGGGCTATCCGCTCGGCCCGCTCGCCTGGGGCGACGCGCTCGGCCCGAACACCGTACTCACCATTCTCAAAAACCTCGAACAGCAAACCGGCGATCCGCGCTACCGCCCCAGCCCCTGGCTGCAGCGCCGCGCGTTGCTCGGCCTGTCGCTACACCACAAGGAGATCTGATTCATGCTTGACGCGTATATCTACGACGGTTTGCGTACCCCCTTCGGCCGCCATGCCGGCGCGCTGGCTCCCGTGCGTCCGGACGATCTGGTCGCGGAAGTCATGCGCGCACTCGTTGCGCGCAATCCGTGGAAGGCGGAAGAGATCGAGGACGTCATTCTCGGCGATACCAACCAGGCCGGCGAAGATGCGCGCAACGTGGCGCGCAATGCGCTGCTTGCGGCCGGCCTGCCGTGCACGGTGCCGGGCCAGACCGTCAACCGCCTGTGCGCGAGCGGCCTCGCTGCCGTGGTCGATGCGGCGCGCGCCATCACCTGCGGCGAAGGCGACCTGTTCCTCGCGGGCGGCGTCGAGAGCATGAGCCGCGCGCCCTTCGTCGTCGCGAAATCGGAAGCCGCGTTCGGCCGCGACTTCAAGGTATTCGATTCCACCATCGGCGCGCGCTTCCCGAATCCGAAGGTGACGAAGGAGTATGGCGCCGACACCATGCCCGAAACCGGCGACAACGTTGCGAAGCAGTTCGGCATCAGCCGCGAAGAAGCGGACACGTTTGCCCTCGCGTCGCAGATGAAATACCTGGCCGCGCTGCAGGACGGCTTCTTCGCCGGCGAAATCCATCCGGTCAGTGTGCCGACCGGGCGCAAGACACCGCCGGCCATCGTCGACAAGGATGAGCATCCGCGTCCCGAAACCACGATGGCAACGCTCGAAAAACTCAAGCCGCTGTTCGAAGGCGGCGTGGTCACCGCGGGCAATGCTTCCGGCATCAACGACGGCGCCGCCGCGCTGCTGGTCGGCAGCCGTGCCGCCGGCGAACGCGTCGGCAGGGAACCGATGGTGCGCATCCTGTCTGCCGCCGCCGCAGGCGTGGAGCCGCGCATCATGGGCATCGGCCCGGTCGATGCGATCCGCAAGGCGCTGGCGCGCGCCAACCTGTCGCTGACCGACATGGACATCATCGAAATCAACGAAGCCTTTGCCAGCCAGGTGCTGAGCTGCCTGAAGCTGCTCGGCGTAGCAGGAACCGACTCGCGCGTGAACCCGAACGGCGGCGCGATAGCCCTCGGCCATCCGCTCGGCGCGTCCGGCGCGCGTCTCGCGCTGACCGCCAGCCGCGAACTGGCCCGCCGCAACGGCCGCTATGCGGTCGTCAGCCTGTGCATCGGCGTTGGCCAGGGCCTGGCCGTCGTCCTAGAACGAATCTGAACCCGGAGACCTATCCATGAAGAACAAGGCGCAATTCCAGTGGGACGACCCGCTGCTGCTGGACCAGCAACTCACCGACGACGAGCG
>JAKACN010000206.1 GCA_021821365.1 Pseudomonadota bacterium | reverse complement strand
ATTTCGTCATCAATGAATGCCTTGACGCGCTTCTGCAGGTCGAGGGACTTCTCCGAAAAATTGATCATGCTGCTCTCTCCTTAGCTCTTGAGTTGTTCGACCAGCGCCCACGCCTGTTCGGCCAGCGGCCGGGTGCGCTTGCCTGCCTGTGCTGCTTCCGCGCTCGCCGCGTTGCCGATCAGCGCGCGCTTGGTGATGCCCTGAAGGATGCCGACAAGGCGGAACATGTTGAACACCATGTAGTATTCCCAGGACTCCTTCGAAACGCCGGAGCGCCCGGTGCGCTCGCAGTAGGCGGCGAGGTATTCTTCTTCGCTGGGGATGCCGAGTTCGCGCAACGGCAATCCGGCCAGCCCGCGCCCGCCGTCGCGCGGCATGCGCCAGTTCATGCAGTGGTACGCGAAATCCGACAACGGATGGCCGAGCGTCGACAGCTCCCAATCGAGCACGGCAAGAATGCGCGGCTCGGCCGGATGGAAGATCACGTTGTCGATGCGGAAATCGCCGTGCACGATGCGCGTCTCGTCTCCCTCAGGAATGTTCTTCGGCAGCCATTCGATCAGGTTTTCCACCGCTTGCATGTGCTCGGTTTCGGAGGCGCGATACTGCTTGGTCCAGCGCGCCACCTGGCGTTCGAGGTAATTGCCGGGCCGGCCGTAGCTTTCCAGTCCGACCGCGGCGTAATCCACGCTGTGCAGCGCGGCGATCACGCGATTCATTTCCTGGTAGATCGCGCGGCGTTCGTCGGGCCGCATACCCGGCAGCGACGGGTCCCACAGGATGCGACCCTGCACGTAGTCCATGATGTAGAAGGCCGTGCCGATCACGGCATCGTCTTCGCATAAGGCATAGGTCCTTGCCACGGGAACATCGGTGTTCGCGAGCGCACTGATCACGCGGTATTCGCGGTCGACCGCGTGCGCCGAGGGAAGCAGCGTGCCCGGTGGCTTGCGCCGCATCACGTACTGTTTGCCCCCGGCGGTGAGCAGGAAGGTCGGGTTGGATTGCCCGCCCTTGAATTGTTCGACATGCAGTTCGCCGGAAAAACCTTCCACATGCTCGCGCATGAATGTGGCGAGCCTATCGATGTCAAAAGCATGCTGCGGCGCCACCGGCCGGGTGCCGATGAAGCGCTCGAGGTTGTCCTGGGTCATAGGCCGTCGTCGATAAGGGGAGTCAGACAGCCGAGATGCCGCCATCCACCGCGAGTGCCTGCCCGGTGATGTGCCGCGATGCTTCGGATGCGAGGAACACGACGGCACCCTTCAGGTCTTCGTCGCCGCCGATGCGATGCAAGGGTGCGCGCGCGATGACGGCTTCGGACACTTTCTCCAGCAAGCCCGCCGACATTTTCGAAGGGAAGAAGCCGGGGCAGATGGCATTGACGTTGATGTTGTACTTGCCCCATTCCGAGGCCAGCGCGCGCGTGAAATTGACCACCGCGCCCTTGGAGGTGTGATAGGCGATGGTGCTGACATTGACTGCGCTGCCGCGCAGACCGGCGACCGACGCGATGTTGATGATCTTGCCGGACTTGTTCGGAATCATGCAGCGGCGCGCCACTTCACGCGAGAGGAAGAAGACCGAGTCGACATTCAGTCCCAGCACCTTGCGCCACGCCTCGTCCGGGTATTCTTCCGCGGGTGCGCCCCAGGTGGCGCCGGCGTTGTTGACGAGGATGTCGATGGCGCCGAAGCGCTGCAGCACCTGGTCGACCATTTCCGGAATCTGTTCCGGCCTGGAGAGGTCGTTGACGACCGTCAGCACCTCATAGCCCATCTTTTCCAGATGCGCCCTGGCCTCGGCCAGTTCCTCCGCCTTGCGCGCGGTGATGGCAAGCCTGCATCCCATTTCGCCGAGTGCCTCGGCCATCTGCAGGCCCAGCCCGCGCGATCCGCCGGTAATCAGTGCCACCCGCCCGTCCAACTTGAACAACTCCCTGACACTCATCGTTTGCTCTCCTTAGCAGACTTCGAACAGACCGGCGGCACCCTGGCCGCCGCCGATGCACATCGTGACCACCACGTATTTCGCGCCGCGACGCTTGCCTTCGACGAGAGCATGACCGGTCAGCCGCGAGCCGGAAACACCATACGGATGGCCGACCGCGATGGCGCCGCCGTTGACGTTGAGCAGTTCATCCGGAATGCCGAGCTTGTCGCGGCAGTAGAGCACCTGCACCGCGAAGGCTTCATTGAGTTCCCACAGCCCGATGTCATCCATCTTCAGGCCGTTGCGCTCCAGCAGCCTCGGCACCGCGAAAACCGGCCCGATACCCATTTCGTCCGGTTCGCATCCGGCAACCGCGAAGCCGCGGAAAATGCCGAGCGGCTCGATGCCGCGCTTTTCCGCCAGCTTGCCGTCCATCACGACGCAGGCGGAGGAGCCGTCGGAAAACTGGCTGGCATTGCCTGCCGTGATCACGCCGCCGGGAAGGGCGGGGCGGATCTTCGATACGCCTTCCAGCGTGGTGTCGGCGCGGATGCCTTCGTCGGCGGAAATCGTCACCTCGCGCGTCGTGATGCGGCCGGTCTGCTTGTCCACCACGCCCATCGTGGTGGTCACCGGCACAATCTCGTCATTGAACTTGCCGGCGGCCTGCGCCGCCGCCGCGCGCAACTGGCTGCGCACGCCGTATTCGTCCTGGCGTTCCTTGCTGATGTTGTAGCGCTTGGCCACCTGTTCGGCGGTTTGCAGCATTGGCCAATAGAACTCGGGCTTGTGTTCCAGCAGGCAGGGATCGAGCCGCATGTGACGGTTGGTTTCGTTCTGCACGCAGGAAATCGACTCGACACCGCCGGCGACAATGACCGGGACGCGATCGACGATCACGCGATGCGCGGCCATGGCGATGGTCTGCAGGCCGGAGGAGCAGTGGCGGTTGACGGTGGCGCCGCCAGTGGTCACCGGAAGTCCGGCGCGCAGGGCGATGGCGCGGGCGACATTGCCGCCCGTCGTGCCTTCCGACAGCGAGCCGCCCATCAGGACGTCCTCGACTTCCGCCGGATCGACGCCGGCACGCTCGACGGCGGCACGCACGGCATGCGCGCCCAGCGTCGCGCCATGGGTCATGTTGAATGCGCCTTTCCAGGACTTCGCGAGTCCGGTGCGCGCGGTCGAGACGATGACGGCATCGTTCAGCATGGGAATCACCTTTTTTTTCAGTTAAACGATTCGCCGGCCTGCGCCAGGCGCACCAGGGAGTCGGCCGGTTTCCAGAAGGCGGCGTCGCCCCGCGGTTGCGCGGCAAAGCGCCGCATCTTTTCCACCACATTGGCCAGGCCGACGGTTTCCGCATACAGCATCGGCCCGCCGCGGTGCGCCGGGAAGCCATAACCGGTGAGATACACCATGTCGATGTCGGAAGCCCGTGCCGCAATGCCTTCCTCGAGAATGCGCGCGCCCTCGTTGACCAGCGCGAAGATGCAGCGCTCGACGATTTCGTCGTCGCTCACCTTGCGCGGCGTGATGCCGGCACTCTGGCGCGCGGCGGCGATGATTTCTTCGACCTGCGGATCGGGCAGGGCATCGCGCTTGCCCGGTTCATAGCGGTACCAGCCTTTGCCGGTCTTCTGACCGAAACGGCCGAGTTCGCACAACTGGTCCGCGATCACCGAGCGTTTCATGTTCGGGTTTTCCGCATACAGGCGCTTGCGGATCGACCAGCCGATGTCGAGGCCGGCCAGGTCGCCCATGCGGAACGGCCCCATCGCCATGCCCCAATTCTCCAGCGCGCGGTCGATCTGCTGCGGCGAGGCGCCTTCGTCAAGCAGTTCGTTGGCCTGGTTGCGGTAGAACTTCAGCATGCGATTGCCGATGAAGCCGTCGCACACGCCGGATACGACGGCAACCTTCCTGATCTTCTTCGCCAGTTGCATCACGGTGGCGAGCACATCCTTGCCGGTCTTTTCGCCGCGCACGACTTCCAGCAGGCGCATCACGTTGGCCGGGCTGAAGAAGTGCATGCCGACCACGTCCTGCGGGCGCTTCGTAAAACCGGCGATCCTGTTCACGTCGAGCGTGGACGTGTTGCTGGCGAGGATCGCGCCTTGCTTCATCACTTCGTCCAGCTTCTTGAACACCAGCTCCTTGACGCCGATGTCTTCGAACACTGCTTCGATGACGAGGTCGCAAGCCTTGATGTCGTCGTACGAGAGTGTCGGCTCCAGCAGGATCATGCGCGCGTCCATCTTCTCTGCCGAGAGCTTGCCTTTCTTGACGGTGTTCTCGTAGTTCTTGCGGATGGTGGCGACGCCGCGGTCCAGCGCCTCCTGCTTCATTTCGAGCAGCACGACGGGGATGCCGGCATTGAGGAAGTTCATCGCGATGCCGCCGCCCATGGTTCCGGCGCCGATCACGGCCACGTGGTGGATCGGACGTGTCGGCGTGTCGGCCGGCACGTCGGGAATCTTGGCCGCGGCGCGTTCGCCGATGAAGGCATGGCGCAGGGCGCGCGATTCCGGCGTGTTCATCAGCCACAGGAATGCTTCGCGCTCGATCTTCATGCCTTCGTCGAAGGGCTTGAAGTAGGCAGCGGCGACGGCTTCCAGGCATTTCAGCGGCGCCGGGAAATGCCTGGTCGCGGCGCTGATCGTGTTGTGAGCGAACTGCAGGTAGGCTTCGCCCAGCGGTTCGTTGATCTTGATGTCGCGCACGCGTTTGAGCGGGCGGTTTTCCGCAACCACCTTGCGTGCGAATGCCAATGCGCCCGTCAACAGGTCGTTTTCGATGATGGCATCGAACAGCGCCGTCGCCTTCAGTTGTGCCGCAGGCACGGGATTGCCCGAGACGATCATGTTCAGCGCCGTGTCCAGACCGACCAGACGCGGCAGGCGCTGCGTACCGCCGGCGCCGGGCAGGATGCCCAGCTTGACTTCGGGCAGTGCGATCTGCGCATCCGGTTTCGCGACCCGGAAGTGACAGCCGAGTGCAAGTTCCAGTCCGCCGCCCATGCAGGCGCCGGCGATGGCGGCGACAATCGGCTTGGAAGAGGACTCGACGACGCGGATGACCGACAGCAGATTCGGTTCCTGGCCGGATTTTGACGTGCCGAACTCCTTGATATCAGCGCCGCCGGAAAACGCGCGCTCGGAGCCGGTCAGGACGATCGCGCGTACGGAAGCGTCATCCAGCGCGCGATCGACACAGGCGATGATGGCCCGTCGCAGGTTCAGACCGAGGCCATTGATCGGAGGATTGTTGAGGGTGATGACGGCTACGTCGCGATCGACCGTGTATTCGGCGTGTTCCATGGCGGTGTTGTTCCTGTTTGCTTTTCTGGCGGGGCAATCAAGCGGCACCGCGGCATGCATTGCCCGGGGCCTCGTCTTTACCGGCCAGGGAGTAGGAATGCGGTCATCTCACATTGTCGGACCTATTAGTTTTGCAGAGCGAAACTTGGTTCCATATAACGTGTTGCGATAGTATCAGGCAGTACAAATGCTGTAAAGGCGCATTGCCTGATACCTTGTCTTTCTTCCCTGAAATCGGGCCATTCGGCGGATCCGGCAGAGATCTGCGGATGTTTTTGTCAGGAAGGCCGGAATCACGGCTTTTCGGGTATAGTGATTTTATTAGGCAATTTTGCATTCCGCACAATGAAACGATTGGAACGCGGCAGCAATGAAAAACATTGACCACATGACCCATCTCGCGCAAGGGCAAGGCATGCCAACCGGCGTGCCGCCAGGATTTGAACGGCTGAATCGCGGCAGTCCGTTCGTGGAATTGGTCGGCCCGCTCTACGGCAAGACGATCGACGGACAACATATCGTGATCGGCATGCGCGCGGGGCCGCAACATGCGAACGTAAAAGGGCTCGTCCACGGCGGGCTCATGCTGACGCTTGCCGATACCGCGCTCGGCATTGTCATCACGATCGCCAATGACGAAAGACCGATGGTGACGGTCAACCTGTCGACCGATTTCGTTGAGTCCGCGCATCCCGGCGATTGGATCGAAGCACATGTCGACATACAGCGCGTCGGTGCGCGCCTGGCGTTTGCCAACTGTTACCTGATGGTCGGTGAACGTCGCATCCTGCGGGCAAGCGGCGTTTTCGCCGCCAAGGGCAAAAGCGCGAAGGCGTAACGCGCGTCTCGCGCGACGGCGTGATGGAACCGCGCCGCTGTCCACGAATCGCAGTACACGAGGCTCGCGCATTTGCGCGGCCATTCGCTGACTGGAGATTGGACATGAGCGAGAAACGATTGAGCGGCGAACTCGCGCTCGTCACCGGATCCGATTCGGGTATCGGGCAGGCAACCGCGATTGCATTCGCCCGGGAAGGCGCGGATGTGATCGTTACCTACCTGCATGACCGGCAGGGCGCCGAACGCACCGCGCGCGACATTGAAGCGGCGGGCCGCAAGTCTGCGGTATTTCAGTGCGATCAGCGCGAATCGAAGAACGTGCGGCAGCTTTTCCAGGACATCCAGTCCGGCATGGGCGTGCCGACCATCCTTGTCAATGACGCCGGGATCGATGCGCTCGGCAAGACCGTCAAGGACATGACGGACGAGGATTGGGAAGACGCGATCCGCACCAACCTGAGCGGGCCGTTCTACTGCTGCCGCGAGTTCATACGGAGCATCGAGGGTTCGGGGAAGCACGGCAGCATCATCAACATCACCAGCGTGCACCAGGAGATCCCGCGCGCCGGGGCATCCGGCTATGACGTCTCGAAGGGCGGGTTACGCAATCTGACGACGACGCTGGCACTGGAACTCGCCGAAAAGAACATCAACGTCAACAACATCGCGCCCGGCATGGTGTTGACGCCGATGAACCAGCAGGCCATCGACGACCCGAACGTGCTCAGGCAGCAGGTGCAGTCAATTCCGATGAAGCGTGCCGCCAGGCCGGAAGAGATTGCCGCCGTCGCGGTATTTCTTGCGTCGCAGGACGCGCGCTATATCCACGGCACGACGATTGTGGTCGACGGCGCGCTGATGCTGTATCAGGGGCAGGGGGCATAGCGGGACAGAATATTGCTCGCTGCCGCGCTTTCCGCGGGGCACGCCGAGTGTTCTCCGTGGCCAAAAATCTCTGCGCCGAGAAGACCTGCCGGCTCAGGTCAGGGCGGATGATTCCAGCTTGCGCGCCAGCGCGAGCAGGCGCGGCCTGACGTCGTTGAGCAGAAATTCCTTCGACAGGCTCGAAGACGGTCCGCCGCAGTTGATGACATGGACCGGAATCGTGCCGACGGAGCGGAAGGTCACCGCGATGCCGTTCACGTCCTTCTGCCATTCCCCGAAGGAGGTTGCGCAGCCGTATTTCTCGTAATCCTGACGGCCGCGCTCCAGGCCGTCACGCACCGCATCCGCCGCGGATTCGTCCAGCTCCGCGGCGAGGCGCATGATGGCGTTGCGCTCCGCCTCCGGAGCGCCGGCAAGATACGCGCGCCCGATTGCCGAGGAGGCAATCGGAATGCGCGAGCCGACCTGCAGCGTCAACGCCAGCGTCGCGGTACTGCGCACCACTTCGGTATAAATGATGGAAAGCCTGTCGCGCACGCCAAGCGCCAGCGTCGCGCCGGCGAAATCGGCCAGCTCCTGCATCAGTGGACGCGCGTACTGGCGGATGTCCATGCGCGCGAGCATCGAGCTGCCCAGTGCGAGGGTGGCCGTGCCCAGTGCGTAGCGCCCGCCGGGTTCGACCTGAACCAGGTAGCCGCGCTTGAGCAGGGTATATACAATGCGCGTCACGGTCGATTTCGGCAGGCCGCAGCGTTCCGAAATCTGCTGGTTGCTCAAGGATGCGTCGCCCGAGCGGAAGCAGGCGAGCACGTCGAGGCCGCGCGAAAGCGCCGTGATGAAATAGCGGTCCTCGCCGCTTTTCCCTTGTTCCGCATCCTGCTGGTCGTTCATGGCTTTGTCTAGTGGCATTTCGGGTTCACTGTGCAGTTTGATGTTTTACGTATCAAAACTACTGCAATCCTGCGGAAATGTCCAGTCGGTACCCAGGAATGAATGCCGGGACCATGCGATGTGCGCGAGAAAGGGGCCTCGCAAAAGGAATGGGAAGGGACGCGCGCGACATCCCTTCCCGTGGGCCGATGTCCCGGCGACGCCGGGAACGGCTATCAATAGTTCAGGCGGCCGCCCAGACCAACGACGCCGATATCCAGGTAATGGCTTCCTACGCGGTTCGTTTCGCTGAAGCTGATCGGATAACCGGCGAGCATATAACCGTTCATCGAAGTCAGCGCCTTGGTCACTTTTTCCGGCGTTGGATGCGGCCCCGCCATGCGAACGGCTTCCACCATCAGGCGGGCATTCAGGTAAACTTCGAAGTTGGTCGGTGTCGATTGCACGCCTTTGCCATACCTGGACTTGATGAAAGACTGAAAGTCCTTGGCCAGCGGCAGCGTCGTCGTATCCGGATTGGGGATGACCTGGCTGATGCCTACGCCGCGCACCCGTTTCTCACCCGAGACCTGCGACAGAATCTTGGCCGGCACATACGAGAGGGTATAGATCTGCGATGCGCCGACCGGGGCATCGTAGGCCTTCATGAAACGCATGACCGCCTCGGGCAGTGCCATCAGCAAGATCGCTTGCGGTTTGGCGTCGATGATCTGCCTGGCGTGCGCGGTGAAATCGGTCTCGGTGGGCTTGTATGCGGTCTTCTCGACGACCTCGAATCCATATGCCTGGGCTGCCTGTCCGATGCTCTGGTTGATGCTCGCTCCAAAGGCATCGTCCTGGTATAGCAATGCGACGCGCTTCAGGCCGAGGGTCGAGATGAGGCGGGCAATCTTCTTGATCTCGTCGGTGTAGCTGGCGCGCGTATGGAAGATCTGTTCGGAGCCGGGGCCGCGAATGATGTCGGCGCCGCTAAACACGCCGACCAGCGGAACCCTGGATTTGTTCAGGATGCCGGTCTTCATGACGGCCACGGTGTTGACCGTACCGACCGCGTTAACCAGGCCGACCACGTTGTCCTTCATGATCGCTTCCGCAACCATCGCCGCCGTCTTGGCCGGATCGTACTGGTCATCCTTGACGATGGCCTTCAGGGTGTTGCCGTTGACGCCGCCCTTGTCATTGACCATGGCGAGATAGCCCGTGAAAATCGTGGCACCGTCCTTGGATGTCGCCGCGTTCGGACCGGTCAAGCCGGTCACCGACCCGATTCTGACTTCACCCGCCGACGCGAGGCCGACGAGTGCGCAGGCGGCCATCGCCGCCAGGTGTTTTTTTCCCAACATGTTGCCTCCAGATGGTTGTTATTTCGTCATTGTTTCGGGGCGGCGCGGTACCTTGTCTCTGGCGTCTAGTCTGGCCGCAGTCCGGATCCACGGATGGTGCGGCGATGCCCCTGGAAGAATAACGGCATGGTGGGTGTTGCCGTGGCCTACTGTGTATCATCATTTTTCTGAGGAAACAATCTAACTTCCTGCGGCTGGCCTGCAAGGTCAAGTTTGTGTCGCCGGGGGTATTTCATCTCCGCACCGCCTTGCCTATGATGGATGCAGGAGCCGTCGTCCCGCGACGCTTTTTCTGCATTGTCCTTGCGTTCCGCTTTATCGAAGGAGGCATCATGAACGGCTACCAGCTTGAATTTTTCATGGAGCAGAACAGGCGGCACGGTCATCAGGCCTTGAGGGAATGGCTGCCCGATGCGGCTCGTTCGCAC
>JAKACN010000205.1 GCA_021821365.1 Pseudomonadota bacterium | reverse complement strand
TTCATGAACCGCCGTATGCGGAACCGCACGTACGGTGGTGTGGGAGGACGGCGAGGGTAACCTCGCCTCCTACCCGATCGCAGAGGAGAATGCGCAGTGGGTCGGGGCTCGAATGGATCGCCGACTCATTGAGCCTCTGCACGTCGATTTGCGCGAATCCCCGGTTTTCGTCGCCAGACATGAGCCTCATACCGAAGCTCGAGCGTTCCACTCTCGCCGCACGGTCGATCTGTCCGGATAATGCCGCTGCGTCCCTGACAATCAGTGCAGTCGCTCGCACACCGTCGCAAGCGCGCTCGGCTGTCGAGATGCATTCTCTGCGGCAGGTATCAGCACACTGAGGTTGCACGGAATCACAACGTGTGCATCTGAAGCGCGGGCTTCGGAAGTTCGCTATAGAAATTGCTGAAGTAGCAATCCTCCTGCAGGGTAACCGGCCTCCCTAAAAAAATTTTCTTGTCGCCCTAAATTTCCGCATTCCCGATCCGATAACTCCAAGAGTGAGGCCGCGGCCAAAAAAAATTTTATAAATTTTTGCGCCGAACCCTAAATTTGGCCGAAATGCGGCCGTTATACAACAAAGCGGTATGACGGAGTGTTTGAGATAAACCGGCGAAAGCCAATTATTGCAATCCTGAACGCATATAAGAAAAACAATTTTTCAAGACTACTTCCCCGGTCCGGGCGGCTGTGCGATCGATCGTCGATTGCTCTGAGAGCCGCGCCAGAAGCCGATCTCCGCGCTTTTTTGAAAGTGCGGGTTGAATGTCGCTTGGCGCTTGTAAGACAAACGCCTACGAATGGCATTCGCGTGCGCCCTACGAAAAATACGGCGCAGTGCCTATTTCCATCAAGCAATCTCCCCCTCAGAATTCATCTCAACAGGATTCCAACGGGAAACTATTTCCAAAGGACAAGGGGATGAAGATGAACACGACCGACATGATGGCCGAGATTCGTGATGCCAATTTGAGCTACTTGATGCTGGCGCAGCAGATGATCCGTTCCGACAAGGCCTCCGCCATTTTCCGCCTCGGAATCAGCAGCGAGATCGCAGATTTGCTCGAAGGATTGAACAATGCACAGATCCTGAAGCTTGCCGGAACGAACATGATGCTGGCGCGCTTCCGTTTCGACGATGGCACCATTCTCGGCATGTTGACGAATTACAACAAGGAACGCGAATTGGCGCATTCACATGCAGCGATCCTGATGGCAGGTCAGCAAGTCGAAGAAATTTCCTGATTTTTTTCGCAGCAGGTGTTGGGACGAGACGAGGTCGACATGGCAAAGAAAAGCGTAGTGACGGAAGCGCAGGAAATCCAGCTTGCGATCGAGCTCATCAATCTCGGTGCGCGTCTGCAGTTGCTTGAGTCCGAAACTTCCCTGTCACGCGAGCGTCTCCTGAAGCTCTACAAGGAGCTCAAGGGTGTCTCTCCTCCGAAAGGCATGCTGCCGTTCTCTACCGACTGGTTTATTACCTGGCAGCCGAACATCCATTCGTCGCTTTTCATCAACATTCACAAGTACCTGGTCGAGCACGCGCAGATTGCGGGTATCGAAGCGGTGATGAAGGCCTACAAGCTCTACCTGGAGCAGGTGGAACATGATCCGAATGGCGAGCCGGTCCTGTCGCTGACCCGCGCGTGGACCCTGGTCCGCTTCTTCGAAAGCAAAATGCTGGAAACGGCATGCTGCAGCAAGTGCGGCGGCGACTTCGTGGTGCATCGCCTGGATCTGCATACCGATTACACCTGCGGCCTTTGCCATATGCCGTCACGTGCCGGAAAGACGAAGAAGGCGAGGGACGAGGCTGCGGGTTCGGCCGCCGCATCGCCGGCCTCGCACGCTTGATGTCATAAGGTTAAGTATGTTTTCCGGCCGTCCGGAGTCGGGCGAGCCGACCTCCCGATTCTTTCCCGGCAGCCCGGCATTGCAGGCGCTGCTGATCCAGGCGATTGCATTTGGCCTGGTTCTGACCGTCGCCTACGGTATGCCGGTGCTGACACGTTTCCAGCTTAATCTCGGCATCGCGGCAATCCTGCAGGGTGTGATGGCGGCCCTGCTTTCCCGTTGGCGCAACATGGCGCCGTGGTGGATGCCGATCCAGCTTGTCTTCCCGTTTGCCGCCATCGCGGTCCATGCCGCTCACCTGCCTTCCTGGATCTTTCTCGTTGCGTTCCTGCTATTGGCGGCCCTGTTCTGGACCACATTCCGGACCCAGGTTCCCTACTATCCGTCCACGCCGGTCGTTTGGCAGGCGGTGGCCGATTCGCTCCCGCAGGACCGCGCACTGCGCATCATCGACGTTGGCAGCGGATTCGGCGGGCTGGCAATGCGCCTGGCCGCATTGCGGCCGGATAGCACGGTTGAGGGCGTCGAGGTGGCGCCGCTGCCCTGGTGCGCGAGCGCGATACGCGCATCCCTCGCGCACAGCAAGGCGCGCTTCAGGCGAGCCGACTATGGGCAGCTGCATTTCGGCGATTACGATGTCGTGTTTGCGTATTTGTCGCCCGCGGCCATGCCGGCGTTGTGGCGGAAGGCAAGGGCGGAGATGCGGCCAGGGTCGCTCTTGCTGAGTTGCGAGTTCGATGTGCCGGGTGCGACGCCGCATTTCGTCAAGCGGGCAAGCGCCACCGCCCGCCCCTTGTTCGGGTGGCGTTTCTAGGAGATGAGGGCCGGGATTCGTCCACCGCGCAGGCTCGCGGGCTTCGCCCGGTTCGCGACGACTACGCCTCCTTCTCAAGTTCCGTGCATTCGAGTCGTAACCCCAAATGAAAGCCGTCTTTCGGGTGTTTGTTCGGCCACGGTGAAAATTTACTGGTTGTTATCCTGAATGCGAATTGGCAAAATGTTGAAACGAGGAAATGGTCTTTTGTATCCCTTGGTTCCTCTAAATACGACCGGAGCACCTACCCTTGCTAGTCCTTGTTGGATATCTCATCGTTCTTGGCTCCGTCTTCGGTGGCTTTGTCATCGCCGGCGGACACCTGGCCGCGCTGCTGCAGCCGGTTGAACTTCTGATGATCGGCGGGGCTGCGGTCGGCGCCTTCTTTGTCGGCAATAACGGCAAGGCGATCCGTGCCACGCTCAAGGCATTGCCGATGACGCTGAAGGGGTCGAAGTACACCAAGGCGCTCTACATGGAGCTGATGACCCTGCTGTTCGAAATTCTCACCAAGGTCCGCAAGGAAGGCTTGATGTCCATCGAAGGCGACATCGACAAGCCCGAGGAAAGCGCCATCTTTACCAAGTATCCCGGCATCCTGGCGGATCACCACATCATCGAATTCATGACCGATTACCTGCGCCTGATGGTCTCCGGGAACATGGACGCGTTCCAGATCGAGAACCTGATGGACAACGAAATCGAAACGCACCATGCGGAAGGCGAGGTTCCGGTGCATACCATCGCCAAGCTGGGCGACGGCATGCCGGCATTCGGTATCGTCGCCGCGGTGATGGGCGTGGTGCATACGATGGAATCGGTCGGCCTGCCGCCGGCTGAGCTCGGCCTCCTGATCGCGCATGCACTCGTCGGCACCTTCCTCGGCATCCTGCTTTCCTATGGCTTTGTCGGGCCGCTCTCGGGCGTGCTGGAGCAGAAGCTGCATGAGTCGTCGAAGATGTTCCAGTGCGTCAAAGTGACATTGCTGGCCAGCCTGAACGGCTATGCGCCGGCGCTGGCGGTCGAGTTCGGCCGCAAGGTGCTGTTCTCGACGGAGCGCCCGTCGTTCATGGAGCTGGAAGAACACATCAAGCAATCCAAGTCGAAATAACACCGGACATCAGGAGCGGAAGAGAACATGGCCGACGAAGGGCTGCGTCCCATCATCGTTAAGCGTGTGAACAAAGGCGGCGGCGGTCACCATGGCGGAGCATGGAAGATCGCCTATGCGGACTTCGTTACTGCGATGATGGCCTTCTTCCTCCTGATGTGGCTGATGGGCTCGACCGCGAAGGGCGATCTGCAGGGGATCGCCGAGTATTTCAAGACGCCGCTGAAGGTGGCCATGTCCGGCGGGAGCGGTGCGGGCGACAGTTCAAGCATCGTGCAGGGCGGCGGCAAGGATCTCACGCGCAAGGACGGACAGATCAAGAAGGCAGACGATCCCGAAATCAAGAAAACCTACAATCTGCAGGCTGCCCACCTGCGCGATGTCGAAAAGGAGCTGGAGCGCCAGGAGATGGAACGCTTGCGGACCCTGAAGGCGAGGATCGAGGAAGCGATCGAGGCGAGGCCGACGCTCAGGCAGTTCAAGAAGCAGCTCTTGATCGATATTACAACGGAGGGCTTGCGCATACAGATCGTCGACGAGCAAAATCGACCCATGTTCGCGCTGGCGAGTGCGGAGCTGCAGCCGTACACCAGGGAGATCCTGCTGGAGATCGGCCGCGCATTGAACGACGTACCCAACCGGGTGAGTCTGTCGGGGCATACCGATGCCAAGCCGTATGCGAACGGCGAGAAGGGGTACAGCAACTGGGAATTGTCTGCCGACCGGGCAAACGCTTCTCGCAGGGCGCTGATTGCGGGCGGGATGGATGAGGCGAAGGTGCTTCGTGTGGTCGGATTATCATCGGCCGTGCCGGCCGACAAGAACGATCCGTTCAACCCGATCAATCGGCGCATCAGCATCATCGTAATGAACAAGAAGACGGAAGAATCCGTGTCGAAGGACGGTGGGACGGTGGCTGTATCCAGTGAGGCGCAGGCTAAAAAGGAGCTGGCTGGCGCTGCCGCCGCCGCCGCGAAAAAATGATGTCATCTGCCGTCTGTATGACTGGCTGGGGTAGGGGCGGGATAATTTCATGACAAGAGAAAAACTGTTGGGCTCGCAAGTCAGGCACTTGTTATCCAACTTGTCGGATCATGGGACGCAGCATCTGACCGAGGTGGAGACAGACCTGGTGCAGACGAGTTTCCTGCTCGGTGAGGCGATCGAAAAGCTCGGCGCGAGTTTCATGGCGATTCACGAGGCCATCACCGCGCAGCAGGAGGCGATCGACCTCCTGCTTTCCGGCGCCACGCCGACTCCCGAAATTGCCGACCGGCTCAGGGCCAAGCACAGCGAGATTGGTCAGCATGTCAACGCGGCCGTCACCGGGCTGCAATTCCAGGATATGACGAGTCAGCTCATCGGGCGCACGGTCAAGCGCGTGACCGGCCTGCGCGATGTCCTCGGCGGCATCGGATCCGGCAGCTCCGGCATCGCCGAGGGCAACGCGGACGAAATCATCGAAACGCTGAATGGCATCAACAAGGTGCTCGAAGAACAGAGCCTGAAGCTGGAAAGCGCATTGTGGAAGGCGGTTTGCCAGACCCATATGGAAAGCGGCGATATCGAACTCTTCTAGCGCGGCGAACAATGTGAACACGGGCACGTCCCGGCAACGAAAATAGCAGCAGGAGTTACAAAGATGGCAAAAACGATTCTGGCAGTGGACGATTCCGGTTCGCTGAGACAAATGGTGGTGTTCAGCCTGCGGGCAGCCGGCTACCAGGTCACGGAGGCCGTGGACGGGCAGGACGGCCTCGACAAGGCGAAGGGACAGATCTTCGACCTGGTGCTCACGGACCAGAACATGCCGCGCATGGACGGGCTGACGCTGATCCGCTCGCTACGCGGTCTGCCGACCTATCAGAAGGTGCCGATCCTGATGCTGACAACGGAATCGAGCGACGAGATGAAATCGAAGGGGCGTGCCGCAGGCGCCAACGGATGGCTGGTCAAGCCGTTCGACCCGCAACGATTGACGGAAGTCGTGAAAAAAGTGATTGGCTGATGCTTCGCCAATGCAAACATGCAGAAGCAGATGAAGTGTAGAGATGGAGTCCGATAATGACCATTGACATGAGCCAGTTCTTCCAGGTGTTCTTTGACGAGACCGAAGAACTTCTCGCTGAAATGGAAAAACTGCTCCTGGCGATTGACGTGTCTTCGCCGGATGAAGAGGACTTGAATGCGATCTTTCGTGCGGCGCATTCGATCAAGGGCGGTGCCGGGACGTTCGGCCTGACTGACCTGACCGAGGTCACGCACGTGCTTGAATCGCTGCTGGACAAGATCCGGAAGGGCGAAATGGCATTGTCGGCGGAGCATGTCGATGCCTTCCTCGTTGCCAAGGACGTGCTCAAGATGCAGCTGGACGGACATCGCTTTCAATCCCCGGTGGACCAGGAAGCAGTCGTTGACGCGCGCATGATGCTGCAGGCCTTGTCGCAGGGCGATGTTGCGCAGGCCCTGCCGGCCGCATCGCTCGACGTGGCACCGGCCGCGGCGTCGGCCAAGCCGCATGGCCAGCAGGAAGGGGCGGCTCGCCGGTTTCGCATTGAATTGCCGCCGGCGGCAGACAAGGATATCGATGCGCTTGCGGCGGAAATGGGCCTGCTCGGCGACATCAGCAGGGCCGCCGGCGACGGCGGGCGAGCCGTATTCACGCTCGTCACCGCCAGCAGTGCGGATGACATCGTCGCCATCTGCTCGTTCATCCTCGATCCGAACGACCTGAAGATCACGGAAGAGGCGCCGCCGCGCGCGATGACGCCGGAAGAGCTGAAGGCTGCGCAGGAGAATGCGCAGGGATACGGATTCTTCGAGCCGCTGCCGCAGCAGGCGGCCGACGATGCTTCGGCGGCAGCCACTGGCAAGGCCTCGCAGGAGGACAAGCAGGGCTATGGTTTCTTCGAGCAGCCCTTCGAAACCCAGCGCATGAAGGACGCAAGGGAGGGCGTGGTTCGCCTCGAGCAGCCGGCCGAAACGACATCTGCGGCGCCGGTGCATGAAGTAATTGCTCCTGCCGGTCCGGACAGGAAAGCGGCGGCCAAGCGCGAGGACAGGAACGCGCATCACAATCAGGAAACGACCTCGATCCGGGTCGGCATCGAGAAGGTCGATCAACTCATCAACCTTGTCGGCGAGCTTGTGATCACGCAGGCGATGATCGAGCAGCGCACCAGCACGCTCGATCCGATGCAGCATGAACGTTTGCTCAACAGCGTCAGTCAGCTCACCCGCAACACGCGCGACCTGCAGGAAGCCGTGATGTCGATCCGCATGATCCCGATGGATTATGTGTTTTCGCGCTTCCCGCGCATGGTGCGCGATCTCGCGACCAAGCTGGGCAAGCGCATTGAATTCATCACCCATGGCGCCGCGACCGAGCTGGACAAGGGCCTGATCGAGCGCATCGTGGATCCGCTGACGCATCTGGTGCGCAACAGCATCGATCACGGCATCGAAATGCCTGAGGTGCGCAAGGCTGCGGGCAAGGGCGAGGTCGGCAAGCTTTCCCTCTCCGCCGGCCATCAGGGCGGCAATATCGTGATCGAAGTGAGCGATGACGGCGGCGGCCTGAATCGGGAAAAGATCCTGGCCAAGGCGAAATCGCAGGGCATGGCGGTGTCGGATTCGATGACGGATGCCGACGTCTGGCAACTGATTTTCGCGCCAGGATTTTCGACTGCGGAAATCGTGACCGACGTGTCGGGCCGCGGCGTCGGCATGGATGTGGTCAAACGCAACATCACCGCCATGGGCGGCATCGTCGAGATTCGCTCGGCCAAGGGCTTCGGCACCACGATCTCCATTTCCCTGCCGCTGACGCTGGCCATCCTCGACGGCATGTCGATCAAGGTCGGCGAGGAAATCTACATCCTGCCACTAGGCTATGTGGTCGAGTCGCTGCAACCGGCTCCCGCAGACGTGAAAGAGATCACCGGCCAGGGCCGTGTCATCAAGGTGCGCGGCGACTATCTTCCGCTCATCCCCTTGTACCAGATGTTCGGCATCGAGCCGCGTTTCACCGATCCCTCGCAGGGCATTGTCGTGATCCTCGAATCGGAAGGAAAGAAGGCCGCGCTGTTCATTGACGATCTGGTCGGACAGCAGCAGGTCGTGGTGAAAAACCTCGAATCGAATTACCGCAAGGTCGCCGGCATTTCGGGCGCGACTATCCTTGGCGACGGCGGCGTCGCCCTGATTATCGACGTGGCGGCCTTGCTGCGTTCCAGCCGCCAGCTTACCGATGAATCCATTTTCTCCTGACAAGGACATCAGTCATGACACAAACCGCTAGCAACAACGTTCAGGCAATCGGCGAAAAATCGGATCGAGATATTGCCGGCCGTGAGTTCCTCGCCTTCACGCTGGGCAAGGAAGAATACGGCATCGACATTCTGAAGGTGCAGGAAATCCGCGGCTACGAAACGGTGACCCGCATTGCGAATTCACCCGACTTCATCAAGGGCGTGGTGAACCTGCGCGGCATCATCGTGCCGATCGTCGACATGCGCATCAAATTCCATCTTGGCGAACCGACCTACGACCAGTTCACCGTGGTGATCATTCTGAACGTCGCGGGACGTGTTGTAGGCATGGTGGTCGACAGCGTATCGGATGTCACGACGCTGTCTCCCGAGCAGATCAAGCCCGCGCCGGAAATGGGGACGGCGCTCAACACCGATTATCTGATCGGTCTTGGTACCATCGACCAGCGCATGCTGATCCTCGTCGATATCGATAAGCTGATGTCCAGCGCGGAGATGGGTCTGATCGACAAGATCGCCGCGTAAGCGCAGACGGCACGCGAGCGCCGCACAGACGGCGCCGACACAAAAGAAGAAGCAATGTAGATTCGTTGGCAACGTATCGATGAATCACACCACCACAGAGGGACATGACCATGTTTAGCAATCTGAGCATCAAATCACGACTGGTGTTCGTGATCAGCTTTCTTTCGCTTCTGTTGATCGGCAGCGGCGTCGTCGGCATTACAAGCCTAAGCTCCGCCAATGGTTCGATGAAGGCAATGTATGAGGAGCAGCTCATGCCGACGCAGCAATTGAACCAGATTGCGCGGTTGATCGGGGATAACCGTGTTGCTGTTGCCGAGTCGATGAATGGCGATCCCGCTGTTGTCGTCAAGAAGATGGATGAGGTCATGAAGCGGGTGGACGAGGTAGGCAAGCTGTGGGGCGCATACAGTGCGCGCACGCTGCCTGCCGAGGAAAAGGCGCTGGCCGCGAAGGCGCAGGAACTCCGCACGGCATTCGTCAATGACGGCCTGAAACCGACTGTCGATGCCTTGCGCAACGCTAACGTTCAGCAGGCGATGGAACTGGAAGCAGGGCCAATGACCAAGGCGTATGCGGCCTTCATGGAGAGCCTGGATGCGCTCATCAAGTTGCAGCGCGAGCAGGCGAAAAGCGCATTTGAACGCGGACAAGGCGCCTACGTCATGGTGCGCAACATCTCGGTCCTTGCGATCGTCGTCGGTGTCGGCCTGGCGGCATTGATCGGCATGTGGCTGATTCGCGCGATTTCCGTGCCGTTGAATGAAGCGGTACGTGTCGCGAAGGCGGTGTCGGAAGGCGACCTGTCGCAAGAGATCCACATTACTTCGCGCGATGAGACCGGCCAGTTGCTGGCGGCGCTCAAGGTCATGAACGACAGCCTTTCGCATACGGTCGGACAGGTTCGCGTCGGCACCGAAACCATCGGCGTGGCTTCGCGTGAAATTGCATCCGGCAATGCCGATCTGTCCTCGCGCACCGAGTCCCAGGCCAGCTCGCTGGAGGAAACCGCGTCCTCGATCGAGGAACTGACTTCCACCGTCAAGCAGAATGCGGAAAATGCGCGCCAGGCC
>JAKACN010000204.1 GCA_021821365.1 Pseudomonadota bacterium | reverse complement strand
CACGGCATTCATTCGAAGGATTTCAGGCAGAAGAATGCGATGCAGAATATCGAACGAGGCGGGGGAGATAGGGATATGAGTGTGGGGTAAGTTACCGGGGCAATATCTCCGTCGCGCTCCTTCCCCCTTGCAGGGGGAAGGTTGGGATGGGGGTAGAGTAATTGCGCAATCACTGGCAATGATTCGGCCTCGCTACCCCCACCCTAGCCCTCCCCCTGCAAGGGGGAGGGAACCTGGCGTTGACTCGTGCTGAGGTAGTCGAAGGCTTTATTTGGGACCCTGTCTGCAGGCAATCAATGCTGATGCCCGCCCCCCAGATACGCCGCCTTCACCGCCGGATCGTTCTTCAGGTTCTCCGCCGGGCCATGCACGGAGATGCGCCCGTTCTCCAGCACATAGCCGTAGTCGGCCACGTTCAGCGCCGCCGCCGCGAACTGCTCCACCAGCAGCATCGTCACGCCGCGTTCCTTCAGGCGCGAAATGATGCGGAACACTTCGTCGACGAGAATCGGTGCGAGTCCCATCGACGGTTCGTCGAGCAGCACCACTTCCGGATTGAGCATGATGGCGCGCGCCATGGCCAGCATCTGCTGTTCGCCGCCCGAGAGCGTGCCGGCCAGCTGATCCTGCCGCTCCTTCAGGCGCGGGAACAGTTCCAGCGCATTCTCCAGGTCGGTATTGATGTCGCCGCGCGGACGCGAGCGGGTGAAGCGCGGGAAGGCACCCAGCAGCAGGTTGTCCTTCACGCTCATGGTGGAAAAGACGCGGCGGCCTTCCGGCGAATGCGCGAGTCCCGCGCGGGCGATGCGGAAGGAATCCATGCCGGTTACGTCCCTGCCGTCGAAGCGGACGGTGCCTTGCTTCGGCTTGAGCATGCCCGAAATGGCGCGCATGGTGGTGGTCTTGCCGGCGCCGTTGGAGCCGATCAGCGTCACTACCTTCCCCTTCGGGACTTCCAGCGAAATGCCGTGCAGGACTTCAACCTTGCCGTAGGCGGCGTGCAAATTCTGAATCGATAACATGTGATGTTCCCTCTCAAGCTGCAACTGCGCTCTCGGCGCTGCCGCCAAGATATGCCTCGATCACGCGCGGATCGGCCTGCACCATGGCGGGTTTGCCTTCGGCGATCTTCTGGCCGAAGTCGAGCACCGTGACGGTGTCGCAGATCGACATCACGACGTCCATGTGATGCTCGATCAGGATCAGCGTGATGCCGTGCTCGCGGATCTTGCGGATGATCGACACCAGTTCCTTGATGTCGGGCGCGGTCAGGCCGGCGGCCGGCTCGTCGAGCAGCAGCAGGTTCGGGTTGAGGCCGAGCGCGCGGCCGATCTCCAGCAGGCGCTGCTTGCCGTAGGGCAAGTTGCGCGCTTCCTCGTTGGCCAGTTCCGGCAGGCCGACGAACTTCAGGATGCTGGCGGCACGCACGCGTGCGCTGCGTTCTTCCTCGCGATAGCGGCGGGTGTTCAGCATCACGTCGAGGATGTTCGACTTGAAGGTGTGATGCAGGCCGACCAGCACGTTCTCGGTCGAGGTCATTTCGCCGAACAGCTGCACGTTCTGGAAGGTGCGCGCCACGCCGCCCAACGCGATCGCCGACGGCGTCGATCCGGAGATCACGCGGCCATTGAATTCCACGGAACCGGCGGTCGGCTGGTAGATGCCGGTGAGGACGTTCATCATCGTGCTCTTGCCGGAACCGTTGGGGCCGATCAGGCCGTGGATGGAACCGACCACGACATTCAGATTGACCTGGTTGAGCGCCTTGAGGCCGCCGAACTGCATCAGCACCTGGCGCGCGGCGAGCAGCGTGCCGTTATCGCTTACGCTCTGGCCGGGTGCGGCCCAGGCGTGCTTCTCGTCGCCTTTCTCATGGAATTCCTCGTGGCGATGCACTGCCTGCGGACGGATCTTCTCGACGATGCTGCGCAGGTAGCCGACGATGCCGTCCTGCAGGTAATACACGACGAACAGCGTCATCAGACCGAAGATGGTCAGCCGCCAATCGGTGATGTTCTCGAGGCGATAGGAGAAGATCGCCATGCTGATGGTCGACGCCACCGGCACCAGCACATCGCGCGCGGTCCGGGTCTTCTTGGCCAGCATGAATGCGCAGCTGCCTGCCACGATGACGGCGGCGCCGACGGCGATCTGGCGGAACAGGTCGATATCGGACAGCAGGCTCGGCAGCATCACCACGATCAGCGCGCCGATCAGCGCGCCGGAGCGGGTCTTGCGTCCGCCCATGATGACCGCCAGCAGGAACAGGATGGTCAGCTCGAAGTTGTAGGTATTCGGCGAAATGTATTCTTCCGAATAGGTGTACAGGCTGCCCGCCAGTCCGGCCAGTCCGGCGCTGATCACGAATGCGTAGACCTTGTAGCGATACACCGACACGCCCATGCAATCCGACGCCACGGGGCTGTCGCGCAAGGCCTGGAAGGCGCGGCCGAGATGCGACTTGAGGATGCGATGCACCACGATCAGCGACAGCACCATCAGCGCGGCGACCACGTAGAAGTACGGCACTTCGGTCAGCTTGACGCCGAAGAAGGACGGCTTCGGCACCTTGATGCCGAGCGGACCTTCGGTGAGGAAGGTCATCTCGTTGATCAGGATCTGCACGATGGTGCCGAAGGCGAGCGTCACCATGGCGAGATACGGACCCGTCACGCGCAGTGCAGGCAAGGCCAGCAGCGCGCCGAACACCGCGGTCACCGCGATGCTGGCCGGCACCGCGACGAGGAAGGGCATGCCCAGCTTGAAGACCAGGACGCCCGTGGTGTAGGAGCCGATGCCGAACAGCGCCGCATGACCGAGCGAAACCTGGCCCGTATAGCCGACCACGATGTCGAGTCCGAACAGCAGGATCGCGTAGATCAGGATGGTCTCCGCGAGATGGACGTAGTACGGGTTGTGGACGACCTGCGGGAAGAGCGCGAGCGCGGCGATGCCGGCGAGCGCAAGAATGCGATTCTTGTTGAACATGTTTACACCTTCTTGATCGCGGCTTTGCCGAACAGGCCGGCGGGTTTGACGGCGAGGACCAGCAGCAACAGCAGCAGGCCCGGCACTTCCTTGTAGCCGGTCGAGATATAGAAGCCGGTGAGGGTTTCCGCAACGCCCAGGATCAGGCCGCCGACGATCACGCCGACGCCGGAGGTCAGGCCGCCGATGATGGCCACCGCGAAGGCCTTCAGGCCGAGCGCGGAGCCCATGGTCGCGCCGGTCAGCGTCAGCGGCGCCACCAGCACGCCGGCAAAGGCCGCCGTCGCGGACGACAAGGCGTAGGAGAAGGTGATCACCATGCTGGTGTTGATGCCCATCAGGCCGGCGGCGTCGCGGTCGTTGGAGGTGGCGACCACCGCCTTGCCGTAGATCGACTTGCGATTGAACATTTCGACCGCCAGCATCATTGCCAGCGCACCGACCACCACCACCACCTGCATCGGCTGCACATTGGCGCCGAAGACCTGGAACGGCGCGGCGGAGAGCGGCGAGGGGAAGGTCAGATCGTCCTTGCCCCAGATGTTTTCGGCGACGTTCTTGAAGATGATGGCGAGTGCGATGGTCGACATGATCCAGCCGAATTCCGACTTGATCTTGATCGCAGGGCGCACGCCGATCCATTCGACCACCGCGCCCTGCAAAGCGCCGAACAGGATCACCAGCGGAATCATCAGCCAGTAGTTGAGGTAAGGCCCGCCGTGGATGTTGCCCACGAGGCTGAGCCCGACCAGGGCGCCGAGCATGAGCGCTTCGCCCTGGCCGAAATTGAGTGTGCCGGAAGTCGCGAAGGTGAGCTGATAACCGAATGCGATGACCGCATAGATCATGCCCAGCGCGATTCCGCTGAATGCGAGTTGGAGAAGGATATCCATGGTTGCCTTGGAAGCTGGAGCGTGCAATGACGCTCCCTCCCCTTCAAGGGGAGGGTCGGGGCGGGGATGGGGTGCGGCAAGTACAGTCGAAACCCATTCCCCTCCCAGCCTCCCCCTTGAAAGGGGAGGAGCGTTCTCTCATGAGCTGGGTTTTTTGATACTTCGAGAGGTTGTCGGCGAACTTACTGCGCGTGCACCACGTGCCCGCCCTTGACCATGCCCATGACCGGCATGCCCATCTTGACGGCTTCATGGTCGGCCTTGGTGAAAGGCTTGTCGTAGCTGGTCACGACGCCATCGACCTTGGCCTGCAGGCTCTCCAGTGCTGCGCGCACTTTCGGGCCTTCGGTGCTGCCGGCCTGCTTGATGGCGGCGGCCAGCAGGTAGACCGAGTCATAGCCCTGCGCGGCGGACACCGGCGACGGGATGCGGCCGTTGGCCGGCTTGTAGGTGGCGACGTAGGCGTCGATGAAGGCCTTGCGCTTCGGCGTGTTGGCTTCCTGGATGAAGGTCTGCGGCATCAGCGCGCCTTCGCCATTCTTGCCGGCGTTGTCGATGAAGTTGCCCATGGAGAGCGTCCAGCTGCCAATCATCGGCACCTTCCAGCTCAGTTTTTCCATGCCGTTGGCGATCTGTGCCAGTTCTGGGCCGATGCCGTAGGTGAGGATGGCTTGCGCGCCGGCGGCCTTGGCCTTCAGCAGCTGCGCCGTCATGTCGACGTCCTTGATGTTGAACTTTTCGACGGCGACCGGCTTGACGCCTTTCTTGGTGAGCGCCTTCTCCAGGTCTTCGCGGCCGAGCTGGCCGTAGTTGGTGGAGTCGGCCAGGATGGCGACCTTGGTCAGCTTGCGCTTGCCGATGGCTTCGTCGACGATCATCGCGGACTGGATGGTGTCGTGCGCCGCGTTACGGAAAATGTAGTTCTCGGGCTGGTCGTCGAATTGATGCGTCACCAGGGTGCCGGTGGCCACGTTGTTCATGACGGGAATCTTCGCTTCCTGGTAGAAGCGCTGCGAGGCGAGCGACACGCCGGTATTGATGAAGCCGACGGTGGCGACCACCTTCTCCTTGTTGATCAGTTCCTGCGCCACCTGCACGCCGCGTTCGTTCTTCGCTTCGTCGTCGCGCTCGACCAGCTGGATCTGGCGTCCGAGCACGCCGCCGCTCTTGTTGATCTCGGCCACGGCCAGTTTGACGCCGTCGCGCATCGAAACGCCCATCGGGGAAGAGCCGCCGGTGAAAGGCCCTGACACGCCGATCTTGATCGGGTCCGCTGCGATGCCCGCGACGGACCAGCTAACCAGTGCAGCAGCAACCAGCGTTTTCATTTTGTATGTCATGTCATCCTCTAACTGTTCTATTGGTTTTGGATCACGTCGGATTGAATCCGACGTGCGAATGTCGCGGCCCGGCGGTGGCGCAATGTGGCTTGCTCCTACATCCAAGACCGTAACGGGAGGAGGGTATTACGAGTCAACTCATCATACAAGCGTATAACTACGTAGGTATATGAGTAATAGCATGTTGTGATTGTTTTAATGCCATGACTTTCGGGCAGGCTGCAAACAAATGCACCGTCATCCCTTGAGAATTGGCGGAATTGCCATCCCGCGCGAAAAATTTTTCATCCTTTGCATGAAAACTTTTCAGGAAATGCCGCGCAGGTGGCGGAAGCGGGCGTATTTCGCCGCGCTCCCGGCTGGCGACCCTGGCAGATCGCGGAACGCAACGCGTGCCCGCGCCATCTATTTTTCGCAGGCGTTGTGCGCAGGTGACAGATCGGGTCGACGCTCTCCGTCATACTGCGCGTGACCGCCAAACTTGATCCAGATCAGTCGCAAAGATGCCTTGAAAATATATGATTTATTCCGTGCGGAAACAGTCCTTCAGGTCCTGTCGGTGCCATTCCGTCACAGCCCATCTCCTGTCCGCAGCGGTCGCCCAACGACAGCCGGTTCATCCATCATCGAAGCAAGAATACACATGAAGAATCCGAAGTTGCTGCTCCTCGCCGCTGCCGCCGGCCTGATCCCCTCCCTGGGTTTCGCCAGCTGCGGCGCCGCCTTTTGCACCGTGAATTCCAACTGGACGTCGGAAAGCGCGATGGTCGAATCCGGCTCGTCCTTCGACCTGCGTTATGAATTCATCAAGCAGGACCAGCCGCGGACGGGCACGGATAACATCGCCGTCGGTCAGATTCCGCATCATCATGATGAGGTCAGCACCTACAACCGCAACCTGGTGGCGACGTACAGCCGCAGTTTTGCCTCGGGATGGGGGGTGTCCGTGATCGCGCCGGTCGTGGATCGCGACCACACGCATATCCACAATCATCAGGGCGAAAAAGTGCTGGAACAGTGGAATTTCACCGAGCTCGGCGACATGCGCGTGATCGGCCGCTACCAGTTGCCGCTGCTCGGCGATCCGGTCAATGCCGCCAGCGCCGGCTTCACATTCGGCCTGAAGTTGCCGACCGGACGGACCAATCTGGCCAATGCGGACGGCGATGTAGCGGAGCGCAGCCTGCAGCCGGGCAGCGGCACGACCGATCTGATTGCCGGGGCCTTCTACCACCAGAAGCTTGCGCGGCGGGGCTCGGCCTGGTTCGTGCAGGCGCAATATCAACACGCCCTCAATGAACACGATGGCTTCAAGCCGGGCGCGCAGTTCGGCGCGGACATCGGGTACCGCCATGGCATCGGCGACAGCGTCGGGGCGCTGGTGCAGCTCAACGCGGTGGTAAAGCAGCGCGACAACGGCACGGAGGCGGAGCCCGCAGACAGCGGCAGCCGCTCGGTGTTCCTCAGCCCGGGGTTGAGCTATGCGGTGGCAAGCAATCTGCAGGTCTATGGCTTCTACCAGCACCCGCTATACCAGGACGTCAACGGTGTGCAGCTGACCGCGAAACGGGCCTTCGTGCTGGGCCTGAGCGGGCGGTTCTGACCGTCCATTTGCGACTGCGAAGCCCATGCTGAAACGTCTCCTGATTCTCCTGCTGACAGCCCCGCTCATCGCGCATGCGGCGCCATCCGCTTTCTCTCTGACCGACATGCAGGGCAAGACGCATACGCTGGCGGGACACCAGGGCAAGTGGGTGCTGGTCAACCTGTGGGCCACATGGTGCGCGCCCTGCCTGGGCGAGATGCGGGAACTGGAGGCGCTCGCCAAGGCACGCGATGACCTAGTGATCCTCGGCGTCGCCGTCGACGGCCAGAGCCCGCGCCGTCTGGCGCAGTTCGTGGAAAAGCTGCACGTTACCTATCCGATCGTGGCCGGCGATGAAGACATGGCAAAGCAGTTCAAGCCGCGCGGTTTCCCGACCAGCATCCTGTACGATCCTTCGGGCAAGCCGGTGCTCGTCAAGGAGGGGGCGGTCACGCGCAAGGACATCGAGAGCGCGCTGCACTGACGATCGTCAGTCTCCGAAACAGATCCCCAGGTCGCGACCGGTCTGCAGCGTGTCGCTGTCCATCGGCACCGCCTTCATGCGGCCCGCAACTTCTTCGAGAGAGACGTAATCCACGTTGGGGAAGGCGAGCGATACCATGACCCCCGACAAGCCATTGTCGAGCGCGCGCACGGCTGCCGCGCCGAAGCGCAATGCCGCCAGCCGGTCGAAGCTGGTCGGACTGCCGCCACGCAGCAGGTGGCCGAGCACCACCACGCGCGCATCCTTGCCGGTGCGCTCCGCCAGCGCCTTCGCGACACGCTCGCCCATGCCGCCAAGTCGCTCCGCATGGCCGGCCTCTGCCGGCGTGACTACCTCGCGATGACCGTCGACGGGTTCGGCGCCTTCGGCTACGACCACGATCGAATACATGCGTCCCAACTTGTCGCGGCCGCGCACCTTGGCGGCCACCTTGTCCACGTCAAACGGGATTTCCGGAATCAGGATGCTGTGCGCGCCGCCCGAGATGCCGGAGTGCAGCGCGATCCAGCCGGCATAGCGGCCCATCACTTCCACCACCATGATGCGCTGATGGCTTTCGGCCGTGCTGTGCAGGCGGTCGAGGCACTCGGTGGCGAAGGCCACGGCGGTATCGAAGCCGAACGTGGTGAAGGTCTTGTCGAGGTCGTTGTCGATGGTCTTGGGCACGCCCACCACGCGCAGGCCCTTGCGATGCAGCGCGTTGGCGATGGTCAGCGAGCCGTCGCCGCCGACCGAGACGAGTGCGTCCAGGCCTTCGCGTGCAAAGTACTGCAGGATATCGTCGGAGCGGTCGATTTCCCTCACGGTGCCGTCCGGCATGGCGGTGGGGAAGCTGAGCGGATTGCCCTTGTTGGTCGTGCCGAGAATGGTGCCGCCGAGATGCGCGATGCCGCGCACCCTGTCCGGCGTGAGGTGAACCACGCCACCTTGCGGATAGCGCTCGGGGCAGAGGATGCCGTTGAAGCCGTCGCGGATGCCGTGGCATTCCCATCCGCGTTTCGTTGCGGCGATGACTACGGCGCGGATGACGGCGTTGAGGCCGGGGGCGTCGCCGCCTCCGGTATTGATGGCAATGCGTCGGATCTGGCTGGGCACGGCGACTCCTGCGGCGCTAGGGCTTGTTGACATGCCGGGAAGTATCCCCGGCGGCCACGGTCAAGTCAATGGTGCGCCGGCCGCGTGGCGGGCTTGCTCACACCTTGCGCAGGTAGCAGGCCTTCAGCATGAAGCTGCCGGCATCCATCCTGCAATCCACCTCATGGTCGCCGCCGACGAGGCGGATGCTCTTGACCTTGGTGCCCATCTTCAAGGTGATGGACGATCCCTTGACTTTCAGGTCCTTGATGAGCACCACGGAATCGCCGTCGCTCAACACGTTGCCGTTGGCGTCCTTCACCACGGCGTCCGCGCTGTCATCGGCGGCGGCGGCTTCCACCATGGGCCACTCGTGGCCGCAGTCGGCGCAGACATAGTTGCTGCCGTCGGGGTAGGTGTTCTCCAGGGTGCATTGCGGGCAGGCGGGAATAGAAGACATGATTTCTTTCGGATTGCAAGCGGTTCAAAGGCGGGAAGTATAACCGCTTGTAATCCATTCGAGAAATCAATAAGCCTCGATCGCGGGATAGAACTCGGTGTTTTCCCTGCGCATGCGGTCGTACAGCACGCGCAGCACGCTGTTGGCATCGGCGCGGAATTCCTCCGGCTTGTTCGACAGCGTATGCGCGGTATTCCAGCGACGGGCGAAGTCGAGATACGAGTTGGCGATGCCGGTCATCTCGTCCTGGTAGCGCTGGCCCATGCGCGCCAGCGTGTCGTCGCCGGTGTTCTTCAGCGCCGGGTACAGGACCTTGTCTTCGACGGCGAGATGCAGCTTGATGGTGGAGCTCATCGAAATGATCATGCGCGCGATTTCTTGCGCGTTGGTCTGGATGCCGCTCTTGACCAGTGCTCTCAATACCGAGATGGACGAAAGGATTTCAACATGCTGGTGTTTGAACTTGTCGATGTTCATGAATTCTCCTGGGCGATTTGCGCGAAAACGCGCTGTGGACGGGGCCGGCGTCCGATGAATGAATCGCTTGCAAGCGTTGTGTCGAAGTCATTTTAGAGCGGTGCAATAAAAGATGCAAACAAAATATATCTTTTAATCCCCGCCATGGAATCGGGCTTTCCCGGCATCCGCCCGCGTTCGGCCATAATGCTGCGTCATTGGACTTCTTGTGCCCGGCATCATGAAAAAATTTCAAGTCTTTGACGCCAGCCTGCTGGATCGTGCCGGACTGAACCGGCAAGCGGTATTCGATCTCGACGCGTTGCCCGCCGACCTCGCTGCGCCGCTACAGGCCGGCGGCTACGCGCATC
>JAKACN010000203.1 GCA_021821365.1 Pseudomonadota bacterium | reverse complement strand
GCCAGCGTCCGGCCGGCCATGAAGAGGACGCCGACGATGCCGCGCCAGGTCACGATCTCGGCGACGGAGTAGGTGTTCGATGCCAGCTTGACGCACACACCCATGATGGAGAAAGCGAAACTTGCGAAAAGCATCCAGAGCGATTGCATGGGAGTCGGGTGGAAAGTGGTGCGGCGGCAATGCGGAAGTTAAGAATGATACGCGCAATCGGTGTTGCCGACAGGGCGCGCATCACGGTGAAGAGGGGGGAAGAGCAGGCGGACGTGGCCCGCCTGTGCCTCCATGATCAGACAGCGATATGCTTGCGGTACCACTCGTGGAAATGCTGCATGCCGTCTTCCATCGGCGATTGGTAGGGGCCAACCTCGCTGACGCCGCGCTCCAGCAGGATCCGGCGGCCGGCATCCATGCGCAGGCCGATCTCGTCATCCTCGATGGCGGTTTCCATGTAGGCGTCGCGCTCGGCTTCGACAAAGTCGCGCTCGAACAGCACGATCTCTTCCGGATAGTAGAACTCGACCACGTTCCGGGTTTTCTGCGTGCCGTTCGGCCACACGGTCGACACCGCCAGCACGTGCGGATACCACTCGACCATGATGTTCGGATAGATCGTCAGCCAGATCGCGCCGTGCGGCGGCAGTTCCCCGTTGCGGAATTGCAGCACCTGTTCCTGCCATTTGCGGTACTTGGGCGTGCCGAAGCGCGACAGCGCGTGATTGACGCCGACGGTTTGCACGCTGTAGTTCTCGCCGAATTCCCAGCGCAGGTCGTCGCAGGTGACGAAGCTGCCGAGGCCAGGATGGAAGGGCTCGACATGGTAGTCTTCCAGATAGACTTCGATGAAGGTCTTCCAGTTGTAATCGCAGTCGTGCACTTCGACGTGGTCCAGCATGTAGCCGCTGAAATCGAGGTCCTTTGTCACCCCCAGGCTGGCCATCACCTGTGCGATGTCCACGCCGTTCTGCTCGAACAGCAGCCCGTTCCAGTTCTGCAGCGGCGTCTTCGACAGGTCCATGCAGGGCGTATTCTCGAAATGCGGCGCGCCGATCAGCTCGCCCTTGAGGTCATAGGTCCAGCGATGCAGCGGGCAGACAATGTTGCCGGTATTGCCGCGTCCGTCGAGCATTTTCGCCTGGCGATGGCGGCACACGTTGGACAGCAGTTCGATGCCCTGCGGACTGCGCACCAGCATGCGCCCTTCGTTTTCCCACGCCAGCGTGGCGTAGTCGCCGGGATTCGGCACCATCAGTTCATGGCCGACGTAACGCGGGCCCTTGTGAAAAAGTTGCTGGATTTCCTGCTGCAACAGGGCGTCGTCGAAATAGACGTTGACCGGAAGTTGCGCGTCGGATCGCGCGAGCTTGGCGACATGTGCCAGATCGGACATCCCCACCCCCAAATTAATTTGCACCAACCTAAGAGAGAAAGAATCCGCAAAAACCAGTATTCAAAGATGAAACGGAAATTTTGGACAGAACCGGCGATTATACCTTACGGCGCCATGAATGCCTCTCCGGTCTGTTCGGTCAAGCAATATGCAATCCAGCCGAGATGCAATTCCCCGCACTGCGGAATCCGCACGCACAGGCATTTGAGTGACCGCAGCGGAAGTGAACAGGTTCATGGTGTTGCCTGATTTTTAACACACCTTGATTTTTCGCAATGCCATGGCGATTTGGCCGGATGGCACAACGCATTGCCGCTTGCCCATTCTCAACTGCATGAGGTGGTTTGTTCTAAAATATCGGGCTACACTTCACCTTTGCCCACTATGTCCAAGAAAACAACACCCACGGGAGAGCCGGCATCCTTCGAAGATGCGATGGCGGAGCTGGAACGGCTGGTTGCCCAGATGGAAGCGGGTGAACTGCCGCTCGAGACTTCGGTGGCCGCCTACAAGCGCGGATCCGAGCTGGTCAAGTTTTGTGCGGCACAGCTCGAAAAGGTTGACAGCCAGGTCAAGGTGCTCGAAGGCGACATGCTCAAGCCATTCTCGGCCGGTGGCGAACCCGAGGCGGACGAATGACGGAATTGCAATCGTTCGGTGACTGGATGGTGGGCGTTCAGTCGACGATGGAACACGCGCTGGCTTCCTTCCTGCCATCGCCCGCAGAGACGCCGGCACGCCTGCATGAAGCCATGCGGTATGCGGTGCTCGATGGCGGCAAGCGGGTGCGGCCCTTGCTGGTATTTGCGGCAGGCGACTTGTTCGATGCCGATGCCGCCACCCTGGCGCGCGCCGCGGCGGCAGTGGAAATGGTCCATGCCTATTCGCTGGTGCATGACGATATGCCCTGCATGGACGACGACGAACTGCGGCGCGGCAAGCCGACGGTGCATGTGAAATACGACGAAGCGACAGCCTTGCTGGTGGGCGATGCGCTGCAGTCGCAGGCCTTCCTGGTGTTGTCCGAGGGTGGGCGCCACGAGGATGCGGCGCGCACGGTGGCGATGCTGCGCCTGCTGGCGTATGCCTCCGGATCGGTCGGCATGTGCGGTGGACAGGCGATCGACCTTGCCAGCGTCGGTCTCGACCTGTCGCTGCGCGAACTGGAACAGATGCACCGTCTGAAGACCGGCGCGCTGCTGCGGGCGTCCGTGCTGCTCGGCGCGCTGGCCGGCAAGACGCTCGGCCAGGACGAAACGGCGGCGCTGGACGCCTACGCGAGCGCGGTCGGCCTGGCGTTCCAGGTCGTCGACGACGTGCTCGATGCGACGGCCGATTCGGCAACCCTGGGCAAGACTGCCGGCAAGGATGCGGCCGATAACAAGCCGACCTATGTGTCCATCCTCGGGCTGGAACAGTCGAAGGCGCTGGCGGAACAACTGCGTATCGATGCGCACAAGGCGCTCATGCCGTTTGGAGAAAAAGCACGACGCCTGCGCGAGATCGCGGACCTGATCGTGCAACGGAAAGCATAGTATGAATTTGTTGAAGATGATCGACACCCCGGCGGATCTGCGCAAGCTGCCACGCATGCAGCTGAAGCCGCTGGCGGACGAACTCCGCGCGTTCCTGCTGGATTCCGTATCCAAGACCGGCGGGCACCTGTCTTCCAATCTCGGCACGGTGGAACTCACGATTGCGCTGCATTACGTGTTCAACACGCCGGAAGACCGCATCGTGTGGGATGTGGGCCACCAGACCTATCCGCACAAGATCCTCGCCGGCCGCCGCGACCAGATGCCCACGCTGCGCCAGCTGAACGGCATCTCCGGCTTCCCGCGTCGCAGCGAAAGCGAATACGACACCTTCGGCACCGCACACTCGTCCACCTCGATCTCCGCTGCGCTCGGCATGGCGCTGGCAGCGAAGACCAAGGGCGAAAGCCGCCATTCCATCGCCGTGATCGGCGACGGTGCGATGACGGCGGGCATGGCCTTCGAGGCACTGAACAATGCGGGCGTCTACAACGACATCAACCTGCTGGTGATCCTGAACGACAATGACATGTCGATCTCGCCGCCGGTCGGCGCGCTCAACCGCTACCTCGCGCGTCTCATGTCGGGCAAGTTCTACGCTGCGGCGAAGAACGTCGGCAAGTCGGTGTTGCCCGGCCCGATGCTGGAGCTCGCCAAGCGCCTCGAGGAACATGCGAAGGGCATGGTGGTGCCCGCCACCATGTTCGAGGAATTCGGCTTCAACTATATCGGCCCGATCGACGGCCACGACCTCGAATCGCTGATTCCGACGCTGCAGAACCTGAAGAACCTGAGAGGCCCGCAGTTCCTGCACGTCGTCACGAAGAAGGGACAGGGATACAAGCTGGCCGAGGCCGATCCGGTGCTGTATCACGGACCGGGCAAGTTCAATCCGGCCGAAGGCATCAAGCCGGCACCCAGCAGCAAGATGACCTACACGCAGGTCTTCGGCGACTGGCTGTGCGACATGGCCGAGCACGACACGCGCCTTGTCGGCATCACGCCCGCGATGCGCGAAGGCTCGGGCCTGGTGGAATTCGAGCGCCGCTTCCCGGGACGCTACTACGACGTCGGCATCGCGGAGCAGCACGCCGTCACCTTTGCGGCCGGCCTTGCCTGCGAAGGGCTCAAGCCCGTAGTCGCCATCTATTCCACGTTCCTGCAGCGCGGGTATGACCAGCTGATCCACGACGTCGCGCTGCAGAACCTGGACGTCACCTTTGCCCTCGACCGCTCGGGGCTGGTCGGCGCGGATGGTGCCACGCACGCAGGCAATTACGACATCGCTTTCATGCGCTGCATTCCGAACATGGTCGTCATGGCGGCCTCCGATGAAAACGAATGCCGCCAGATGCTGTCCACCGCTTTCCACCACCACGGTCCGGCCGCGGTGCGCTACCCGCGCGGTGCGGGCATCGGCGCGACCGTTGAAAAGAGCCTTGGCACGATTCCGATGGGCAAGGGTGAAGTGCGACGCGAGGGCAAGTGCATTGCCATCCTGGCATTCGGCACCATGGTAGCGCCGAGCCTGAAGGCGGGCGACGAGCTGAATGCCACCGTCGCCAACATGCGCTTCGTCAAGCCGCTGGACACGGATCTCGTCAGGCAACTGGCGCAGACGCATGATGCGCTGGTGACGGTGGAGGAAGGCGCAATCATGGGCGGCGCCGGTTCGGCGGTCGCGGAAGCGCTGGCCGAAGCCGGCATTGTCAAACCGGTCTTGCATTTGGGCCTGCCGGACAAATTTATCGATCATGGCGACCAGGCGCAGCTGCTTGCGCTGTGCGGACTGGACGCAGCAGGCATCGCCGCTTCCATTCGGAAGCGCTTCGACAAGGGCGAGCCGCGCCTCGTCGTCAACAACTGATTTTCCCCATCGCGGCCGGCGATTGCGCCGGTCGCCGCAATTGAAAGTAATGCAATGAATTCCCGCGATCTGAACCTTCACGCCATTCCCGATGTGCAAAGCACGATCGACACGCGCCGCCTGTCGATACAGCGCGTCGGCGTGAAGGGTGTGCGTTATCCGGTCATGATCAAGACGCCCGGTGGCGTGCTGCCGACGGTGGGCACCTGGAATTTGTATGTGCATCTGCCGGAGCAACAGAAGGGCACGCACATGTCACGCTTCATCGCGCTGCTGGAAGACAACCGCGTGCCGCTCGACATTGCGCAATTCGGCAGCCTGCTGCGGCAGATGACACGCCTGCTGGAAGCGGATGCCGGTCGCATCGAAGTGTCGTTTCCGTATTTCATCAACAAGATCGCGCCGGTATCCGGCGTCGAGAGCCTGATGGACTACGAAGTCGGTTTCACGGGCGAGATCAGGAATGGTGCGACCGAGATTTCATTGAAGGTATTGGTGCCGGTCACCAGCCTCTGCCCCTGCTCGAAGAAGATATCGGACTACGGCGCGCACAACCAGCGTTCGCACATCACGGTCACCGCCGTGTTGGATGGCGAGCTGGCCGTGGACGAACTGATCGCGAAGATCGAGCAGCAGGCGTCCTGCGAACTGTTTGGCTTGCTGAAGCGTCCGGACGAGAAGTATGTGACGGAGCGCGCCTACGACAATCCGAAATTCGTCGAGGACCTGGTGCGCGACGTCGCCGGCATGCTCAATGCCGACTCGCGCGTTGCGGCCTACATGCTGGAGGCGGAGAACTTCGAATCGATCCACAACCACTCGGCGTATGCGCTGATCGAGAACGACAAGCGGGTGAAGTAAGGTTTAGATGTCCACGAAAGACACGAAAAACACGAAAAGCAATAAGAATTTTCGTGTCTTTCGTGTTTTTCGTGGACAAGAATCTTTCTGCCGTGGGCCAACCCCCTACTGAGCTTTAGCCATCCGCTCGAAACCCGAGCGGTTTTTTCAATACGACTGGCAGAGTCAAACGTCGCGCTTGCGATCCTTTTCCCACAGCACATCGCTGCCACCCGCAAAACGGTTCAACACGCGCGACAGCACGAACAGCAGGTCCGACAGGCGGTTCATGTAATGCCGCGGGTTGTCGTTGATCTTGTCGCTGCTGCCCAGCGTGACGATGGAACGTTCGGCGCGGCGGCAGACGGTTCTGCACACATGCGCCAGCGCCGCGGCGCGTGAGCCGCCCGGGAGGATGAATTCCTGCAGGCGCGGCAGGTCGGCATTGTATTTCTCCAGCAGCGCGTCCAGGCGCGCCACATGTGACTCGACGATCAGCGCGTAGCCCGGAATGCACAGTTCGCCGCCAAGATCGAACAGGTCGTGCTGGATCGAAATCAGCTCCTCGCGCAGAGCGGGCGGCAACTCCTCGCACAACAGCAGGCCGATCTGCGAATTCAGTTCATCCACGTCGCCGATCGCCGCGATGCGCAGGCTGTCCTTGCCGATGCGGCTGCCGTCGCCCAGACCGGTGGTGCCGTTGTCGCCGGTGCGCGTGGCGATTTTGGATAGTCGGTTGCCCATGGTTGTTCGTCCATGAATGGTGAAGACCAGAGGATAAGGCAAAACCATGTGACGGAGTGTCATCTCCACATCAATGTATCGGAATTAACGCGGTAGAATCGGAAAAAAGGAGACGACCATGACCCATCTCGCCCGCGCTGCCGCGCCGAAGAAACCCTTGCCCGAAGAACTGGCGACGGCGCTCGCCACGCTGTTCGAAGACCGCTTCTCCACTGCCGAGGCAATGCGCGAACACCACGGGCGCGACGAATCTTCCTACGACCCGATGCTGCCGGATGCCGTCGTGTTCGCACATACCACGGAAGAAGTGGCCGAAGTGGTGAAGCTGTGCAGCCACCACGGCATTCCCATCATTCCGTACGGCACCGGCACCTCGCTCGAAGGCCATGTGCTGGCATTGCGCGGCGGAATCACGATCGACCTGTCGCAGATGAACCAGGTGCTGGCCGTGCATGCGGAGGACCAGACCGCCACCGTGCAGGCCGGGGTGACGCGCAAGCAACTGAACCAGGAGATCAAGGACACAGGCCTGTTCTTTCCGATCGATCCGGGCGCCGATGCCTCGCTGGGCGGCATGGCCGCCACCCGCGCCTCCGGCACCAATGCCGTGCGCTACGGCACCATGCGCGAGAACACGCTTGCGCTCACCGTCGTCACGGCGGATGGGCGCGTCATCAAGACCGGCACCCGCGCCAGGAAATCCTCGGCCGGCTACGACCTTACGCGCATTTTCGTCGGCAGTGAAGGCACCCTGGGCATCATCACCGAAGTTACCGTCAGGCTGTATCCGCAACCCGAAGCGGTGTCCGCCGCCGTATGCTCCTTCCCGAGCACCGCCGATGCTGTCAATACCGTCATCCAGACCATACAGATGGGCGTGCCGATCGCGCGCGTCGAATTCCTCGACGAGAGCTGCGTGCGCTCGATCAATGCCCACGACAAGTTGAACCTGCCCGTGAAGCCGCTGCTGCTGTTCGAGTTCCACGGCAGCGAACATGGCGTGAAGGAACATGCGCAGGTGGTGCAGGACATCGCCGCGGAACACAGCGCCAGCGGCTTCGAATGGGCGACTCGTCCGGAAGACCGTTCGCGCCTCTGGGCCGCGCGCCACAATGCCTATTTCGCCATGCTGCAGATGCGGCCGGGCGGGCGCGCGATCACCACCGATTGCTGCGTCCCGATTTCGCGCCTGGCCGAGTGCATCCTCGATACCCAGGCCGATTGTGAAAAGAATGGCATGATCTATTCCATCCTCGGGCACGTGGGCGACGGGAATTTTCACGTGCTGATGATGATCGATCCGCACGATCCGGCCGAGGTGGCGAAGGCCGAAGGCATCAATGCACGCATGGTCGCGCGCGCGATCGCCATGGACGGCACCTGCACCGGAGAGCATGGCGTCGGCATGCACAAGATGGATTTTCTCGTGCAGGAGCATGGCGTGGAAGCGATCCGGACCATGCGTACGCTCAAGCATGCATTTGATCCCAAAAACATAATGAACCCCGGTAAAATCCTCCATGAATAAGCAAATGCGCAAACGACCGTGACGCGGTCATGAGGGCGTCCCTTTTACATCAACGGGAGGGAGCCGAACGCGCTCTGTGTCACGTGCTTTTGCTTGCCTGCCTGGCAATGCTGTCTGCAACACTGTCGCGCGTCACAGGCGCAGGACGGTTTTCAGACCGGATTTGCGGCAGCTCCCCCTTTCCTTCGAGTTTTCATTATGGCCATACGCCTCCCGCCGGTTCATGCTCTCTCCGCCTTTGAAGCGGCCGCCCGTCTCGGGTCCTTCGCCGTCGCTGCGGAAGAGCTGTGCATCACGCCCTCGGCCTTGTCGCACCGCATCCGCCTGCTGGAGGACTTTGTCGGCGAGCGCCTGTTCCTGCGTGACGGCCGCGCGGTCAGCCTGTCGGAGTTCGGGCGGCGTTATCTGGACGTGGTGCGGGCGGCCTTGCGCACGCTGACCGAGTTCCCGCTGCCGCATCGCACTGCCCCGGCGCAGCCGCGCATCAAGATCACGGTGCCGCCGACGTTCTCGCGCTGCCTGCTGGTGCCGCACCTGGCCGAATTCGCCGCGCAGTATCCGGATATCGTGATCGAGGTGTTCCTCTCTGTGCCCCTGTACGATCTGAGCCTGTCGGAGAGCGATGTCGAAGTGCGTTTCGGCGCCGGCAAGTACCCGGATCTGGTGACGGAGAAACTGTTCGAGGAACCGACCTTTACCGTCGCCAGCCCGAAGTACCTGGCGTCGATTGGCGGCCTGAAGGCGCCGGCCGACCTGCAGAAGGCTACCTTGCTGCGCTCGGCGCTGGAGCCGTGGCAGCCTTGGTTCGAGGTGGCAGGACTGGATTGGCCGGAGCCGTCGACAGGCATGCGCTTCGATGACCTGGGCCTGCTGCTGGAGGCCGTGAGGCACGGCCATGGCGTTGGACTCACGCGGCAGCATTTCGCGCAGAACCTGATCGCCAGCGGCGAAGTGGTGCAGCTGTTCCCCGATGTTGTTCTGAAAACGCCGCCGCATGCGTATTACGTGGTCTACGAACAGCATGTGCGGGACCGGCCCGAAGTCAGTGCCTTCGTCGACTGGCTGCTGGCCACCTTCCGCACCGCCTGAGCCTCACGCCGTCACGGCCTGCAGTCCTGCTTGAGAAATTGGCAACAAGCTTCGTGACGCTTGCCGTGCTGTCCTGCAGGCTTTCCCCGATCCGCGCATAATGCGATTCATCGGCTCGCCGTCGTGACGGAATGACAAGCCGATGCCGGGCGCACGGCATTCGCCTGAAAAATATTCACTGCAGCGGGCAAAGCTTTTCAGGTGCGCCAGCACCGCAAATCCGCCCAGGCCGCATGGTATTTCGCTACACTCATGCGCTAATCAGTAGGAATACACATGAACGCCCCTTCCCCCATCCAATTCACCGCCGAACGGCAGCGTGAAGTCGCCGACGCCTTGCGCGCGCTGCTGCCGGAAGGCTGCGTGCTGTTCAACGAAGAAGACACACGGCCGTACGAATGCGACGGCCTGTCGGCCTTTCGCCAGTTGCCGATGGTCGTGGTGCTGCCGCAGACCGAAGCGCAAGTCGTTGCCATCCTGAACACCTGCCGCGAGCTCAAGGTGCCGATCGTGCCGCGCGGCGCCGGCACCGGGCTGTCAGGCGGCGCGATGCCGATCGCGGACGGTGTGGTGCTTTCCACCGCCAGGTTCAACAAGATCCTGAAGCTCGATCCGTATTCCCGCACCGCAGTCGTGCAGCCCGGCGTGCGCAATCTCGCGATTTCGGACGCAGCCGCCGCGCACGACCTGTACTACGCGCCCGATCCTTCTTCGCAGATCGCCTGCACCATCGGCGGCA
>JAKACN010000202.1 GCA_021821365.1 Pseudomonadota bacterium | reverse complement strand
CCGCCTGCCCGACCTGCGGCTCCTGCTCCGGTATGTTTACGGCCAATTCGATGAACTGCCTGACCGAGGCGCTGGGCCTTTCGCTGCCGGGCAACGGCACGACGGTTGCGACGCATGCCGACCGCAAGCAGCTTTTCCTGCGCGCCGGCCGCCTCGCCGTGGAGCTGGCCAAGCGTTATTACGAACAGGACGACGCTTCCATCCTGCCGCGCAGCATCGCCACCAAGGCCGCCTTCGAAAATGCGATGGCGCTCGATGTGTCGATGGGCGGTTCGACCAACACCGTGCTGCACCTGCTGGCGGCAGCGCAGGAAGCCGGCGTGGACTTCGCGATGGCCGACATCGACCGCATCTCGCGCAAGGTGCCCTGCCTGTGCAAGGTGGCTCCGGCAACCCAGGATTACCATATCGAGGACGTGCACCGCGCGGGCGGCATCATGGGCATTCTCGCGGAACTCAGCCGTGCCGGCCTGCTGGATACCAGCGTGACAACGGTGCACAGCAGGACCCTGGGCGACGCGATCGCCGCCAACGACATCATGACGAACCAGGACGAGGCCGTGCGCCAGCGCTTCCTCGCGGCTCCCGGTGGCGTGCCGTCGCAAGTCGCTTTCTCGCAGGACAAGCGGTACGACAAGCTCGATGCCGATCGCGCGCATGGCTGCATTCGCGACAAGGCACATGCGTATTCGCTGGACGGCGGACTGGCCGTCCTGTACGGCAACCTGGCCGAGAAGGGCTGCATCGTGAAGACGGCGGGCGTGGATGAGAGCATCCTGAAGTTCACCGGCAAGGCGCGCGTGTTCGAGAGCCAGGACGCGGCGGTGGAGGGCATTCTGGGCGATGTCGTGAAGGAAGGCGACGTTGTCATCATCCGCTACGAAGGCCCGAAGGGCGGCCCGGGCATGCAGGAAATGCTGTACCCGACCTCGTACATCAAGTCCAAGGGCTTGGGCAAGGTCTGCGCACTGTTTACCGACGGCCGCTTCTCCGGCGGTTCCTCCGGCCTGGTAATCGGCCACGCCTCACCGGAGGCGGCGGAAGGCGGCGCGATCGGCCTCGTGAACGATGGTGACATCATCGAGATCGACATTCCTGCGCGCCGCATCCAGCTGAAGGTCAGCGATGCCGAGCTGGCGGAACGCCGGGCAGCAATGGAAGCGAAGGGCGACAAGGCATGGAAGCCCGAGAACCGTCAACGCGTCGTGTCGCAGGCGCTGCAGGCGTATGCCGCGCTGGCGACATCGGCCGATCGCGGCGCAGTGCGCGATCTGTCGCAGCTGAAGAGATAAGCGGTTTATTCTGTTAATGCAACAAGGGCGGTCTATGTGCCGCCCTTGTTGTTTTTTTAGTGGTCCGTCACGCTTCGATTTGCGGTTTCTGCCGGACAGTCGTCGGCGAATGCTAGGCGTTCACCGGTGCGATCGTGTTGCTATTGCGAGGATGGCAACGCAGCAATCGCCGGCGACTGGCCGGCAGAAACCGTAAATTGGAGTGGGAGGGATCACTAGTTCTTGAAGGTTTTCTTCACGCGATCCTTGCGTGCTTTCTCCAGATGTTCGTCCGCCTTGCGCCGGTCGAGGCCGAGCATGCGCTCGATGAATTCGAACCAGACGAAGGCCACGCCCAGCAGCGCGGCAATCCACCACCAGGAGAGGTCGGCCACGATGCTGAATTCGAAGTATTTCAGAATTGATAATACGACTATGACGATAATGATTGGCATGACTGCTCCGGGGATTCGCATTTCCTGCAGGATATTGCTAAAGAATGTAACGGTCAATTTGCACTGTCAACCGCGCAGGGCAACTTGCCGTTTCGGAATGGAACAGGTAATGTGCATGTCCAGTTCGCCGGTGAATGACCGGGATTTTTTCATGGAGAGAGTAATGAAGGGTTCTTTGTTGGTAGTTCTGGCCGCAGGTGTACTGGTTTCCAATGCAGCGATGGCGAATGCCGATCTGGCGAAGGCGAAGAACTGCCTGGCTTGCCATTCCGTTGCGAACAAGGTCGTCGGACCGGCATTCAAGGATGTCGCCGCCAAGTACGCGGGCCAGAAAGATGCGGAAGACAAGCTCACGCAAAAGGTGCTGAAGGGCGGCAGCGGCGTGTGGGGCGCAGTCCCGATGCCGGCCAATGCACAGGTAAATGAAGCGGAAGCGCGCACCCTGGTGAAGTGGGTGCTGTCGCAGAAATAATCCTGCTGCCGATCAGTCAGGGAAAAGCGCTCGCAAGAGCGCTTTTTCTTTTTGCGCAGCGCCTGGGGCACAAACGGGAGATGTACGCAGGACGAAAAAAAGCCCCGGCTGGAAACCGGGGCTCTTTGCCATCGTCGTACCGCTATTACTTGGTCACAGCGATTTGCTGGCGCTTGCCACCCTTGTAGGTGTACAGCGTCAGGGTGCCGTCCTTGATGTCGCCCTTGGCGTCGAAGGCGATATTGCCGGTCACGCCCTTGTAATGGATCTTCGCCAGTTCCGGCAGGTACTTCGCCGGTTCGGCCGAACCGGCCTTCTTCATGGATTCGACCATCACCATCACGGCGTCATAGACGTACGGTGCATAAATCTGCACGTCGGTGCCGAACTTCTTCTTGTAAGCGGCGCGGAAATCTTCCATGCCCTTCTTCTGTGCGTCTTCCACACCGCCTGCCTCGGCGCAGACCACCTGGCCGTCGCCCAGCGCGTCGCCGGCCAGTTGTGCCAGGCCTTCGGAGCAGATGCCATCGCCGCCCATGAACTTGGCATTGATGCCCAGCGCCTTCATCTGGCGCAGCATCGGGCCGGCCACGGCGTCCATGCCGCCGAAGAAGACGGTGTCAGGGTTCTTGGCCTTGATGGCGGTCAGAATCGCGTTGAAGTCGGTGGCCTTGTCGTTGGTGTACTGCTGCGCCACGATCTGGGCAGCGCCGCCCTTCGACTTGACACCCTTGATGAATTCTTCCGCGACGCCCTGGCCGTAAGCGGTACGGTCATCGATCACGGCAATGCGCTTGGCCTTGTTGATCTGCACGGCGTAACGGCCCAGCGTGCCGCCCAGCTGGCCGTCGTTGGCCACCACGCGGAAGGTGGTCTTGAAGCCTTGCTGCGTGTATTTCGGGTTGGTGGCGGACGGGGAGATCTGCGGAATGCCGGCGTCGGAATAGATCTTGGAAGCCGGGATGGTGGTGCCGGAGTTCAGGTGGCCGACCACGCCGTTGACCTTGGCGTCGACCAGTTTCTGTGCAGCTGCAGTACCTTGCTTCGGATCGGCGCCGTCGTCTTCTGCCAGCAGTTCGAATTTGGCTTTCTTGCCGCCGATGGTCACGCCCTTGGCGTTGAGCTCGTCGATCGCCATGCGCGCACCGTTTTCATTGTCCTTGCCGAGGTGGGCAATGGCGCCGGAGATCGGGCCGACGTGGCCGATCTTGACCACCAGTTCCTGTGCCGATGCGGCACCTGCAAAGGCAAATGCAATCGCGCCAGCCAACGGAATCATTTTTGTCTTGAACTGCATAAAATATCCTCCTAAGGATTGAAAAAACGCAGGGTTGCTGCAACACTCACCTATTTGATGGCTGCCGAGATGGTGTGGTCGGGGCCGATTTTCAGTCTTCTAGTGACGCTCCCGACAGCCGTTTATTCATTCAGTTTTTCTGAACAGGCAGACGGTACAACAGAAAAAACGGTTCGAAAAGAGTTTTTCTGTGGTTTTTTCCAACATTCGTCGATTTTTATATGCCCAAATTCCACGTCCTGGACAAGGTCGATCGCAAGCTGTTGAACCTCCTGCAGAAGGATAACCAGATCCCGACCCGGACTTTGGCCGAAAAGGTACACATCTCTCAGCCGACATGCCTGCGCCGGGTGAGGGAGTTGCGCGAGGCGGGCATCATCAGCGGGGACGTGTCTCTGGTCGACCCTTTCGCCCTGGGATACGGGATGCTCGCTTTCCTTGAGGTGTCGCTCAACAACCAGTCGGACGAGCACATGCAGGAATTCGAGGCGCGCATGGCGAAGGAAACCGAAGTCATGCAGTGCTACTTCGTCTCCGGCGAGTACGACTACTTCCTCGTCGTGCATGTGATCGATATGGATGCCTATTACCAGTTCGTGCGCAAGGTCATCTCGGGCTCGGGAAATGTCCGTCATTTCCAGTCGCGCTTCCCGATGAAGCGTGCGAAGTTCGCGACGCGGGTGGCGTTCGATGAAAAACAGCCTGAAGTGCAGGTGCGGGCCGGGAAATAGGACGCTATGCCCGGGACACCCGTGTGTCCGCGGCACGGCCATTGCCTTGAGCAGGCATGCCGGTAAAGGCAAAATCCACGTCGGGCCGGCGCCCTGACACAATGTCGGCAATCGCCTGTCCCGAGCCGCAGCCCATGGTCCATCCGAGCGTGCCGTGCCCTGTGTTGAGGAACAGGTTGGCGTAGCGCGTCTTGCCAATATAGGGAACGTTCGATGGCGTCACCGGTCGCAGGCCGGACCAGTACTCGGGATGGACATAGTCGCAGGCATTCGGGAACAGTTCACGCGTGCGGCGGGTGATGGCCTCGCAGCGGGTCATGTTCAGTTCGCGTCCATAGCCATTCATCTCTGCCGTGCCTGCCACGCGCAGGCGATTGCCGAGACGGGATATCACCAGCTTGTAGCCATCGTCCGTGAGCGAAACCGTCGGCGCCGCATCCGGTGCGGTGACCGCGTAGGTGGCGGAATAACCCTTGCCAGGGTAGATCATCAGCCTGATGCCGAGCGGGTCGAGCAGGGGCACGGAGAAACTTCCCAGCGCTACCACGAACGCATCGGCACGCACGACCTCGTACGTGCCATCGGCATTGATGATTTCGACCCCGCCGATCTTCGCGCCGTCGGTCACCAGTTGCGTGATGGTGGTATCGAAGCGGAACTGCACGCCTGCTGCGACGGCTCTCCCGGCAAGTCCGCTGGTGAACTTGAAGACATCGCCGGATTCGTCGGTAGCCGTGTAGTCGCCGCCGACGATCTTGCCGGCGATGTGCGCAAGGGCCGGCTCGATCTTCACCACTTCCTCCGGACCGATCGATTGGCGCGGGCAACCGAATTCGCGCATCAGCCGCGCCGCTTCCAACGAATGCTCGAATTCCTTGCGGTCGGTGTAGAAGTGCAGAATGCCGCGCGTGAGCTGGTCGTATTCGAGGCCTGTCTCTGCGCGTACAGCCTGCAGCGTCTGGCGGCTGTATTCGGCAATGGCCACGATCTGCCGCATGTTGTCCGCCACGCGTGACGGTGCGCATTCGCGCAGGAAGCGCAGGCCCCAGATCCATTGCAGCCATTCCGCGCGCAGGCGGAACAGCAGGGGGGCGTCTTCCTTGCCCAGCCACTTCAGTATCTTCATGGGGGCCGCCGGATTGGCCCATGGTTCCGCATGGGAGACCGAAATCTGGCAGCCGTTGGCGAAGCTGGTTTCACGGGCCACGCCGGCCTGGCGATCGATGACCATCACTTCGTGGCCTGCCTTGTTCAGAAACCATGCGGAGGCGGTGCCGATGATGCCGGCGCCCAGTACGATGACTTTCATGACAACAGAATCTCCGGGGTGGGAATGCAAGTATCGGGGATGCCGGAAGGTGCAGGCGTTCTGCATGCCCGGCGCGCTGCGTTCCTGTGTACGCTATTCGCCATGGCATGCGCCATGCGCCCGATCAAACATGGGAGCCTTCTGCCGCCCAGGCTCCTGGAGGACATGTGATGCTTGCCGCGCGCATGGCGCATGCCATGGCGGGTGATGAAACGGTGCGATGGGAACGTGTCCACGGACGAATGAAGCCGCTATTTCCTCGCGGCCTGCAGTTTGGCGATTTCCTGCGTGACGGCGCGCGTGACGGCGTCCTTGATCGAATGATGCAGGCCGTCCTTGATCTCGGCGGCCAGCCTTTCAACCGCGGTTTGCAGGACATCGGCCAGGCTGTCGCGGACGCGCTGCTCCAGCACAAAATCGATACGTTCCAGCACTTGCACCAGGACGCGCTCCCTGACCTCGCGCTCGAGGCGCTCAAGCTGCGCCTCGTCGAGCGCCGCAAGGGCCGTGGAAGGTCTGGCGTCCGCGTCGTCCTCACGCGGAGGAGCGGGCGGCGGCACCGCGGCGGATTGCCTTGGCGCCGGTGCCGGAGCCGGGATGATTTCTGTCAGTACCGGAATGCCGGCGTCCAGCGAAGGGTTGGTCATGCCTTGTCCGCCGTGAAGTGCTGCAATGGGTAGCCGCGCTGCTGATAGAAACGGTAGCGTTCGCGGCCGGCGAGCGTGTCTGCCTCGTCGCGGGTAACGATCTCGACCATGCGTTCGAAGCGCGCGAAATGCGCCGGCGTGCGGCCGGACAGATTGACCAGCACTTCGTAGTGCGGCAAATCCGCCTGGTCGTCCTCGGTAAGGATGATCGGCGTGCTGCTGGCGTGCGGGTCGGCGAGCGGCACGTGCGGCAGGAAGTCGAGTTCCGAAAAGGTCCAGAGCGCCTGGTCCAGCGTTGCCATTTCCGAGCGATCGCCGGCCAGGAGCACCAGCTGGCAATTCGCCGCGCGCGCCTTGCGGACCAGGCGGCAGGTGTATGCGATCTTGTCCGGGATGTTGGTGTGGAAATCGATGCGTGTCATGGCGCCAGATCAGAAACGGAACCCCGGAGGCGCGTTGCCGACGGCTGGCGGCAGTTCGGTCGCCGACGGTTTGGAAGCCTGCCTGCCGGTGCCGTCATCCTGTTGCTTTTCCGCGACTGCCGTCGGCGCCGGCGCAGCCGGTTCGGCCGGCGGATTGTGATAGGACTTCGGCAACTTGTTCGTTTCGGGATAACCCGCCGCGCTCAACGTGCCGTTCCACGCGCCGGGCTCATAACCGCGCTGCTTGCTGCGGCCGACGAAGAGGACCGGCACCTGCCCGTCTTCACCCATCTGCCGGAATCGCGCGGCGTCTTCAGCCGTGTTGACGGTTTTTTCGGAAAACGGAATGCCGCGCGCGGTCAGCAGTTTGCGGCCATCGTCGCACGGCACACAGCTGCGTGCCGTGTACAAGGTGACGGGATGATTCTTCGCCGCTTCCGCGACTTCATAGGGGAGGCCGCCGGTGTTGACGTTGCCGGCTCCGACCGGCTTGGTCTCGACGCGCGATGCGGAGGCCGGCGGCGGCACGTCGCTGTAGGTCACCTTTCCGTTCGGACCGACCCACTTGTACAGTTGTGCGTGAGCGCTTGCGGCGACCATCAAGATCAGCTCCGTACACGTTGGCAGCACACGATTCATTTCTTCTCCCTGTTGCTACGATTAGGATGCCATTCCGCTGTGGCGCAACAGCGCGTCGATCGTCGGTTCGCGGCCGCGGAAGGCCTTGAACGATTCGAGCGCGGTGCGCGCGCCGCCCGCGCCAAGGATCTCGCGCTGGAATTTCCGGCCTGTATCGATCGACAGGATATTGCCGCCGATCGCGCCGGCTTCTTCGAACGCGCCATAGGCGTCGGCCGACAGAACCTCGGCCCATTTGTAGCTATAGTATCCTGCCGCGTAGCCGCCGGCAAAGATGTGGCCGAAGGAATTCTCGAAGCGGTTGAATTCCGGCGGAATCATTACCGCAACCCGGTGCCGGACGTCGTTCAAAATGTCCCGCGCCGTTTTCGGACCGTACGGATCGTGGTCGAAATGCAAATGCATATCGAACAACGCGAATTCCACCTGGCGCAGCATTTGCAAGCCGGATTGGAAGTTCTTGGCTGCGATCATCTTGTCGAACAGTTCACGCGGCAGAGGTGCGCCGGTATCGACGTGCGAAGTCATGTTCTGCAGGACATCCCATTCCCAGCAGAAGTTTTCCATGAACCGCGAGGGCAGTTCGACCGCGTCCCATTCGACGCCGGAAATGCCTGACACGCCAAGCTCGTCCACTTCCGTAAGCATATGATGCAGGCCGTGCCCGGTCTCGTGGAACAGCGTGATCACTTCATCGTGCGTGAACAGCGCGGGCCTGGCCTTGCCGTCGACGACGGCCGGCTCGGTGAAATTGCAGGTGAGGTAGGCAACCGGCGTTTGCACGCCGGACTTCGTCAGGCGGCGGCCGCGCGCATCGTCCATCCACGCGCCGCCGCGCTTGCCGTTGCGTGCATACAGGTCGAGGTAGAACTGGCCGACCAGCCTGCCATTGCGTTCGATGCGATAGAACTTCACGTCCTTGTGCCAGGCGGGCGCGCTATCCGGTTTCAGCTCGACCGAGAACAGCGTCTGGATCACGCGGAACAGGCCTTCGATGACTTTCGGCTCGGGGAAGTACTGCTTCACTTCCTGTTCGGAGAATGCATAGCGTTGCTGGCGCAGCTTTTCGGAGGCATAGGTCACGTCCCATGCTTCGAGTTTGTCGAGGCCGAGTTCCTTCTTCGCGAAGACGCGCAATTCGGCAAGGTCGTTCTCCGCGAAAGTGCGCGCACGTTGGGCGAGATCTTCAAGGAAGCTGATGACTTGTTCCGGTGTTTCGGCCATCTTAGGCACCAGCGACACTTCCGCGAAATTGCGGAAGCCGAGCAGCTTGGCTTCTTCATCGCGCAATTTGAGGATCTCGCCGATGTTCTGCGTGTTGTCCCATTCGGGTTTTTCGCCGAGCTCGGATGCCTTGGCCACGTTGGCACGGTAGATGGTTTCGCGCAGCTCGCGCTTCTCGGCATACTGCAGCACCGGGAAGTAGGACGGGAAATGCAGCGTGAATTTGTAGCCAGGCTTGCCGTCCTTTTCCGCGGCGGCACGTGCGGCCTGTTTCACGTCGTCCGGCAGGCCGGAGAGATCGGCTTCATTCTCGACGAACAGCGCGTAGTGATTCGTCGCATCCAGCACATTTTCGGAAAACTTCGTGGACAGTGCCGCCTGCTGCTCCTGGATTTCGGCGAAACGCGTCTTTCTGTCTTCCGGCAGTTCCGCGCCGCCGAGGCGGAAATCACGCAGTGCGTTCTCGATGATTTTCTTGCGCGCGGGATTGAGTGCGGCGTAGTCGCTGCCTGCCTTGAGTGCCTTGTATTTTTCGAACAGCGCGAGATTTTGTCCGAGCTCGGTCCAGAATTCGGTGATCTTGGGCAGGTTCTCGTTGTAGGTGGCGCGCAACTCCGGCGTGTCGACCACCGCGTTCAGGTGGCCGACGATGCCCCATGCCCTGCCGAGTTTTTCCGTCGCATCGTCGAGCGGTTCAACAAAGTTTTCCCATGTCACCTTTTGCATCGGTGCTTCGAGCCGTTTCACGATGGCGCGATTCTCGTCGAGCAGCGTGGAAATGGCTGGCGTGACATGCTCCGGCAGGATCGCTTCGAAACGCGGCAGGCCGGAAAAGTCGAGCAGGGGGTTCAGGGCAGAGTTCATGTGATTACGTTCTTTCCGCGGCCTCAATGGTGTTGACGAGCAGCATCGTAATGGTCATCGGACCGACGCCTCCAGGCACCGGAGTGATGTAGCCGGCGACTTCCCTGGCATTGGCGAAGTCCACATCGCCGCACAGCTTGCCGTTGTCGTCGCGGTTCATGCCGACGTCGATGACGACCGCGCCCGGCTTGATCATGTCGGCGGTGACGATATTGCGCTTGCCGGTGGCGACCACGAGGATGTCGGCCTGCCGCGTGTGATGGCCAAGATCCCGTGTCTTCGAATTGCAGATGGTGACCGTCGCGCCGGCCTGCAGCAGCAGCATGGCCTGCGGCTTGCCGACGATGTTCGACGCGCCGACCACGACCGCATTCGCGCCGCGCACCGGATAGTTGATCGATTCCAGCATTTTCATCACCCCATATGGCGTCCAGGCCCGGAACAGCGGCTGGCCGGTCCTCAACATGCCCGCGTTGCTGATACGCA
>JAKACN010000201.1 GCA_021821365.1 Pseudomonadota bacterium | reverse complement strand
ATCACGGCGAACATGCCGGACCTGGCGGCGCGAGTAACGCAAGTGAAGTCGACCATCCGCTCGCTGGTATCCTGATCATTTCTTTAACCGTCCCCTGTACAACGCAGCTCCCGCAGCACTGACAAGCAGCCCGACATGAATCTGATCCTGCAAGGCCTGAATACCGACCGCCCAACCATCGAACGCATTGCCGGCTTGGCCGATGCGCAATATATCGTACCCGTTGCGCCACACGCCTATCGTTGCGAAGGCGTCCGCAAAAACGACACGCTACGCGCGAACATCGACGCGGAATGCCTTGCCGCCAAACTGGACTATGCTTTCATCGAACCGGGCCGCAAGCTATCCGATTTCAGGCTGGTCACGATGGATATGGATTCGACCCTGATCACCATCGAGTGCATCGACGAAATCGCCGACATGCAGGGCTTGAAGCCGCAGGTGGCCGAGATCACGGAAGCGGCAATGCGCGGCGAGATCGAGTTCCGCGAAAGCCTGACGCGCCGTGTTGCTCTGTTGAAGGGACTGGACGCTTCTGCTCTGCAACGCGTGTATGACGAACGGCTGACGCTGTCCCCGGGTGCGGAGAAGATGCTCGCCGCAGTGAAGGCTGCAGGGCTCAAGACCTTGCTGGTATCGGGCGGATTCACCTTCTTCACCGATCGCATCAAGGCGCGCCTCGGCATGGATTACACGCGCTCGAACGAGCTGGAGATCGTCGGCGGCAAGCTCACCGGACGTGTGGTGGGCGGAATCGTGGACGCCGATGAAAAGAAAAAGATGGTCGAACAGGTATGCGCGGAACTCGGTGTTCCCACGAAACAAGCAATCGTGATGGGCGACGGCGCCAACGACCTGAAGATGATGGGCATCGCCGGGATATCGGTGGCGTTCCGCGCCAAGCCGATCGTCCGTGCGCAGGCTGATGTCGCCCTGAATTTTGTCGGCCTTGACGGGATCTTACCTTTGTTCGAGTGATCTTTTCAGGCAGGCACTCCCAAGGAGACGCAATGGTCCAGGAACTCGTATTCGACCCGAAGTTGCAATCCGCCAAAAATCTGGCCTGGTGGCTCTATCTTGCCCACGCGGCCAGCTTTCTTTTCTCGCTGGGCATCTTTTCCTGGATTCCGCTGATCCTCAATTACATCAAGCGCCCCGAGACGGTGGGAACATTCGTCTACAGCCACCATTCATGGCAGATCCGCTCGTTCTGGTGGTATTTCTTCTGGATGTTCGTCGGCGCACTACTGTTCATTTCCGTCGTCGGTATCCCGCTCGCCTGGCTGATCTGGACCGCGGCGTGGATCTGGAAAGCGTATCGCCTCCTGAAAGGCCTGCTCGATCTGAATGACAACAAGGCAATGCCTGCTTGAAATCGAGGAATCTTTTCGACAGGTCATGAACGGCAGCGCCTTGATGACGTGCGCCAAATCATCGCTGGAATGCCTGAAGAACACGCGCGCACGGGCGGCGCGACGTTGTCTTCTGCCCGGACGTTCCCTTACAGGGCCGACAAGGCCCGCTCGATATCCGCAATCAGATCGGCGGGATCTTCCAGTCCGATATTGAAACGGACCAGTTGCCCCTTCCCGCTCCATTGCCGGCGCATCGACTGGATGCGGTAAGGCACGCACAGGCTCGCCGCGCCGCCCCAGCTGAAACCGATCTTGAAAAGATTCAGACTGTCCACGAAACGGTCAGTCTGCTCCTCGCTGTACTGATCGTCGAACACCACCGAGAACAGGCCTCCGGCACCGGTAAAGTCCCGCTTCCATATGTCATGGCCGGGGCAGTCTTCGAAGGCCGGATGCAGCACGCGCGCAATTTCGGGCCGCCCCTTCAGCCATGCGGCAACCCTCCGTGCACCGGCGTCATGCGCGTCGAACCGCAGCTTCATGGTCTGCAAACCGCGCAGCACCAGGTAGGCGTCGTCAGCGCCGACGCCGAAACCGATGCGCATGTGCGCCAGCTCCATGCGGTGGATCAGATCCTTGTTGCGCGTGATCACCGCGCCCATCAGTACGTCCGAGCCGCCTGACTGATACTTGGTCAGTGCCTGCATCACGATGTCGACGCCATGATCGAACGCACGGAAAGCAATGCCGGCCGACCAGGTATTGTCGATCGCCACATGGATGTCCTGCCCGGCAGCGCGCTTCTCCCGCACCGCCCTGCAGATGGCTGGAATATCGGGAACTTCCATCGATACCGACCCCGGCGCCTCCGTCCAGACCAGGCGCGTATTCGGCTGGATCAACCCGGCGATGCCAGCCCCGATCATCGGATCGTAGAAGCGCGCGCTGACGCCGAAATCCTGCGACAGCCAGCGTCCGAGTTCGCGGTTCGGGTTATATACGTTATCCGGGATCAGGACGTCGTCGCCTGTCTTCAGCAGCGCGAAATCCACCATCGCGATCGCCGCAAGCCCGCTCGGGGCAAGCACGCAATGCTCGCCGCCCTCGATCTCAGCCAGCCGCGCTTCCAGCGTAAAGGTAGTGGGCGTCCCATGCAGCCCGTAGGTGTAGCCAGTCTTGTCCTGCCAGTTGCGCGAGCGCAGCGCCGCGACATTCTCGAACAGTACGGTCGACGCGTGATGGATCGGTGCGGGGAACGCCGCGAATCCTTCCGGCGCCCTGTAATCCGAATGAATCAGCGCGGTCTGAATCGATTTCCGGTCTGCCACTCGCGTCTCCTGCGCAACATCATTGTTGCTGGTTGTTCGACGGCACGCCCGCCGTTGCGCCCTGCATCCTGTCCTCGTTGCGCGTGATCCTGACGATGAACGGTTTGGTCACCTTGCCGTCGGCCGACTGCCATTCGCCGCTGATCGTGTCGCCGGCCAGCTTGCCGGTCCATTGGCCGGAAACGTCCTTGCCGTTCTCGGACTCTTCCAGGAAAAAGTCGTCACCTTCGATTTCGCCGGCCAGCAGGACACGTTGCGGATGTCCGGAGACGAAGTACTCGCCTTCAATCCCCTCTTCCTTCTCGGCCTTGTTGCGCAAGGTTCCCCGGATCTGCGCCTGCCCCAGCATACCTTGCATGCTCACCGGTGCGCCGGACAGCATCTTGCCCGCGGCCGCGAGTGTCTCTTGCGTCTGCGGCACGGCAGAGGAAGCCGCGACTGAGGAAAATGCCAGCGCCCCCCCCAGGAGTGATTGCATCAATACGCGTTTCATTTATGCTTCCGCCCACATGTCATGCGCATCCGCTGCAGTGATCCTGACATCGACAAACTCGCCGACCTTCAATTTCCTGCCCGGTTCGTACGGCGGTTTCACATAGACCACGCCGTCAATTTCCGGCGCATCCGCCGCCGAACGCGCGGTGCCGCCACTTGCCGTCACCTCATCGAGCAGGACCCGCATGGACTTGCCGACCTTGGCCTGCAAACGCTTACGCGATATTCCCTCCTGCAGTTCCATGACACGCGCGCGGCGTTCCTCACGAACTTCTTCCGGAACCGGGTTCGGCAATTCGTTGGCGCTCGCACCTTCGACCGGCGAATAGGCGAAGCAGCCGAGGCGATCGATTTCCGCTTCCTTCAGGAAGTCCAGCAGGTAGTCGAATTCCTGCTCGGTCTCGCCCGGAAAGCCGGTGATGAAAGTCGAGCGAATGGTAATGTCCGGGCACATCCGGCGCCAGGCCTGGATGCGCTCGATGTTCTTCTCGCCATTGGCGGGACGCTTCATGCGCTTCAACACATCCGGATGCGCATGCTGCAGGGGTACGTCGAGGTAAGGCAGTACCTTGCCATCCGCCATCAGCGGAATCACGTCATCAACGTGCGGATACGGATAAACGTAGTGCAATCGTACCCATGCGCCGTATTGCGCCGCGACTTCGCCGAGCGCGGTCACGAGCTGGGTCATGTGCGTTTTCACCGGCTTGCCGTTCCAGAAGCCGGTGCGGAATTTCACGTCGACGCCGTAGGCGCTGGTGTCCTGGGAGATGACGAGGAGCTCCTTCACACCCGCCTTGAACAGGTTTTCCGCTTCCAGCATCACGTCCGCAATCGGGCGCGACACGAGGTCGCCGCGCATCGAAGGGATGATGCAAAAGCTGCAGCGATGGTTGCAGCCTTCGGATATCTTCAGGTAGGCAAAGTGTTTCGGCGTCAGCTTGATGCCTTGCGCCGGCACGAGGTCGAGGAAGGGATCGTGCGGTTTGGGCAGGTGCCGGTGTACGGCGGACATGACTTCGGTGAGCGCATGCGGGCCGGTCACTTCAAGCACTTTCGGATGCACGCTTTGAATGATGTCGTTGCCCGCGGCGTCCTTCTTCGCGCCCAGACAGCCGGTGACGATCACCTTGCCATTTTCATGCAAGGCCTCGCCGATTGCATCGAGCGATTCCTGCACAGCGGCATCGATGAAGCCGCAGGTGTTGACGATGACCAGGTCCGCACCGCTGTAGGAATTCGCGGTCTCGTAGCCTTCCGCGCGCAGCTGGGTGATGATTTGTTCCGAATCGACGAGTGCCTTGGGACATCCGAGGGAAACGAAGCCGACCTTGGGAGAATCCATTCTGGAAAGGTCCGCTTTTGGGGATTGAGAAGACATAACAAAAAAGGGTACAAAGCGAATCCGCTATTGTACCCTTTCATGCCGTCTTTCCAGTCGCGCGCAGGAAATAACTTGTCATCCACACCAGCCCTAAGGGCTTGAATTATTTCTTGTTTTTGTCGCTCGGTGCGAACGGAAAGCTGCCGAACATGCTCTTGGTCTGGCTCTGCATCTGCTCCTGCATCTGCATGAACAGGTTCTTGCTCTGCTCGATGTAATTGCTCATCATGCCTTGCATCATCGGACCTTGCACATTCATGAACTGGGTCCACATCTCCTGGCTGAAAGGCTTGCCTTCATAGAAACCCTTGGAGCTTTCGGCGAGCTTGTTCTGGATATCGATAAACGCCTGGATGTTCTTCTCCAGATAGGAACCCATCATTCCCTGCATCGCATGGCCGTAGTAACGGATGATCTGCGACAGCGCGCCGCTGGAAAACATCGGCGTGCCGTTTGCCTCTTCTTCCAGGATGATCTGCAGCAGGATGCTGCGCGTGAGATCTTCATCGGTCTTGGCGTCAACGACGGTAAATTCCTCGTTGTCGAGGACCAGTTGTTTCACATCCGACAAGGTGATGTAGGAACTGGTCTGCGTGTCGTAAAGGCGGCGGTTCGGATACTTCTTGATCAAGCGCTCGGAAATCTTTTTTGCACTATTCATCGAATATTCCATTTATTGCGTCGCAACGCTCTTATGCCGATTCGTAAAAAAAGCGAACACATGTTCGCCTAGGGCACTTTTATTATAGTGCGAGAAAACAAAGATCTACGCAACTTTTGCCGTGAAATTCTGAACTTATTGCAATGACTTTGGAGAAATCATCGCTTCCGGTGCAGCGCAACGTAAATTTCTTGTCACATTGACAGCATGCTGAATCCGGGCTGGCGACGGACGAATTCTCGGTCGAAAATCCGCCGCCGAAGTCCGTTCGTCCCTTATTCTTAAGCTGCCTTGACCTTCACGTAACGGCCGGGAGCAGGCTCGATCGCCTTGTGCTTTGCGTTGCCGTATTTGCGCGGCGCATTGATCTGCTTGCCGGCATGCTTCGCCAGGAAGGTCGACCACTCGGGCCACCAGCTGCCCGGGTTCTCCGTCGCCGCGGTCAACCACTCCTGCGCATCATCGACGAGCTGGTCGTTGCTCCAGTAACTGCGCTTCTTTTTCGCAGGCGGGTTGATCACGCCGGCAATATGGCCGGACGCGCCGAGGATGAAGCGATTGCGGCTGCGCTTTTTCGGATTGATCAGGCGGGTAGATTCATATGCCGCCGTCCATGGCACGATATGGTCCTCGCGGGACCCGTAGATGAACGCCGGCGCATCGATGCGCGACAGGTCGATCTTTTCTCCGGCCGCGCTGAGCTTCCCGGGGACCCGCAGGCTGTTCTCGAGATACAGGTTGCGCAGGTACCAGCAGAACATCGGGCCCGGAAGATTCGTCGCATCAGCGTTCCAGTACAGCAGATCGAAAGGCGGAGGGTCTTCCCCTTTCAGATAGTTTGAACTGACGTAATTCCAGACCAGGTCATTCGGCCGCAAGCTGGAAAAGGCCGACGTGAAATCGCGTCCCGGCATCAGCCCGCCCTTGCCGATGGACTGTTCGCGCATAGCGACCTGCGCCTCGTCGATGAAGACATCGATTACGCCGGTATTGGAAAAATCGAGCAAGGACGTCAGCAGCGTCATGCTGGAAACAGGGTTCTCACGACGGCCATACAGTGTGGCAAGCGCACTGGAAAGGATCGTTCCGCCGACGCAGAAGCCGAGAGCGTTGATCTGCTCCTGACCGCTGATCTCCTGCACCACATTGATCGCGCGAATCGCTCCGTCGACGATGTAGTCGTCCCACGTCAGGTGCCCCAGCGATGCATCGGGGTTCACCCACGAGAGGAGGAACACGGTATGACCTTCCTGTACCGCATAGCGCACCAGCGAGTTTTCCGGCTGCAGGTCGAGAATGTAATACTTGTTGATACAGGGCGGAATCAGCAGCAGCGGCCGTTCATACACCTTCTTCGTGAGCGGCTTGTACTGGATCAGCTGAAAAATCGCATTCTCGAAAACGACTGCACCCTCCGTATTCGCAACGTTCCTGCCGACCTCGAAAGCCGATTCGTCCGTATGCGAGATATGACCTTTCTGCAGGTCCTCCAGCATGTGGGAGATGCCCCTGGTCAGGCTCTCGCCCTTCGTGTCGATGAGCTTTTTTTGCGCTTCGGGATTGGTGACCAGGAAGTTCGCCGGCGACATAGCGTCGACCATTTGCTGGACGGCGAAGCGGATCTTCTGCTTGGCCTTGGGTGTTGCCTCGACGGAGTCCGCCATCGACATCAGGAAGCGTGCGTTCAAGAGATAGGCTGCGGCATTGAAGGCGAACAAGGGATTCGCTTGCCACTCCTGGCCGGTGAATCGCCTGTCGGCGATCGCAGGCGCCTTCGAGTTCAGCATGTCCTGCCACAAGGCGGACATTTGCTGCATGTAGTCGTTCTGCAATTGCGCAACGACCGAAGGGTCGATCGTCGCGCCGAATTCCTTGATGGTCGCCGTGATCGGCTTGGTATCGACGGGAGACGTCTTGAGCCAGGCCTGCCACGCATTCGGATCCGCGAGTTGCGACATCCATGCGTTAGCACCGGCTTGAGGCTGGAACATATTCATGCTTCTTTCTCTAATTTGGCGTAAGGTAACGGAATCAGCTGTGCTTAATCAGGAGTGCTAAAGGAGTTATGTATATCGTCGCCATCGCATGGATTTATGTTGTATTGATGATGTCAATCACCGAGCAATCGGTGATTGCCGGGATAGTGACCTTCCTGCTCTATGGTGTGTTGCCCCTGGCGATCATTTTATACGTGATGGGAAGCCCCCGACGCAAGCACGACCGTGCTAAAGCCCTGAAAGCCTCGCGTGAATCAGTGCGCTCGAATGAAACGGATGCGCACGATATAAAGGGACCAGCATCAAGGGCGCCGGATTGACGATCGGCATATTCGCCGATTCTTCAGGCGGGCTGCTTGAGCCAAATCAACGATGCCATCCGCCCGGTAATCCTGTCGCGCCGGTAAGAGTAAAAGCGGCCGGCGTCATGCACGGTGCAAAGACCTCCGCCATGGACCCGCGTCACGCCCGCGCCGGCCAATTTCGCGCGGGCGAGGCCGTAGATATCGGCTAGGTATTTCTGCTCTCCGGCGACCGGCCTGAATGCCGACGCCATCCTCGCATCACGATCGGCAAACGCGTCGAAAACATCCTGCCCCACCTCGAAGGAATCCGGGCCGATGGCCGGCCCCAGCCATGCAAGGATTTCGCCGGCGCCCGCATCGCGCATCCGGAACACCGTCTGTTCCAGCACACCGGAAGCCAGCCCGCGCCATCCCGCATGCGCCGCCCCGACCGCGCGTCCGTTGATGTCGCACAACAGGGCCGAAAGACAATCTGCCGTCTGCACGACGCAGACCACGCCCGGCCGCGTTGCGATGCTGGCGTCGGCGTGCGGAGCATCGGCTCCCGAAGCATCCACGACATCGGCTGCATCCAGCACCGTCGTGCCGTGCACCTGCATCAGCCATGCTGGTTCCGACGGCAGCAGCGTCCGTAATATGGCGCGATTACGCGCCACCGCGTCCGGGTCGTCGCCCACATGCACACCGAGGTTCAGTCCGCCGCCGCCCGCGCCATCGTCGTACGGAGCGCGGCTGAATCCGCCTGTCCGCGTAGTCGACATCGCGCCTACGTTGGCAGGCGCATCAATCCAATCGGGGATCAGGATATCCATGTCGCGTGCCTTGTCTTCATTCAATGACGACGCCATCCATACCGGCGCGCTTGAGCAGCTCGGCAAAATCCGTCGGCAAACCGGCTGTCCATTCGAGAAGCTTTCCGGATGAAGGATGAATCAGTCCGAGACGATAGGCGTGTAAGGCCTGGCGGCCGAATACCGCGGCCAGATGCGGCTTGCCGTACAAGGGGTCACCAACGAGCGGGAACCCGATCGACTGCATGTGCACCCGGATCTGGTGGGTGCGCCCGGTTTCCAGTCGGCAGCGCACCAGGCTCGCTTCGCGTCCGTCGAGTTTGCCTGTCGCGATGCGCTGATAATGCGTGACCGCAGATTTGGCGCTTTCGTGCTCGGATACCGCCATCTTGATCCGGTCCCGCGGATGCCGGCTGATCGCGGCGTCCACCGTGCCGCTCAGGCGCGGCGCCCCCCACACCAGTGCGAGATACTCGCGTTTGACGGTCCTGGCCTGCAATTGCCGCACCAGGTCGGTTTGCGCCTGCAGCGTCTTTGCCACCACCATCAGGCCGCTGGTGTCCTTATCGAGGCGGTGCACGATGCCGGCACGCGGAACGCCAGCCAGGGCGGGGCAATGATGCAGCAGGCCATTGAGCAGCGTTCCGGACCAGTTGCCTGCGGCCGGATGCACCACCAGGCCGGCAGGCTTGTCGATGACCAGCATCGCAGCATCTTCGTGGACGATCGCCAAATCCATCGGCTCCGGCGTGAACGCCTGCTCTTCCGGCGCCGCCTGCGGCCGGATGATGATGGTTTCATCGCCCAGCACCTGCATCTTGGCGCGTGCAGGCTGTCCGTCCACGGTCACGAATCCGGCATCGATCCATTGCTGGAGGCGGCTGCGGGAATACTCGGGGACAAGCTGGGATATCGCCTTGTCGAGGCGGACGCCGCAAAATTCCGGCGTCAGTTTCAGTTCGATGGCGGATGACGCCGAGACAGCACTGTCTTCGTCGCCATCGTCCATAACGGTGTCAGGGATGGTCTGGTTCAAAATCGGCGTTTCGGTTGATATATCGCTGCAAGCGGCATCGGCTATAATCGTTGCCTTATCCAGATGTGCTCTTGCAAACGTCATGCAAAAAAGATCGTTGAAGTTCGCTGCCATTGCCCTTGCTTTGTCCCTTTCCGGATGCGGTCTGTTCCCGGAGAAAATCGACGAGACCAAGGATTGGCCGGCCGCCAAATTATACTCGGAGGCCCGTGACGAATTATCGAGCGGCAATTACGAAAAAGCCATCCAGTACTTCGAAAAGCTGGAATCGCGCTATCCGTTCGGCACCTATGCACAGCAGGCACAGATGGAAATCGCCTATGCGCATTACCGCCAGAGCGAGCAGCCCGAGGCGCTGGCCGCGGTCGAGCGCTTCATCAAGCTGCACCCGAACCACCCGAACGTCGATTACATGTACTACCTGCGCGGCCTGATCAACTTCAATGACAAGGTCAGCTTCCTCGATTTCCTGTCGAAGCAGGATC
>JAKACN010000200.1 GCA_021821365.1 Pseudomonadota bacterium | reverse complement strand
GCCTGTTCCAGACCAATTTCTGGGGCGTGGTCTACGGCTCGCTGATCGCTGCCGAGCACCTGAAGCAGCACGGCGGCGCGCTGATCAATCTCGGCAGCGAAGAATCCGATTGCGCGTTGCCCTTGCAGGGGATTTATTCCGCGTCCAAGCATGCGGTCAAAGGCTTCACCGATTCGCTGCGGCTGGAGCTGGAGGCCGAGCGGGCGCCGGTCTCGGTCACGCTGATCAAGCCGGCCGCGGTGGACACGATGTTCGTCGAGCATGCGAAGAATTACCTGCACGTCGAGCCCCGGCTGCCGCCGCCAGTCTATGCGCCGGAAGTCGTCGCCGAGGCCATCCTGCACGCCGCCGAACACGCCGAACGCGACATCTTCGTCGGCGCTGCGGCCAAGCTCATGGCGTCGACCGCATACTTCGCTCCGCGCATGCTGGACCGCTACCTGCGCAGTCTTTTCTTTCGGCAGCTGAAGTCCGACATGCCCGCGCGTAATCGCGCCCGGAACAGCCTGCATGGACCGGGACCGGATCTGCTGGAGAGGCCGGGATATCGGGCCAACGTGTTTGAATCCAGCCTGTACACCAAGGCCGCGACGCACCCGAAGACGGTGTTGTCGCTCGTGCTGGGAGCTGGAATTGCCCTGGCGGCCTTGTGGCGGATGCGACAGCGGCCTGCTGCCTGAGACGACCTGGCCCGCACCGGCCGCGATCCTGCGGATGGCGGCATTTCTTGATGCTCAACGATGAAAGAACCACCATGGCAAACCTGACCGAGGAGCAACTCGCTCATTTGAAACACCTGCTGGATGACCGTGAGCAGGCACTGCGCGCCGAACTGCACCGCGACGTCGACGAAAAGGATGAATTCCGCGACGTGGCGACCGAAGTGCCGGACCCGGGCGATTCATCGTTTGCCAATCTGGCGGTGGACCTGGGCAATGCCGCCGTGACGCGCGACCTGATGGAGCTGCGTTCGATCGAGGCCGCGCGCTTGCGGATGGAGAACGGCGTGTACGGCGACTGCGTGTCGTGCGAAACGGAAATACCGTACGAAAGATTGCTGGCGCAGCCCGCCGCGGAGCGCTGCGCGCCGTGCCAGGAAATCCACGAGAAGACGCATGCGGATTCGATGCGCGGAACGATGATGTGAGTGTCGAAGCCGGTACACAGGCACCCCTTGTTCGCCGTACAATCGCACCAGATTCTACGAACATGAAAGGGGAATGACATGGACGCCGCACTTCGTACCCGGCTGCAGCAGATGCCCAAGGCCGAGCTGCACATGCACATCGAAGGCTCGCTCGAGCCGGAACTGATTTTCGCTCTCGCGAAACGCAACGGCGTGGCGCTCGCTTATCCCTCTGTGGATGCATTGCGCCGCGCCTATGCGTTTACCGACCTGCAGTCTTTCCTCGACATCTATTACGCGGGCGCCAGCGTGCTGCTCAAGGAGCAGGATTTCTACGACATGACCTGGGCCTACCTGCAGCGCGCCCATGCCGACAACGTGCGCCACACCGAAATGTTTTTCGATCCGCAGACGCACACCGAGCGCGGCGTCCCGTTCGCGACCGTGATCGACGGCATTTACCGTGCGCTGCAGGACGCGCGGCAACAATTCGGCATGACCGGCGCGCTGATCATGTGCTTCTTGCGCCACCTGTCGGAGGAAGAGGCCTTCGCCACGCTGGAGCAATCCCTGCCGCATCGCGACAAGTTCATCGGCGTCGGGCTGGATTCGTCCGAGCGCGGCCATCCGCCGGAAAAGTTCGCGCGGGTGTTCGCGCGTTGCAGGGAGCTCGGGCTGCATCTGGTTGCGCATGCGGGCGAGGAGGGGCCGCCGGAATATATCCGCACCGCGCTCGACGTGCTGCACGTCGAGCGCATCGACCACGGCGTGCGCTGTCTCGAGGATGCGGCGCTGACGGAACGGCTGGCACGCGACAAGGTGCCGCTCACCGTCTGCCCGCTTTCCAACGTCAAGCTGCGCGTGTTCGACAAGGCGGCGGACCATAACCTGCTGAAGCTGCTCGATGCCGGCCTGACGGTAACGGTCAATTCGGATGATCCGGCCTACTTCGGCGGCTATGTCAACGATAACTTCGTGCAGATGTTCGAGTCCTTGCCGCTGGAGAAGAGTCATGCGCACCGCCTCGCGCGCAACAGCTTCGCGGCCGCCTTCATCGACGAGGCAGGGAAGCGGAAGTATCTTGAGGAAGTGGACGCCTTCTTCGAGCGTTGACGCACCGGTTCGCCCGCAAGCCGGAGGAGGACAGACATGCCTGATACGCTTTCCGCCGCGGCGCTCGCCGGCGGGCTGTCATGGGCCAGCGGCATTCGCCTGTACATGACGCTGTTCATTGCCGGCCTGTTTGCGCGCCTGGACTGGATCGCGCTGCCGCCGGCCTTGCAGGTACTGCAGTCGCCGTGGGTGATGACGGTGACCGGTACACTCCTGGTCGTCGAATTCCTTGCCGACAAGGTGCCCGGCATCGATTCCGCCTGGGATGCCATCCAGACTTTCGTCCGCGTGCCGGCCGGGGCGGTGCTCGGCGCCGCCGCGCTCGGACAGATGGGGCCGGAATGGAGCACCATTGCCGCCATTCTGGGCGGCACCTTCGCTGCCGGAGCGCATGTGACCAAGGCCGGAAGCCGCGCGCTGATCAATACCTCGCCCGAACCGTTCAGCAACTGGGCCGCGTCCTTCACGGAAGATGTCGCCGTGCTCGGCGGGTTGTGGGCGGCATTCTTCCATCCCTGGGTGCTGTTCGTTTTCCTCATTGCATTCTTCATGGTTGCGGCCTGGTTGCTGCCCAGGCTCTGGCGCGGCCTGCGATGGCTGTTCAGAAGGCTGAGCACATGATCCTTGCACAAGCCTTGCGCATGACCCTCCGCGACTGGCGCGCCGGCGAACTGCGCTTCCTGCTGGTGGCACTCGTCGTGGCCGTGGCGTCGCTGGCATCGGTCGGATTCTTCACTGATCGCATGCGTGCCGGCCTGAACCGCGACGCGCACCAGCTGCTTGGCGGCGATCTTGTGATCAATGCCGACCAGCCGATCAATGCTGCGTGGTATGCGGAGGCGCGGCGGCGTGGCTTGGCGCTGGCGGAAAACGTAACCTTCCCAAGCATGGCAATGGCCGGGGCCGGCGAGCAGGCGGTGTCGCAACTGGCGGCGGTCAAGGCGGTCTCGGCCGGCTACCCGTTGCGCGGCGCGCTCAAGCTCGCGGGACCGGACGGCAAGGAAGTGGAGACGCACGCCATCCCCGCCGGAGGCACGGTCTGGGTCGACCCCGGCGTGCTCGCCGGCCTGAATGTGAAGACGGGCGACATGCTGCGGCTCGGCGACAAGCGTTTTCGTATCACGCAAGTCATTGCCATCGAGCCGGATCGCGGCGCAGGCTTCATGAATTTCGCGCCGCGCGTGATGCTGCCCTTGTCCGATCTTCCCGCCACCCGCTTGATCCAGGATGGATCGCGCGTCACGTATCGCCTGCTGGCGGCCGGTGAGCAGGCCGACGTCGCGCGCTTCCAGCGCTGGCTGCAGGCAAGGATCGCGGAGGGCAACATCCGTGGCGTGCGCATCGAATCGCTGGAATCCGGCCGCCCTGAAATGCGGGCCACGCTGGACAGGGCGGAACAGTTCCTGTCGCTGGTCGGCCTGCTGTCGGCGATGCTGGCCGCCATCGCCATTGCCATGGCGGCGCGCCGCTTCATGCTGCGCCACCTGGATGCCTGCGCCATGCTGCGCTGCCTCGGCCTGACGCAGAACCAGGTCACGGCGATGGTCATGGCCGAATTTCTCATGCTCGGCCTGCTCGGCGGCGTGCTCGGCGCAGCGGTCGGATTCGCGGCGCACTTCGTCTTGCTCAACGGCCTTGGCACGCTGGTCACCGGCTCCTTGCCGCCGGCCACTTTCATGCCCGCATTGCAAGGCCTGGCAACCGGCCTGGTGCTGCTGATCGGCTTTGCGATGCCGCCGATCCTTCAGTTGCGCAACGTGCCGCACAATCGCGTGATCCGGCGCGAACAGGACGCGCCGCAGCCAGTCACGCTGGCAACGTATGCGCTCGGCTTGCTGGCCTTCCTCGGCCTGCTGCTGTGGCAGGCGGGCAATCCCCGGCTTGCGTTGCTGACGGCGGCCGGTTTCCTCGGCAGTTTCGCGGCGTTTGCGCTGTGCGGCTGGCTCAGTCTGCGCCTGCTGCGCCTGGTGCGTGCCGGCATCCGCCATCCGGGCTGGCGTTTCGCGCTGACGGCATTGCAGCGCCGCACGGGGGCGACGGTGGTGCAAGTCGTCGCGCTCTCGCTCGGGCTGATGGCGCTGCTGCTGTTGACCGTCATCCGTGGCGATCTCGTCGACGCATGGCGCAATTCCACGCCGCCGGACGCGCCGAACCGCTTCGTCATCAACATCCAGCCCGAACAGAGGGCCGATTTCGAGCAGCGGCTCGCGCAAGCCGGCGTGGACAAGCCCATGCTCTATCCGATGATCCGGGGCCGCCTCATCCAGGTGAACGACGCCGTCATCACCGGCGAGACCTACGCGGACGACCGGGCGCGGCGATTGGTCGACCGTGAATTCAATTTGTCCACCATGCACGATGTCCCGCCGAAGAACCGCATCGTTGCAGGACGCTGGTACGACGACAGCCGGCCGGAGGCCTCGGTGGAGGAGGGATTGGCGAAGACGCTGAACCTGAAGCTGGGCGACCGGCTGCGTTTCGACATCGCCGGCCAACAGGTGGATGCCACCGTCACCAGCCTGCGCAAGCTCGACTGGGGATCGATGCAAGTCAATTTCTTCGTGATCCTCAATCCGCGCCTTGTCGGGAACATGCCGCAAACCTGGATCACGGCATTTCATTTGCCGCCGGAAAAAGCGCCGCGCGTGAATGAGTTGATGCGTGAATTCCCCAACCTCACGGTGGTCGATGTCGGCAGCATGATCCGGCAGGTGCAGGATGTGCTGGACCGCGTGGTCGCCGCAGTGGAATTCCTGTTTCTGTTCACGCTCGCCTCCGGCGTACTGGTACTGTATGCGGCGCTGGTCGGCTCGCAGGACGAACGCATCCGCGAATCGGGGCTGCTGCGCGCGCTCGGTGCAACGCGGCGCCAGCTCTCGCAATCGCAGTGGATCGAATTTGCACTGACAGGCGGCCTGTCCGGCGTGCTGGCCGCAACCGGCGCCGCCGCGGTCGGATGGATACTCGCGAGACAGGTCTTCAATTTCGACTGGACATTCAGTCCGCTCGTCTGGGCAGCGGGGCTGGCGGCCGGCTCGGCCTGCGCCTTTATCGGCGGATGGGCAGGCCTGCGCAACGTGCTCAGTCAGCCGCCCATGCAGACATTGCGCGGCGCGTGAGGTAGCCCGGCTATTTCATCAGACCGGCCCTCAAGCCCGTATCCACGGCCTTTGTGGCACACGCAACGTCACCTCTCGTGGGCAGAGAGAGAAAATTCTCGCCAAGACGCCGGGAACGCCAAGACATTCGTCCCATTCCCTTTGCGTTCCCGGCGTCTTGGTGAGAACCAAAAGTGGAGTTCCGGGAAAAACCCGAAGAACGTGCCTAGTCATCACTAACCGGCCGTGTGCATCAACCATATGGTGCTTGCGGTGAGCGAAGTATCCGCCCACAGCTTCCGCGGACGAGCCCTTTAATGTTCCTCAATTCATTGCGTGCTTTTGCGCAATGCCTGTCGCTTCTTCTGCCGCTATCGTGAAGCTGCTGTCATCGGTGTCATGCGCCGACGAAGGGCTTGCTTGTTGCGTTCGCGCTGTTCGCATTTGCCGTCGTCGCGCTTGCAACAACGCCTGCAATGGAGCGGATTTCATATCTGGTTTTGCGTTGATACACGTCAAAACAGGCGATAGGGGGATACGTAGAGTTGTGTATCAGATAAGTCGCCAATGGTCGAACGGCAACGAAAGATGGGGCGGCCCACATACTCGCTCCACCATGCGGCGGGAGTCATGTCTCCGGAAACATGCCCGGATCGCCGTTGCCATGCCCGCCTGTGCGAATGCGCGGATTCGGGCACCTATCCGATACAGGCATCCTTAACTTAACTCAGCACATGCCAAACACCGACTTGGCAGCGTCGTGCAAATCATGTGGGGTCATCATATGCGTTTCTGTTCCAAAGCTACCCTCAACAAATGGAGCGTGGTTTTCCTGGTGCCATGGGCAGCCGCCTGCACATCGGTTGCTCCCGGCATGCACTACCAGTCTTCGGGATTGAATTCCTCCAGTACCGACGCCGCGAGCGGCGGACCGGAGGCCGCCAATGCCATGCTGAAACCGATTACGCCCCAACTCGTGAAATCCGAACGCGAACTGCGCGAAAAGCAGGTGAGCCAGGACATCAGCAAACTGCTGGGCAAGGCCGTGGCGTACACCATCGACCCGGGCGATGTGCTGTCGATCGTGGTGTGGGACCATCCGGAACTCTCCAATGCGGCAACGACTTCCGCCTGGGGGCAGGTGGGACCGGGGGCGGATGCCTCGACCGCGGCGGCCACTGCCCCGCCGTCGGGCTTCATGGTCGATCATGAAGGCATGATCCAGTTTCCGTACGCCGGGCAGATCAAGGTTGCCGGCCTGACGCAGGACCAGGCGCGCAATCTCCTCGCCAGCAAGCTGTCGCGCTATCTCAAGCAGCCGCGGGTCACCTTGCGCGTGCAGTCCTACCGCAGCAAGCGTGTCTACGTCGACGGTGAAGTGAAGAATCCGGGCCTGCAGGCAATCAACGACATTCCGATGACGCTGGTGGAGGCGATCAACCGTTCCGGCGGCGTGCTGCCGACCGGCGACCAGAGCCAGGTTGTGGTCAACCGCAATGGCACCAATTACTACATCAACCTGCCGCAACTGGTGCAGCGCGGCGTCAATCCGGCAAGCATCCTCTTGATGAATGGCGACGTGGTGCGCGTGCGCTCGCGCGATGAAAGCAAGGTCTTCGTTTCGGGTGAAGTAGTCAGTCCGCGCGCGCTGCCGATGCATAACGGACGCCTGACGCTCAATGAAGCACTCGGCGAATCGGGCGGCATCAATCCGACCAGCGGCGACGGCAGCCAGATCTATGTGGTGCGCAGGAACGGCGCGGACCAGGTGGTGTATCAACTGGACGGACGTTCGCCGGGCGCGCTGGCGATGGCGGAAGGTTTCGAGCTGAATCCCAAGGACGTGGTGTTCGTGGCCGCCACGCCGCTGGCGAACTGGCATCGCGCCATCAGCCTGCTGTTGCCGGGAGCGTTGTCCTCCGCGGTCGGCGCAGTGACACCGGCGACCAGGCCGTAATGGATGGCTCCGCCCTCAGCATGCGCCACGGCAAGGGCCGCGCAGCTGCATCCAGTGGCACGGCCTTTGCAGGTGCGGGTGCATTGGCCCCATCGTTCATGTTCGTACTAACCAAAAAGCAGACAAGCCTATGATGAACCAATCCATACCGAAGCTTTCCGGTCCGCCGATCCGCCAGGAAGAGAATGAATTCGAGCTGGCAGGCTATCTCGATGTCCTTTGGGAAAGCCGCTGGCTGATCGTGACCATTACTGTCGTGCTGGCCATTCTTGGCACTGCATACGCATTCATCACGACGCCGGTTTATCAGGCCAACATGCTGATCCACGTGGAAGAAGAAGGGCAGAAGGAATCGAAGAACATCCTGGGCGATCTGTCGTCGATGTTCGACGTCAAGACGTCCGCCATGGCCGAGATGGAGCTGATCCATTCGCGCCTGGTCGTGTCGCGCGCGATCGACAACCTGCGTCTTTACATCAATGCGGGGCCGAGATACTTCCCGGGCATCGGCTCGTGGATTGCGAAGAAGAACAAGAAGCTGTCGACACCCGGCCTGTTCGGTTATGGCGGCTATGCCTGGGGCGCGGAGAAGATCGATGTGGCGGTCTTCAATGTTCCGGAATCCCTGCTGAACCGCGAGTTCGTGGTGACGGTCGAAGGTAACGGCATGTATCGCCTGACGCAGGAAGACCAGGGCATCGACCTCAAGGCGAAGGTTGGCGAGACGGCGATTTTCGAACTGCCGAAGGGGACCATCGAAGTGCGCATCGACCGCATCGACGGCCAGCCGGGCGTGCAATTCCTGATGTCGCGCGCGTCGCGGCTTGCCACCATCGAAAACATCCAGCACCGCATGAAGCTCGAAGAGCTGGGCGGCAAGCAGTCCGGCGTGATCAACGTTACCCTGCAAGGGGCGGACCCGCGCATGATCGACGACGTGCTGACGGAAATCGGCAAGGAATACTCGAAGCAGAATGCATCACGCAAGACCGAGGAAGCGGAGAAATCGCTGGCCTATCTGAACAAGCAGCTTCCCGAGCTCAAGACGCAGCTCGAACAGGCCGAAGCAAAGTACAACGCCTTCCGCAATGCCAACGGCACGGTCGATCTCGGTGAAGAATCCAAGCTGAGCCTGCAGCAGTCGGCTGCGGCCAAGCTGAAGAAGATGGACCTGCAGCAGAAGAAGACCGAACTGCTGGCGCGCTATACCGAAGAGCATCCGGCGGTGCAGGGCATCGACAGCCAGCTGAAGGAAATCAACGGTGAAATCGCGTCCATCAACGAGCATATCAAGTCGCTGCCGTCGCTTGAACAGAACCTGCTGCGACTGCAGCGTGAAGTGAAGGTCAATACCGACCTTTACACCGCCTTGCTGAATACCGCGCAGCAGCTGAAGCTGGTCACGGTCGGCAAGGTCAGCAACGTGCGCCTGGTCGATATGCCGATGCTGCCCGAGAAGCCGATCAAGCCGAACCGCCCGGCAATCATCGCGATCGCCATCATGGCCGGTTTGTTCCTCGGCGCGGTGATTGCATTCATTCGCAAGGCGCTGGTCGGCGGTCTCGATTCGCCGGAGCAGGTCGAGCAGATCGCCGGCATTCCGGTGTATGCGACGATCCCGCACAGTCGCAAGCAGCGCGAACTGTATCAGCAGGTCAATGCCAAGCAGCAGAAAGTGCCGCTGCTTGCGAACGTATCTTCCAGCGACGTCGCGGTGGAGAGCCTGCGCAATTTCCGCACCGCGCTGCAGTACTCGCTGCCGCAGTTCAAGAACAATATCGTGCTGATTACCGGGGCGACGCCGGGCATGGGCAAGTCCTTCGTTTCGGCGAACCTTGCCGCCATCATGGCCGCAACCGGCAAGAAGGTCCTGCTGATCGACGCCGACCTGCGCAACGGCCTGCTGCATCTGTATTTCGGGTTCGGCCGGCATGACGGCCTGTCCGACGCCATCGCCGGCGCACGCCACCTGGACCAGGTGATCCATCATGGCGTGATCGAGAACATGGACTTCGTCACCACCGGCACCTTGCCGCAGCATCCGTCCGAGCTGCTGCTGCGGTCCAGCTTCGGCGCGCACCTGCACGAGCTTTCATCGCGCTACGACCTTGTGCTGATCGATGCGCCGCCGATCCTGGCCGTCGCCGACACGATGATCATCGGCGCGCATGCCGGTGCCATTTACATCATGACCCGCGCCGGCGTCACGACGCCGGGCGAAATCGGCGAATCGCTGAAGCGCCTCAGTCAGGCTGGCCTGGAAGCCAAGGGCGTGCTGTTCAATGACCTCAAGGTGCGGCCGGGACGTTACGGCTACGGCTACTCCTACGGCAGGGGCTACGGGCAGCGGCCGTCCGGCAATACGCCATTGATTGAAGCATCGTAAGGCGCGAAAGCTGCGCGCGCCGCGCTTGCCGGTACTGTGCCGACACGGCGCCGGGCGCGCGGCTGCGCCGAACACTACCGTAATCTATCGGCTCTGCACAACGTGTTGACTCCTACACCAGGCATTTTCAAGGCCTACGACATCCGCGGCATCGTGGGCAAGACGCTGGACATCGGCGTGGCGCGCCAGATCGGC
>JAKACN010000199.1 GCA_021821365.1 Pseudomonadota bacterium | reverse complement strand
GCCGGCGCCTGACGATCGTGATCGAGGAAGCGCCGGCGCAAGGCACGCACCTCATCATCACCAAGGGCGCGTTCGCCAACGTGCTCGATATCTGCACCAGCATCGTCTCCCCGCACGGCGACCTGCCGCTGGACCAGGACAAGCGCGCGGAGCTGTCCGGGTATTTCGAGCAAAAGGGGCGCGAAGGTTTTCGCGTGCTCGCCGTCGCAACCCGGCGCGCCCAGGCGCAGGCGGACTACGGGCATGAGGACGAGAGCGGGATGGCGTTCGCCGGCTTCCTGCTGTTCTTCGATCCGCTCAAGCCGGGCGCGGCGAAAACCGTGCGCGACATGGCCGCGCTCGGCATCCGGGTCAAGATCATCACGGGCGACAACCGTTATGTCGCCTCCCATGTCGCCGAGGGGCTGGGCCTGGATTTCGAGTCCATGCTGATGGGCGGCGAAGTGTCGCGTCTGAACGACGAATCGCTGTCGTACCGCGCCGAACGCACCGACCTGTTCGCCGAAGTCGACCCGCAGCAGAAAGAGCGCATTGTCCGCAGGCTGCAGCGCGCCGGTCATGTCGTCGGCTACATCGGCGACGGCATCAACGACGGGCCTCCCCTGCATGTCGCCGATGTCGGCATCTCGGTCGACAAGGCGGTCGACGTGGCGCGGGAAGCGGCGGACATCATCCTGCTGCGCCCCGATCTCAACGTTCTTTCCAATGGCGTCAAGGAAGGCCGGCGCACCTTCGCCAACACGCTCAAGTACATCCGCATCACGACCAGCGCCAACTTCGGCAACATGATGAGCATGGCCTTCGCCACCTCGGTGCTGGACTTCCTGCCGCTCAGCGCCAAGCAGATCCTGCTCAACAATTTCCTGTCCGATTTTCCATCGATGGCCATCTCGACCGACAAGGTCGATCACGAACAGATCCTGCGCGCCCGCCGCTGGAACCTGAATGACGTGCGACGCTTCATGATCGTGTTCGGCCTGGTCAGTTCCGCCTTCGACCTGCTCACCTTCGGCATCCTGCTCAAGGTCTTCCACGCGGACGAACCGACATTCCAGACCGCGTGGTTCGTCGTGTCCCTCATGACGGAGCTGGTCGTCGTGCTGATCCTGCGCACCGGCAAGCCGGTCTGGCGCAGCCGGCCGAGCCGCATGCTGCTGGTGGCGACGGTCCTGGTGGCGGCGCTGGCCCTCTGGATTCCCTACATCCCGCCTGTCGCCAAGGTGTTCGGTTTCGTACCGTTGCCCTGGCATCTCGCGGTCACCGGCATCCTCATCGTGTTCGCCTACATTGCCTGTACGGAAGCGGTCAAGCGCAGGTTCTTCCGGACGGACTGATCGATGCCACCGGTCGCCGGCAGGCTACAATCGGCGTTACCCGAAGCGCCTCGCAGACTGTGGCCCATGTGAACTTCCGATAATGAGGGTTGTGATGAAGAAATCCCTTTGCCTTGCATTGCTTGCACTGCCGTTTGCCCTGCCACAAGTCCACGCCGCGCGCTTCCTGGACCGGAATGCCGCCGCCAGCCAGCAGGAAAACGAGGCCGCCACCCAGGCGCCGCTGCCTCCCGGCGCCACGCTGCAACGCGACGTGGCGTACGGCAAGGATCCGATGCAGCGCATGGACGTGACCATTCCCGCCCAGGCAAGGAACGCTCCCGTCATCTTCATGGTGCACGGCGGTGGCTGGCGGCGCGGCGACAAGGCGTCCCGCACGGTCGTGGACAACAAGATGGCGCACTGGGTGGCGCAAGGATACATTTTCATCTCGGCGAACTACCGGATGCTGCCGGAGGCCGACCCGGCCACCCAGGCGGACGATGTGGCACGGGCGCTGGCCAGGGCGCAGGCGCTGGCCGCCGGCTGGGGCGGCAATCCCGCCGCATTCCTGGTCATGGGGCACTCCGCCGGCGCGCACCTGGTCGCGCTGCTCTCGTCCGATCCCACGCGGGCCTTCCGCTTCGGAGCGCGGCCATGGCTGGGCACCGTCTCGCTCGACAGCGCCGCCATGGATGTCGTCCGGCTGATGCAGGAGCGGCACCTGCGCCTGTACGACGAAGCCTTCGGCAACGACCCGGCATTCTGGAAATCGGTGTCGCCGCTCCAGGCCTTGACGCCGCAAGCCGTGCCGCTGCTGGCCGTGTGTTCGTCACTGCGCCGCGAGTCTTGCGGGAATGCCCGCCTCTATGCCGCCGCCGCGGAACGCCTCGGGGTGCGCGTTTCCGTTCTTCCGGAAGACCTCTCTCACCGGCAGATCAACGATGAACTCGGGCTGCCCGGCGCCTATACCGGCGCGGTGGAGCAGTTCATGAAGTCGCTTGGCCTGCCGGTGGCGAATGCCGAGGCAGGAGCAGTGGCGCAACAGCCCCGCACGTCGCCGCGACGCCGCTTCCTGCGCCGCGAATAGCGGCTGTCTCAATCAACTTCAGCGCAAGATCCGCACGTGCAGGTCATCGTGCCCTGGCGGCGACGACAGGGCAAAGGATACTCGAGCAGCGGCACCCGCGCGCCCAAGAAAAAGGGCTGACCTGCGTCAGCCCAAAGGCGGCCGAAGCCGCGGGGAGAACAACGGGTCTGGCCGATCTTCTGCGGATCGGCCCGGATCCCGTTGCTGGCTCGGTCTATACGATCAGTGCGAGAGAACCCACTTCGCAATCGCCTTCAGGTCGCCCTGGTCCTTGGTCTCGATGATCTTGTGCTCATCTTCAGTACCGTCTTCCAGCTTGACCTTCGGCCCGGTAGTGATGTTCTTGATGATCTTGGCTTCGGCGTCCGGCTTGCCCTTGAGGTCGGCCGCGATCTTCTTGTACGACGGGCCTTTCTTCGTCTTGTCGATCGCATGGCACTTGAAGCAGCCCTGCTTCTTCAGGTAGGGCTCGACGTCGGAATCGCTCAAGGCGGCGAACGCGTGTGCAGACACGGACATGGCAACCGCGGCAGCGGCCAATCCCACCAGCTTGCTGTTGATGATGTCGAGTTTCATGATTCCTCTCTCTAAAAAATAGTTACTTTTCCGATCCGCCATTTGCAACCGGGGGACGGGCGCCCCGGGTTAATTTCAATGACTCAAGAAGCCGTTCACCACCATCGCGAGCAGGCTCAGGCCGATCACGATCAGGGTGAAGCCGAGAATCTTGGTACCGACCGTCATCGGTTGCGACGGTGCGTCCACCAGGTATTTCTTCAGCTCACCCGAACGCACCATGCGATCGTACTCCAAACGATGCTCGTGGCGGAACTCGTCCAGCGGGAAGGAACCGGTGAACATCACCGTATCCAGCGGGAACTTGTCCGGACGGAAGTGGTTGTTGAAGAAGTGGACCGTGAACAGGAACACCACCGCCAGGATCGCTTCTTCGCCGTGGAAGATCATCGCCACGTTGAACACCCAGCCCGGCAGGTAGCTTGCCGTCACGTGCGGGAACCACATCATCAGGCCGGAGACGCCGATGATCGTGACACCCCAGAACGGTGCCCAGTAGTCGAACTTCTCCCAGTAGGTCCAGCGGTCGAACACCGGACGCGGCGCCAGGCCGAAGAACCACTTGAACATGGCGATGATGTCCTTCAGATCCTGCAGGCCCGGGATCAGCGAATCCGGTCCGAAGATCTTGAAGCTCTTCCAGTTCTTCGCCAGCTTGGCGCCGACATAGAGCAGGTGCCAGATGAAGACCACGCCGAAGATCGTCGCGAAGGTGCGATGGATCGTGCCGGCGACCTTGTAGCCGCCGAGCGCCTTCATCACGACCGGCGCCCACGCGGCATCCGGGAAGAACAGCGGCATGCCGGTCAGCGTCAGGGCCATCAGGCTGAGCGCGAACGTCAGGTGGGCGATGCGCCAGGTAATGGTGAAGCGCTGATAGTGCTTGCCCTTGAATTCGTCAGGCAACGCTTCCACGTTCACATGCGGACGCATCGTGCGCTGCTTGCGTTCCTTGTACTCGCGGAAGAACCAGAGCACGGTGTGGGTCCAGAAGAAGGCGAAGGTGCCGACCAGCAGGCCGATCATGAAGTTCTTCGCCAGCCAGATCTGCGGATAGTTCTTGAAGTCGCCGGCGGTGCCGTGCGGCTGGAACGAGACGAATCCGGCGGTTGCCTCATGCAGGCCCTTCTTCGGGTTATGGCACTGCTTGCAGGTCTTGAGCAGGTTCTTCTCGTTGACCTTGGACTCGGGGTCCTTTTTCGGCTGGATGCCGTGGCTGCCGTGGCAGTCGAAGCACTTGCCGGTATTCGCATAGCCCAGCGCGGTCACCTGGCCGTGATAGGTCGCCTTGTAGGACTTGTACCTGTCCGCATGGCAATTGCCGCAGGACGCCGTGATCTTCAGCTTGGTCGGGTCGGCCGAGGTATTGGCGACGGCGTGCGTCGTGTGGCAGTCGGAGCAGACGGCAGCCTTGATATTCTTCTTTTCGAGAACTTCTTTCCCATGGATGGAATCCTTGTACTCGTCCAGTTGATCCTCATGGCATTTCGCGCCGCAGGTCTCCGCGATGGTCAGGCGGTTTTCGGCCCGCCGCGTGGTGCCCTCGGGCGCGATGTCGAAGCTGTGCACGTCATGGCAGTCGTTGCAGGCGGCATTCGGGCGGCCCGGCTCATCCTTGCTCTCGCGCGCATGGAGCGATTTCTTGTAGGCATCGATGTTGGCGACGACGTCGCCCAGGCGCGCCTTCTGGGTTCCGAGCCCGTCCTTCTGCGCCTTGTTCCACAGCGTTTCATGGCACTGGATGCAGTCAGGCTTTTTCGCACCGGCCGCAATCTTGTGCTCGGCCTTGGCGTCGGTAATTTCGGTATGGCAGTCCACGCACTGCATGGTCGAGTGCACGCCCTTGCCGAACTTCTCCGGGCTGACCGCTTTCAGCTCGCGCTTCTCGCCGCCGGCGGCATGCCCTTCGAGCTTCCCCTTCTTCCCGTCATGGCAGCCTTCGCAGGTCGCGTTATCGAGCTTGTCCGCAGTCGGTGCGGCAGCCGCGGGCTTGGCATCTTCTGCCGAAGCGGGCGCCAATGCAAAGGCGCCGGCAAGGCAGATAACCGCTGTCAGCGCCCAGTTCTTGAGCTTCCGGATCGGCAGGGCCGTCCGGTTTCGGTTAGCAGGCGATTTGGTCATGATCTTGGATGGGTTTGATTATTCGGTGTTACAGGTACATCACATTACGGGAATGCAACTTTCGCGCCATGCTGCGCGCCAAAAGAAAAGCCCCTTGCGGGGCAATGAAAAACGTCGCCATGAACGCTCCACCGGCTGCCAGGAATCTGCATGCGTAACCGGTAGAGCGTCATGTGGGGGGCCGGGCCTTATTGGAACTTGTAGATGTAGGTCACCCCGATGAAGCTGACGTTTTGCGTCTGCTTGGCGCCGACGGTCGTGTTGTCGGCAAAGGCGAACGGCACGCCGTTGCTGGCCCACGTCCACTCGACCAGCCGCGCACGCTGGTGGATCAGATCAAGCCGGATGTCCGCGTTCTTCTGCAGCGCATACTTGCCGAAGAAGTTCAGCGTCGTGTTCCTGTAGGTCACATCCGGCAGGCCGATCGCCGCCTGCGCGATGTTGGTCGCGCTGGCCGGCGCGCCCGTTGCCGACGTTGCAGCATCGATGCCGTACTTGTTCACATCGTTCAGGAACGACAGGTTCGCGCCCACCTGCAGCCTGCTGCTCAGCTTGCCGTCCAGGCCGACGCCGAGGGCATCGTTGCGGTCCTGAAGCGCAAGCAGGTAGCCGGTGCTGTGATTGATGTGCAGCGTCTGGTCGCCGTAGGAAGCATAGCCGGTCAGGCGCCAGTTGTCGGTCAGCGCAAAGGCCATATCGACGCTGTACAGCTTGAAGTCCGAATCACGCCATCCCTTGCCGCCCGCCACCGGGTTGAAGAAGTTCGTGTTCTTGTCCTTGCCGTCTTCCAGGGCGACCTGGATCGTCAGGCGCTCGCTCGGCATCCAGTCGGCGGACAGCTTCCACTTGTCGCGTTCGACGTCCACCATGTTCATCGGCATGATCGTCGTCGCCGACAGGCCGACGAGCTTGGATGCCGGCACCGTCGCGCCATACCCGGCGCCCGCCGCCGCTGCCGCCGCGCTGGTCTGCAGCGAGGTCCAGTCGGAGCCGCCGCGCTTGCTGCTGGAATAGCCGATCGCACCATTCAGCTTTTCGGACATGCTCTTGCGCAGTTCGAGGCGATAGCCCGTTTCCGAGTTGCGCGCGCGCAGGCCGCCAAGACCGGCCACGATCTCGTCGCCGGCAGGCGTCGGCACTTCACGCTCGACCGAGGCGTAGTCCGCACCGACGGTCGCGCGGTAATTGGCCGGCAGCAGATAGCTCGCTTCCAGCTTGCCGTTGACCCTGGTCGACGTCACATGGTTGTTGTTCCAGAATTCGCCGACATTGGTGTAGCTGGCAGGACTTGTCGCCGGAGTCACCGCGGTGGCCTCGACGTTGTACAAGGCGTTCGGTGTCTTGTCGTCCTTGTTCTCGTAGCGGACGTTGGCGAGCAGCGTCAGCTTGTCGATCGGTCGCGTGGTGAGGCCGACCTGAGCCAGCACGGTGTCGACGCGCCCGCCGAGATCGGTCATGCCGGCCGGCGCGCCGGTGAGGCCCATTCCCGCGAAGTTGTCGTGTTGCGTCGCATGGGTGTACGCATACTTGAAGTTCGCCTTGGTCTTGGGCGTGAACGCGTAATTGCCATCGAGATAGATCTGGTGAGCCTGGTTGTCAGGCGCCAGCGCCATCGGCGTCTGCAGAACGTTCTGCAGGCTCGTGCCACCGCCCGCAATGATGTTCGTGCCCACCGCCGGATAGCCCGGGAACGGCTGGCCGAGACCGTTATTGAACAGGTTCGGCACGACCGGATTCAGGCTGCCATACGAGTTCGTGTAGAACGAACCGTAATAGCCGGCGCTCAGCATCAGTTTCTCGTCGTGGAAATTGAACTTCGCGTCAATCTGCTTCGTATTGGACTTGATCGGTTCTGCCAGCAGCAGCACCGCATTCTTGACGAATGCCGCCTGGCTGATCGCCGTCGTCGTGGAAGTGCCACAGACATACGATGCGCAGTCGTATCCCCTGCCCCACAGCCTTGCGCCATCCTTGTCTTCGTTCTTGAACTCAGCGACGAACTGCAGTGAAGGCGAGACCCATTTCTCGAAGCCGAGCAAGGCATTCTTGCGCTTCGTCTTCAGGTCGACGTCGGTCCCGGTTCCGGGTGCCGCGAGCCGGTTGATGGTCGGCGTGGTGGTGCCGACGCCGGTCATGCCGGTATTGATGGTGCGGGGATAGGCGCGCTCCATCTCGCCGTACTCCGCCCTGATCTTCCAGTTGCCTTGCACGTCGCGACGGAAACCCAGTTCGCGCGTGCTGAGGCCGAGGTTGCTGCCCTTGAACTCGGTCCACGTGCCGGTGGCGTTGTCGCGCTTGAGGTAGTCGAAGTCCAGCAGCCCATAGGCGCTGTCATTGCGCATGCCGTTGTACTGGCCGAACAATGCGCGGTCCTTGCTGTCGCCGCTGGCGCCGCCGACGCCGACGCTGACGAAGCTTTGCGGCGTGGTGAGTTCCTCGACGCTCTGCCCGTCGTCTGCGCGTGCCGGGCCGAATGCTGCAAGTATGGCGAGAGCGATGGCTGTCTGGCTCACGCCGAGATGTTGTTTCGAGATCTTCATGATATCTGGCCCTTTCTCAGCGAAGCATGAACTGCGGCGTAGGATTGGTTGCACTCGGATTGTTGCTTCCGTGCACCTGCGTATGGCAGTTCAGGCATGATCTGGCCTGGGTCACATTGATCGTGCTCTTGCCGGCGGCATTGACCGTCGGCGCTACAACCTGTGCGCCTGCAAGCTGCGGAATGAATCCGCCGTGCGGCGTATGGCATTGGTGGCAGAGGAACGGCGCGCGCACCTTCAACAGGCTTTCCGCGACGGTGCCGTGCGGGTTGTGGCAATTGCCGCAATCTTCGTCCACCGGCGAATGGTTATGCACGAACGGGCCGCGCTTCTCCATGTGGCAGGTGTAGCAGGTCTCGTTGACGCTGTTGCGCTTCATGAGCTTCGGACTCACCGAACCATGCGGCTGGTGGCAGTCGGAGCAGGCCACCTTGCCTTCGAGGATCGGGTGGTGCGACGGACGGCTCACCTGGGCGCGCTGCTCCTTGTGGCAGGCGAAGCAGACTTCAGGCTGGGTCTTCTTGTCGAGCACCTTGTCATGCCCGGCGTGGACCGTGTGGCAGGAGGAGCAGGCCACATCGCGCGTCTGGTGCGTACTGCCGTCCCAGTGCGAACGGTTGGCGTCCTTCTTGTGGCAGCTCAGGCAAGCGCCGCTGCGCTGCTCGGCTGAGTTGGTGGAATTCCTTGCGAAAGTGATGTCGGGTTTCGGCGGCTTGTCCTTGCCCTTGTAGTCGGCGTGCTTTCCGCTGTCGCCGTGGCACTTGGTGCAGGTCGGCGTGCGCTCGTCCGCTGTCGTACCATGACGCGTCTTGCCGATCGCAAGCAGCTTGGGCGAGTCGGCTTCGTCATGGCAGGAGGTGCATTTCGCATCGCCCTTGAGCACGAGGTCCTTGGCGCCCGGCTTGGCGGCATCCGCCGCATAGGCCGGCGTCAGACCAGCCACCCCTATTGCAAACGTCACGAGCGTGACGGCTTTTTTCCAGAGCTTCATCAGCTTTCTCCCCATGGTTCACTTCGCTTTCTGCAGTCGCTGGCTTCCAGTAACTGCAGTTCTTCATGCTCTGTCCGCACGCCGTGCATTGCACAACAACACCGGCATATCCACACCAATAAAAGGGTATCCATTTAGAAACTTTTTTACAACCGTGTATGTTGTAAATCAAACGACAGGCGACAACACTTTTTTAATTATTTGATGTAGCGCAATCTTTGTGGTCGTAGAACATCGACTGCATCAATACCTCTGCTTTCCGTCACAACGTGATGCAATTCGATGCTCGACACGCGATTGAAATATCCTGGATCAAGCCTTCTCCAAATTGAGAATTCTATGGTCCACGTCCGACGCGAAACCGCATTTTCGTAAAAGCGGTATTGCCCGTCCATTCTCTGATTTGAGAATTGACCCCACCCTGTTTTGCCTGGATTTCTGACATGCCCCTCGTTCCCTAAATCGGGAAATCAGAAAAATTTTTTGAGCATGTCGGCCGATCCGTTGTATGCCGTCACAAAGTTTTATCTCACGTCAAAAAATTCAAAATTTTTCGAATGCGCGTGCATTCCCATAAAGCGCGTAGTTGTATAAAGATCGCAACGCTCACACCAAAGGGACACGGCCTCGCCAAAGCCAGTCGAATTTGCGGCGAATGCGGGACCGGACATAAGAAGCGTTCTGTAATCGATTGCACTGTGCGGCAGGCGGTATCGGCAGGTTGAAGTGGTCGTGACACAGCACCAATACGATTTGTAGTGAACCATAGGGAGAAACTGATGAAGCTCTGGAAGAAGGTCGTCACATTAGTGACGTTTGCAATAGGGATGGCTGGCCTGACGCCGGTCTATGCGGCGGATGCCGCCAAGCCGGGTGCCAAGGACCTCGTGCTCAAGGGCGATGCGAAATGCACCTCCTGCCACGATGAAGCCGACTCGCCCAAGCTGCTTGCGATCGGCAAGACCAAGCACGGTACGCTGGCCGACGATCGTACGCCGACCTGCACCAAGTGTCACGGCGACAGCGACAAGCACGCCGACTACAAGGGCAAGGACAAGCCGCCGAAACCCGACGTCACCTTCAACAAGGGCTCCGCGAATCCGACGCAGCAGCGCAGCGACGCCTGCCTGAGCTGCCACAAGAAGGATTCCAAGCGTTCTCACTGGGAAGGCAGCACGCACCAGACGCATGACGTGGCCTGCTCCTCCTGCCACACGGTCCACGCCGGCCGCGACAAGGTGATGAGCAAGAAGACCCAGCCTGAAGTCTGCTTCGCCT
>JAKACN010000198.1 GCA_021821365.1 Pseudomonadota bacterium | reverse complement strand
GGGCCTCGGCACCGCCTGGGTCCTCCGGCGCCTGCTGCGGACCCTGCAACTCCGCCGCCACCGCGACGCGGGCGTGGTGGCCACCGGGCTCGCCGGCGAGCCGAAGTGCAGCACGCCGTCCAGCGGACCGGCGACGTAGCTGTACTCCGAGATGTTGTCCCGGATGAACTGGAAGCGGTCGTGCCCGAACAGGTGCGCGATGTTGTCCGGATGCCCGGTCAGGAAATTGTCGAGCCCCACCACGGATTGGTTGTTCAGCAGCAGCGCCTCCAGGAGGTTCGACTTGCCGCAGCCGTTCGGGCCGACCACGCCGACCAACTGGCCCGGAACCTGGAAATTCGTGGGATCGACGAACGACTTGAATCCCGATAATTTGATAGAAGTTAGACGCACGTTATCGACAGTTCCTGACTAGGATTGGCAGACGGAGAATTTGCCCACGCGAAAGCGCCTTATCATATCATTTCAGCCTCGCGGATCAGCATTTTCAAGCCGGCAAGGCGCGGGCGCAGCGGATGCCCGGAAGGTATAATTCGCCCTTCTTCTTTTGCATTTCCGTTCATTTCTTCCGTTCCCATCAACGTGAACCCGCTCTTAGACAAGCTCCAACCGTATCCATTCGAAAAGCTGCGAATCCTGTTTTCCCAGGCGACGCCCAATCCCGATTATTCGCCCATCGGCCTCGGAATCGGAGAGCCGAAGCATCCGACGCCACCTTTCATCCTGAAGGCGTTGACCGACAACCTGGCCGGACTGGCCAGTTATCCGAGCACGGCCGGGACAGACGCGCTGCGGACGGCGATCGCCGGCTGGCTTGAGCGCCGCTACGGCTTGCCGAAACTGAATCACGCGACCCAGGTCCTGCCGGTGAACGGTTCCCGCGAAGCCCTTTTCGCGCTGGCGCAAACCGTCATCGATCCGACCCGGCGCACGGACGGTGGCGGCCCCCTCGTCATGTGCCCCAATCCGTTCTACCAGATCTATGAAGGCGCGGCCTATCTGTCGGGAGCAGAACCGTATTTCGTCAACTCCGATCCAGCGCGCAATTTCGCGCCGGACTACAAGAGCGTGCCCGCCGACATCTGGCAGCGCGTGCAACTCCTGTACATCTGCTCGCCCGGCAATCCGACTGGCGCGGTACTCAACCTGGACGACTGGAAGGAGCTGTTCGAGCTGTCGGACCGCTACGGTTTCGTGATCGCGTCGGACGAGTGCTACTCCGAGATCTATTTCAAGTCCGAACCGCCGCTCGGCGGCCTGGAGGCGGCGCACAAGCTGGGCCGCGCAGGCTATCCGCGACTCATTTCGTTTTCGAGTCTGTCCAAGCGCTCCAATGTTCCGGGCATGCGCTCGGGCTTCGTTGCCGGCGACGCGGACGTCCTGAAGAAATTCCTGCTGTACCGCACCTATCATGGCAGCGCCATGAGCCCGTCCATCCAGGCCGCCTCCGTCGCCGCCTGGAACGACGAACAGCACGTCATCGAGAATCGTGCGAAGTACGTGGCGAAGTTCAATGAAATCACGCCAATGCTGGCGGAAGTGCTCGATGTATCCCTGCCGGACGCCGGCTTTTACTTGTGGGCGAAGGTCGACAGATATGGCGGAATTTCGGATACCGAATTCGCCCGACGCCTGTATGCCGAATATAATGTGACCGTGTTGCCGGGGAGCTATCTCGCCCGCGAGGCGCACGGCATCAATCCGGGCCAGAACCGCGTTCGCATGGCGCTGGTCGCCGAAGTCGACGAATGCCTGGAAGCCGCGCGCCGCATTGTCGCATTCACAAAAAAATTATCGTAATCCTTCAACTTTCGAGACACTCCACATGACTCAGCAACTTCAACAGATCATCGACCAGGCGTGGGAAGACCGCGCCAATTTCTCCCCCAAGTCGGCACCGGCCGAAGTGCGCGACGCCGTCACGCAGGTGCTGGAGCAGTTGAACCAGGGAACGCTGCGCGTGGCGCAGAAAGACAGCGGCAGCTGGCACGTCAACCAGTGGGTGAAGAAGGCCGTCCTGTTGTCGTTCCGCCTCGAGGACAACGTTCCAATGCCGGCCGGCAGCATGCAGTTCTACGACAAGGTGCCGACCAAGTTCGCCAACTACACGGCTGAAGATTTCGCCAAGGGCGGCTTCCGCGTGGTGCCCCCGGCCGTCGCGCGCCGCGGCAGCTTCATCGGCAGGAACGTGGTGTTGATGCCCTCTTACGTCAACATCGGCGCCTATGTGGATGAAGGCGCGATGGTCGATACCTGGGCCACCGTCGGCTCCTGTGCGCAGATCGGCAAGAACGTCCACCTTTCCGGCGGCGTCGGCATCGGCGGCGTGCTGGAACCGATGCAGGCCAACCCGACCATCATCGAAGACAACTGCTTCATCGGCGCACGCTCCGAGATCGTGGAAGGCGTGATCATCGAAGAGAATTCCGTGATTTCGATGGGCGTCTACATCGGTCAAAGCACCCCGATCTATGATCGCGCCACGGGTGAAACCACGTATGGCCGCGTGCCGGCAGGCTCGGTCGTGATCAGCGGTTCGCTGCCGCGCGACGGTGGCAAGTACAACTTGTACGCCGCGATCATCGTCAAGCGCGTCGACGCGCAGACGCGCGCGAAGACCGGCATCAACGAACTGCTGCGCGAAGCGTGATTTTCAATGGGAGCGTGATTCGTCTTCACGCTCCGCAAGCCCTCTTCCGTGACGGCGGAGGCAAACATCGATGCGGAAGCGGCATGCGCCCTTCCGCATGGTTTTAGAGGGAGCGCATCATGGCAATGGACCGCTTGTTCCAGTTGATGAAAGACAAGAAGGCATCGGACCTGTTCATGACGGTGGCCTCGCCGATCCACATCAAGATCAATGGCCACCTGCTGCCGATCAACCAGCAGACAATGGACAACGCGACCATCAAGGCACTGCTGGGAGAGGTGGTGTCCGACGCGCAGATGCAGGAACTGGAAGCCCACAACGAATTGAACATGGGTATTCCGGTCCGAGGACTGGGCAGCTTCCGTCTTTCGGCATTCCGCCAGCGCGGCAGCATCTCCGCCGTGTTCCGCTACATCCCTGGTGACATTCCCAAGCTGGCCGACCTGCATGTGCCGCCGGTACTGGCCGACATCATCATGGAGAAGCGCGGCCTGATCCTCGTGGTCGGCGCCACCGGTTCCGGCAAATCGACCACGATTGCGTCGATGCTCGACCATCGCAATGCGATGAAGACCGGGCACATCCTGACGCTCGAAGATCCGATCGAATTCCTGTTCAGCAACAAGAAATCGATCGTAAACCAGCGCGAGATCGGCATCGATGCGGAAAGCCTGAAAATCGCTCTCAAGAATGCGCTGCGCCAGGCGCCGGACTGCATCCTGATCGGCGAGATCCGCGACAAGGACACGATGGCGTCCGCGCTCGCGTATGCGCAGTCGGGCCATCTGGTCGTTGCGACGCTGCATGCGAACAACAGCTATCACGCATTGAACCGCATCATCAATTTCTACCCGCTGGAAAACCGGCCGTCGCTTCTGCCCGACCTGGCGGCAACCGTCAAGGCAATCATTTCCCAGCGCCTCGTGATGGCGGTCAACCAGACGCGCCGCGCAGCGGTCGAAGTGCTGGTGAACACGCGCCATATCGCCGAGCTGATCGAGGCCGGAGAAATCGGGCAGATCAAGGAAGCGCTCGAAAAGAGCATGTCGCCAGGCTCGCAGACCTTCGAACAGGCGCTCATGCAACTGATCAAGGACGGTGTGATCACCCAGGAAGAAGGCTTGGCAAACGCGGATTCCGCGACCAACCTCTATTGGCTGCTCAACAATGCGGAGACCACGAAACAGGCACCGCCCGAACCGGAGCCGAAGAAAGATGACGGTCCGACCTTCACCGAATTCACGCTGAATGTTTGACGCGATGGCGACCATCCTCTACGGCATACCCAATTGCGACACGGTCAAGAAGGCACGCACCTGGCTGGATCGGAATGGCATCACCTATGCCTTTCATGATTTCAAGAAGGCAGGCATCGAACGCGCGATGATCGAGATCTGGCTCGCCGATGTGGCCTGGGATGTACTCGTCAACCGAAAAGGCACGACCTGGCGCGGCCTGAGCGATGAGCGCAAGGCCGCGGTCAAGGACAGCGCAAGCGCGGCCGACGTGATGCTCGAATCGCCGTCCGTGATCAAGCGCCCTGTGCTGAACATTGGCGGACACACGCATGTCGGCTTTTCCGACGAACTTTACCAACAGATTTTCAAGAAGTAGGCCATGAGCAAAACTCTCGCGCTGACCAAAGAGCTGATCGCACTGCCGTCGGTCACCCCCGACGACAAGGGCTGCCAGCAGCGCATCATCGAGTTGCTGGAACCGCTCGGATTTACGTGTGAACCGGTCCTGTCCGGCAACGTCACGAACCTCTGGGCACGCCGTGGAACGGCGCAGCCCCTGATCGTATTCGCAGGCCACACCGACGTGGTCCCGACCGGCCCGCTCGATCAATGGCATTCCGACCCGTTCGTTCCGACCGTACGCGACGGCAAGCTGTTTGGCCGCGGCGCCGCGGACATGAAAACTTCGCTGGCCGCCATGGTAGTGGCGGTCGAGGAATTCGTTGCCGCGCATCCGACGCACAGCGGCTCCATCGGTTTCCTGCTGACCAGCGATGAGGAAGGCGCGGCGACGGATGGCACCGTGGTGGTGTGCGCAAAACTGAAGGAACGCGGCGAACGGCTCGACTACTGTATCGTCGGCGAACCGACCTCCACCGACAAGCTGGGCGACGTGATCAAGAACGGGCGACGCGGATCGATGTCCGGAAAGCTGGTCATCAAGGGCGTGCAGGGCCACATCGCCTATCCGCAAATGGCGAAGAACCCGATTCATCTCGCCGTACCCGCACTGGCCGAACTGGCTGCGGAAAAATGGGATGACGGCAATGAGTACTACCTGCCCACCTCCTGGCAGATGTCGAATATTCATGGCGGCACCGGCGCATCGAATGTCATTCCGGGCGAAGTGGTGGTCGATTTCAATTTCCGTTTTTCGACCGCCAGCACGGTGGAAGGCCTGCAGCAGCGCGTGCATGCAATCCTGAACAAATATGACTTCGACTACGATCTGAAGTGGGTCATCAGCGGCCTGCCGTTCCTCACGCCGCGCGGCACCCTGAGCGATGCGCTGACGGCGGCCATTAAAGCCGAAACCGGCGTCGATGCCGACCTCTCGACCACCGGCGGCACCTCCGACGGGCGCTTCATCGCACGGATCTGCCCGCATGTGGTCGAATTCGGCCCGCCGAACGCCAGCATCCACAAGATCGACGAACACATCGACGTGCAGGATATCGATCCGCTCAAGAATATTTATCGCCGCACACTGGAAAATCTGTTGCTCTGATCACACCGACATGCAGCGCGCCTCTCTCCAACGGGAGAGGATAATGGTGCGACATGTCTGCGCCGACAATCAAACTTTTGCCATGACTCCAACCAACTTCACTACCATTCGCGACCTGTTGCGTTACGCCACCTCGCGCTTCAACAGCGCAGGCCTGTTTTTCGGCCACGGCAGCAGCAATGCCTTCGATGAGGCCGCTTACCTGATCCTGCACACGCTCAAGCTGCCATTGGACAAGCTGGATCCTTTCCTCGACGCCCGCCTCTTGCCGGAAGAAATCGAGGCTGTGCTGCGTGTCATCGAGCGCCGCGCCACAGAGCGCGTGCCCGCGGCGTATATCACGCATGAGGCATGGCTGGGCCATTACCGTTTCTACGTGGACGAGCGCGTCATCGTGCCGCGCTCCTTCATCGCGGAACTGATTCCCGACCAGTTCTCGCCATGGATCGCCGATCCCGATTCCGTGGCAGACATTCTTGACTTGTGCACCGGATCTGCCTGCCTGCCGATCATGCTGGCCGACGCCTTCCCCCATGCGCAAATCGATGCCGTCGACATTTCCGCGGATGCGCTCGCCGTTGCGCACAAGAATGTGGATGACTATCAATTGCAGGACCGTATCAACCTCGTGGAATCCGACCTGTACGCGAAACTGCCGAAGAAGAAGTACGACCTGATCATCAGCAACCCGCCCTATGTCAACGCCAACTCCATGAGCAAGCTGCCACAGGAATACTTGCACGAGCCGCAAATGGCATTGGCCGGCGGCGCGGACGGCATGGACCTGGTGCGCAAGATCGTTGCCGGCGCGCGGGAGCGATTGAAGAAAAACGGCGTCCTGGCGGTCGAAATCGGCAACGAGCGGGAATTTGCGGAAGCCGCCTTCCCCGAACTGGAACTCACCTGGCTGTCGACCAGCGCCGGTGACGACATGGTCTTCCTGGCGACCGCGGAACAACTCAAAGCATGATTCGTTTTCAGCAAGTCAGCCTCACGCGCGGCATCAAGCCGCTGCTGGAGAATGCCGACCTGACACTCAATCCGGGCGAAAAGATCGGCCTGATCGGCGCCAATGGCGCCGGCAAATCGAGTCTGTTCGCGCTGCTGCGCGGCGAGCTGCACGCCGACCTGGGGGAAGTCGATTTCCCCGCCAGATGGCGCATGGCGTACGTGGCGCAGGAAACACCGGCGCTGGAACGCGCGGCCATCGAATACGCGATCGACGGCGACGCCAACCTGCGCAAGCTGGAAGCGGAGCTGGCGCAACTGGAAAGTGCTCCGCATGGCGCGGCCGAAGGTGTTCGCATCGCCGAATTGCACACCGCGCTGGCGGATGCCGACGCCTACACCGTGCGCTCGCGTGCCGAGCAGCTGCTGACCGGACTCGGCTTCTCCGGCGAACAGATGCAGCAGCCGGTCGCGAGTTTTTCCGGCGGATGGCGCATGCGACTGAACCTCGCGCAGGCACTGATGTGCCCGTCCGACCTGCTGCTGCTCGACGAACCGACCAACCACCTCGACCTGGACGCAATCATCTGGCTGGAGGATTGGCTCAAGCGCTACCCCGGCACGCTGGTCATCATCTCGCACGATCGCGATTTTCTCGATGGCGTAGTCAATGTGATCGTGCACATCGACGACCGCAAGCTCAAGCGCTACACCGGCAATTACTCCGCGTTCGAACGCCAGCGTGCCGCGCAGCTCGCCCTCACCCAGGCGGCCTACGAAAAGCAGGCGCGGCAACGTGCGCATTTGCAGTCGTTCATCGATCGCTTCAAGGCCAAGGCGACCAAGGCGCGCCAGGCACAAAGCCGGATGAAGATGCTGGCCAAGATGGAAGAATTGGCGCCATTGCGCGCCGCTGCCGAGTTCTCCTTCGAATTCCGCGAGCCGGCAAGCGCGCCCAATCCCTTGCTGGTGATGGAAGACGTAGCGGCCGGTTACCGTGTCGACAACCCGTCCGATCACACCAGCGTCGACAAGCCCATTGTGTCGGGCATCAACTTCTCGCTGCAGACCGGGCAGCGCATCGGCCTGCTCGGCGTGAACGGCGCGGGCAAGTCGACATTGGTCAAGACGATTGCCGGTGAATTGACACCGCTGACCGGCGTCGTGCGGCTCGGCAAGGGTCTGGTGATCGGCTATTTCGCGCAGCACCAAGTGGAAATGCTGCGCCACGACGAATCGCCGCTGTGGCATCTCTCCCGCATCGCGCCGACCACACGCGAGCAGGAATTGCGCAATTTCCTTGGCGGCTTCAACTTCGGCGGGGACATGGTCACCAGCAAGATCGCGCCCTTCTCCGGCGGGGAAAAGGCGCGATTGGCATTGGCGCTGATCGTCTGGCAACGTCCCAACCTCCTGTTGCTCGACGAGCCGACCAACCATCTCGATCTCGAAACGCGGGAGGCGCTGACGATGGCGTTGGCCCAGTTCGAAGGCACGCTTGTGCTGGTGTCGCATGACCGGCATTTGCTGCGCGCGACGACCGACCAGTTCATGATCGTCGCGGACGGCAGGCTGCAACCGTTCGATGGCGACCTGGACGATTATCGGGACTGGTTGTTCAAGACCAAGCTGGGCAAAGCGGAAACGACTCCTGCCGCGCAGCCGAAGGCAACGTTCGCCGCGAGTGGGCAGGCCGCGGAATCGCGCGAAGACCGTCAGGAACGCCGCCGGCTCGAAGCCGAGGAACGGCAGCGCCTGTCCGCCCTGAAGAAGCCTATCGAGTCGCGCATCAAACGGCTGGACGAGCAGATGGCGAAGCTCCATCAGCGCAAGACGGATGTCGATGGCAAGCTGGCGGATCCGGCGATCTACGACGACGCCAACAAGGAGCAGCTGAAAGCGCTGATCCTCGACCAGGCCTACCTCGCCAGGGAACTTGAGCAATTGGAAACCGAGTGGCTGGAACAACAGGAAGCACTGGAACAGATCAGTATCTGACACCCCCAATCACACAGGCGGCACCCATGACCGGATCGATCGACAAACCCTTGCAAGGCATTCGCGTTCTCGACCTCACACGTTTGCTGCCCGGACCGATGGCGACCGTGCATCTCGCCGACATGGGAGCCGAAGTCATCAAGATCGAAGATCCCGGCCTCGGCGACTATGCAAGGACAATGGGGCCGGTGCGCAAGGAAGTGTCGCAATTCTTCATTGCGGTCAATCGCGGCAAGCATGGCGTCCGTCTCGACTTCAAGAATCCGGTGCAGCGCGAGGAATTCCTCACCATGGCGGAAAGCGCCGACGTCGTCGTGGAAAGCTTCCGGCCGGGCGTAATGGATAAGCTTGGTGTGGGCTGGGAGATGCTGAAACAGCGCAATCCCAAACTGGTGATGTGCGCGATTTCCGGCTACGGCCAGGACGGGCCTTTCGCGCAGCTGGCCGGGCATGACATCAATTACATCGGCATTGCCGGCATGCTGGAACAGAATGTCGGCCCGGACGGCGTGCCCGCGCTTGGCAACCTGCAGGTCGGCGACCTGCTCGGCGGCGCGCAAGCCGCGGTGCAAGGCATCCTGGCAGCATTGATCGGCGCGAAGACAACCGGTCAGGGCCGCTTCGTCGACGTGTCGATGACGGATGCAGTCTTCGCGCACAACATCATGCCGCTCGTCGCCGTTAACAATTTCGGTCGCAGCGCGCCTCCCGGCCGCGACCTGCTAACCGGCGGCGTGCCCTGCTACAACGTCTATCGCACCAGCGACGGCCGCTTCATGGCGGTGGGCGCGCTGGAGTTGAAGTTCTGGGAAGCATGCTGCAACGTACTCGGCCGTGCTGACCTGAAGCCGAAACACTGGAGCCTCGGCCAGCGCGTCGGCGGCGAAGACGCCATGGCGGTCAAGGCGGAACTCGACGCCATCTTTGCCTCCGAGACGTTGCCGACATGGACCGAACGCTTCGCCAGTGCCGATTGCTGCGTGACGCCGATACTGCGTGCCGACGAGGCGATCGACCACGCGCTGTTCCGCGCACGTGGCATGATCGAGCGAAAAACGCATCCGACCGAGGGTGAATACTGGGCAACCGGCCCGGCCGTCCGGTTCCGGAAATAGACTGCGTGCAACCACCTCCGGATACACGTCATGATCCAACGCTTTCCCCGCCTGCATACGCCGCGACTGCACCTGAGGGAAGTCCGCCCTTCCGATGCGCCGGTCCTCTTTGACATTCACTCGGATGCCGAGTGGATGCGCTGGTACGGCGTCGACCCCATCAGCGATCTTGCCCAGGCTGACCAGTTGACAGAACTGTTCGCCGGCTGGTTTCACGCCGGCACCGGATTTCGCTGGGCGCTGGAGCGGCTGGACGACCACCGCCTGATCGGCACCTGCGGCCTGTTTCGCTGGAACAAGAGCTGGCGCAATTGCGTGATCGGTTATGAAATCGACCGCGCTTCGCACGGCCAGGGCTACATGCGCGAGGCCCTGACGGCGGTCCTCGACTTTGGTTTCGATATCATGCATCTGCATCGCATTCAGGCCGAAATGCATCCGGACAATCGCGCATCGATCGGCCTT
>JAKACN010000197.1 GCA_021821365.1 Pseudomonadota bacterium | reverse complement strand
GCCACCAATGCCGTGGTGATCTTCGCGCTCGACGTCTCGGCCAGCATGACCGATGCCGAGCGCAAGCTGGCGAAAAGCTTCTTCTTCTTCGTGCTGCAGGGCATACGCCGCCGTTACGGCAAGGTGGCCACGCGTTTCATCGCGCACACCACGCAGGCGTGGGAATTTTCGGAAAGCGAATTCTTCAATGTCAGCGGCACCGGCGGCACCGGCGCATCAACCGCGTTCAAGCTCGCACTGGAGCTGATCGAAACCGAATACGACCCTTCGCAATACAACGGCTACCTGTTCTATGCCTCCGACGGCGAAAACTTCACCGAAGACCGTGCCGCCGCCACGGATTACCTCAGCAGATTGTGCAAGGTGCTCAACTATGTCGGCTATGTCGAAACCGTGCCGGGCTCGCCGCGCACCAGCGAGACCGAGATGAAGTTACTGTGCGCCGAAATCGAGCGCAGCGGCGCACCGATCGGGAGCAGCATCCTGACGCGCCACGAAGACGTGTGGAAGGCCATCCGCAAGTTTTTTGTCCAGCAAGAGTCGGAATGAACCCAGGAGATTTGTCCACGAAAGACACGAAAAACACGAAAAGGAAAATCATCCGTCGTTCCGTATTTTCGTGTTTTTCGTGTCTTTCGTGGACAAGGTTTTTCGAGGATCCCCCCTATGTGCAACACCACTACTTCCGCGGAAGCCATCGAGAACCTGAAGCAGTATTCGACACGCATCGAGCAGCTTGCGCGCGATCTCGGACTCGATTATTACCCAGTCGACTTCGAGCTGGTGCCGAACAACTTCATGATGGAAATCGCCGTGTATGGCTTGCCGGTGCGCATGCGGCACTGGTCGTTCGGCGTACGCTACATTCATCAGCTGATCCGCCAGGGCATGGGCCACTCGCGCATTTTCGAGGTGATGTTCCCTGGCGATCCGTGCCGCGCCTATCTGGTCAACGGCAATACCCTGCCGGAAAATACGCTGGTCACGGCGCATGTGCTCGGCCACGCCGATTTTGCCAAGAATAACCACCTGTTCGCGCATTTCATGGATATGGCCGGCGGCCATATTCTCGAACAGGCGGCAGCCCGCGCGCATCGCATCGAAACCGCGATCGAGGATTTCGGGCAGGAGCGGGTCGAAGCCGTGCTCGACGCGGCGCTGGCGCTGGAACCGCACATCGACATCAACCGCGAGCTGCACCGCCCGCTCTATCCGCTCGAAACGCCCAGGCAGGACGAAAATGCGCCGCCGCTCGACCAGTTCCAGCAGCGCTTCCGCATGCTGCCGGGCGAAAAGCCGCACACCCTGCATCCGGCGACGAAGCGCATGTCCGTTCCGCCGCAACCGGAATACGACCTGCTCTGGTTCATCGCCAACTACGCGCCGGAAATGGAAGGCTGGGAGCGCGACATCTTCCTCGCCGTACGCGAGGAGTCCTATTATTTCTACCCCGTGTTCGCGTGCCAGATCATGAACGAGGGCTGGGCCTCCTACTGGCACGCCCGCCTGCTGCGCGAAGCGGACTTCCTCCCGCATGACCTGTACCTGTCGGCGATCAAGGCGCACTCCGACGTGGTCCGGCCCTATGCCGCCGAACGCCAGCTTGCCCTCGCGGTCAATCCCTACCATCTCGGCTTTTCGATGTGGGAAGACATCATCGACAAGCATGGACTGGAAGCGGCCCGCCGCATCGTCAAGGAAGAGGATGACTTCGGTTTCATCCGCAACTACCTGACGCGGGACCTGATCGAGAAGCTGGAACTGTTTGTCTACGAGGCACGCGAGGATGGCGACATTCGCATCGCCGAGAACGATGTCCATGCCGTGCACGAGGCCATCCTGGCGCCGAAATTCAATTACGGCGCGCCGCGCATCGCGGCCAACCACCTGCATGTCGACGGCAGCCTGCAGCTGGTGCACGACCACCAGAGCGACGGTCGCGGCGTCGACCTGGTGCGCGCCGAGCGCGTGCTGGAGTACATCGGCCGTGTCTGGCGCCGCCCGGTGACCCTGCATACGGTCGGGGAGCGCGGCGAGGCGCGCGTCGTGACAAGCAAACGGCTCTAACGGCCCGTCACAGCGCGACTTGCGGTTTATGCCGAGGCAATCGGCTTCGTGTGCAAGGCGCCCACCGGAGCGATCGTGTTGCTATCGCGAGGATGGGCAACGCAGCCATCGCTGCAGAGTGCCCGGCAGAAGCCACGCATGGGGGCGTGATGGGCCGCCAGGAACCCGTGCTTCCAGCATTGTCATTTTATTCATCTTCCGGCGCCGCAGGCCCATGGCGCCGGCGTCCCAATCCGCGCCGTATTCTCCGCTCCGTACCACAATTCGCCGCCAATGGAGCCATATATCCCCTTTCGGGCCTTTAACATATATAATGGATTCATCTTATGTGACGACCACCTGACCATCATGCGCCTGACCGATTACACCGACTACTCTCTCAGAGCACTAATGTATCTCGGCATGCACCGCGACCGGTTGGTGACGATCCAGGATATTGCCGATGCCTACAACATCTCCAAGAGCCACTTGATGAAAGTCGTGCACCAGCTCGGCGTCGCGGGTCTGATCGAGACCATCCGCGGCCGCAGCGGCGGCCTGCGCCTCGGGAAAGAGCCGGAGGATATCAATATCGGGGATGTCGTCCGCGGCACTGAGCCGGATTTCATGATGGTCGAATGCTTCAACCGCGACCACAATGAATGTGTCCTGGCGCCTTCCTGCGAACTGCAATCGGTGCTGGGCAAGGCGACCAAGGCCTACCTCGCCGTGCTGAGCGAGGTTACGCTGGCCGACCTGCTGCGCAAGAGCCCGAGCCTGCAGAAGCTGGCGAAAGTCCATCTGCCTTCGCGCGACAAGACGAAGGTTGCCTGATTCCTCCAGGCGTTCCGCCTTGTCAGGCGTACCGGCGGCACACTTATTCCTGTCCACGGAAAACACGGAAAGCACGGAAAACCTTATTGATTTCCGTGCTTTCTGCGTTTTCCGTGGACGAAAATTCCCGCACGCTCTCCTATATCAATTCACAACGGATCGTGGCCGGCTCGCCGCGCAGCTTCTGCAGCAATTGCGACGAAATGCCGTCGTCCACGTCCGTGATCACGTAGCCGATCGGTCCGCGCGTCTGCAGATGCTGCGCAACGATGTTCAGCCCGGCCTGCGCGAAATCCGCATTCATGCGCGCAATCACGCCTGGTTCGTTGCGGTGGATGTGCAGGACGCGGCTCTTTGTCTCCTTCTCCAGGTAGGGAATCTCCGGGAAATTCACCGCAAAGCGCGTCGTGCCGGCCTTCAGGTAGCGCGCCAGCTTCTGCGCCACTTCCCGTCCGATATTCTCCTGCGCCTCCTCGGTGCTGCCGCCGATGTGTGGGGTCAGAATCACATTGTCCAGGTCGCGCAATGGTGAAACGAACTCTTCCTTGTCGTTGCGCGGTTCGACCGGGAACACATCCAGCGCAGCGCCGGCGAGGCGTTTTTCGCGCAAGGAGGTGTTCAACGCATCAATGTCCACCACGTTGCCGCGCGAGGCATTGATCAGCACGGCGGTCGGCTTCATCAGCGCCAGCCTGTCGGCGGTGATCAGGTTTACGGTCGATTTGTGTCCCGGCACATGCAGCGTGACGACATCGGCCTTTGACATCAAGGCTTCCAGGCTCGCCTCCGGCCTGGCATTGCCTAGCGGGAGCTTGCTTTCGATATCGTAATAATGCACCCGCATCCCGACGGCCTCCGCCAGGATGCCTACCTGTGCACCGATGTTGCCGTAGCCGATGATGCCGAGCGTCTTGTTGCGCACCTCGTAGGCACCCAACGCGCTCTTTTCCCATGTGCCGCGATGCGCACGCGCATTCTTTTCCGGGATGCGGCGCAGCAACAGGATGGCCTGCGCGATGACGAGTTCGGCCACCGATCGCGTGTTCGAAAACGGCGCATTGAAGACCGGGACACCATGCGATGCCGCCGCTGTCAAATCGACTTGATTGGTCCCGATGCAGAAACACCCGATCGCCTTCAGCCCAGGCAGCCCGTTCAACGCATCGGCCATGATATGCGTGGCCGATCGAATGCCCACCGCATCGGCATCAGCCAGGGCGGCTTTCAGGTCATCGGCCTTCAGCGCTGTCGGCAGCTGCACGATATTGTCGAAACCTTCCGCCTTCAGGAGCTCCGATGCACTGGCGTGAATTTTTTCAAGGAGCACGATTTTCGCCATGACATAACCTCGTTCGTTTAAAGATTCATCTATAATATATCTTAAATTTCAGCCCCCTGCTGGATAACCACACGATCGGGTGCACCATGCTTATCGATCCCAAAATCGCGGAAAAGGCGACGGTGGAAACCATCACCAGGCTTGACTGGTGGAATGACCGGCTCCTCACGTTTACGACCACGAGGCCGGCAAACTATTCCTTCGCTGCGGGACAATACGCCCGCATCGGCCTGAAGGATGAGCACGGCTTGTTATGGCGCGCTTACTCCATGGTGTCGGGGCCCAGCGAGGACCATCTGGAGTTCTACGGCATCATCGTGCCCGGCGGCCTGTTCACCGCCCAGTTGCAGAAAGCCTCTGTGGGCAGCGAGATATGGATCGAAAAGCAGAGCTACGGATTCATGACGCCGGACCGATTCAGCGACGGCGACGACCTGTGGATGCTTGCGACCGGCACCGGCATCGGCCCATTCATCTCGATGCTGCGCGATACCTACATCTGGCAGCATTTCCGCCATCTCGTGCTCGTGCACTGCGTGCGCCAGGAAAGCGAGTTTGCCTTTCGCGACGAGCTGGAGAACCTGCGTCAGCATCCGCCGGCAACAGCATCCGCGCGGCTGCACGTCGTGCGCTCGACGACACGCGAGCAGCAGACAGAAAGCGGCCCCGCGCACCTGCACGGACGGATCACCACGCTACTTGAAAACGGCGAACTGGAAGAGCGCGCCGGCCTTCCACTCGCCGTCGCCTCTTCCCGCATTATGATGTGCGGCAACCCCGACATGATCGAAGACATGCGCAAGCTCCTGCACCACCGGGGCATGCGCCCGGTGCGCCGCACGCTGCCAGGGCAGTTCGTGACGGAGAATTACTGGTGACCCGCATCGTGGCGCGATGAACCGGTTTCCGCCGAGAGGACCCGATCAGCCCGGATCCAGGCGCATGCCTACCGCTCTCCGCGAATGTAATGCTCCAGTTGATCGATGATGAATTTCTGTTCGGAGATGATGTCTTTCACCAGGTCGCCGATGGATATCAGGCCGATCAGCTTGCCGTCGCTCATCACGGGCAGGTGGCGCAGGCGGTTTTCCGTCATCAGCACCATGCATTCCTCGTTAGTCTGCTCCGGATGTACATACATCACGGGCGAGCTCATGGCGGCGCGCACCGGTGTCTTGTCGGATGATCGCCCCATCAGCACGATCTTGCGTGCGTAGTCCCGCTCGCTGATTACGCCCAGCAACTTGTCGCCTTCCATCACCAGCAATGCGCCGACGCTTCGTTCCGCCATCATCTTGACGGCATCGAGCACGCTGGCATCCGGCGCAATGCTGAAGATCGCCTTTTGCGTTTTTTCCTGCAGAATATGCGCAACCGATTTCATCGCTCTCTCCCATTCAAGTCAAGCACAACCGGCAACATCACATTGCCCGCTACCGCGACGATTCCGTCACGACCGGATCTGATCGATCTCCAGCTTCGCGTGTTCGATGCTGTCGACGCGCGCGGCATCAAAATAGAAGAATCCCGGGAACAGGTTCCGACGCACCCTGAGCGTGATACCGCGCCGCGCGATTTCATAACCGGCATACCACACGCCTCCCGAACCCGCTGTCGGTACCGGGAAAATCGTGTATCCCTTGTACTCCAGGTGTTCGTCGGTATCATTCATCTCACACCCGATGGCGAAAAGCCATGGAAATCTTGCGCCCAGCGTCACTCTCGAATCCCCTGCTCCCGTTTCGCTTCCCTGGCATGGCGGCGGCTGATCGGGCTGCCGCTCGCCGCGTTCGATGCCGCACGGCCAATCGCGCGCATCGCGTCAAATGGCGCTCCAGGCAACTGCTATCACCGGCACCAACAGCAACAGGAGAAGCCACAAGCGGGCGCGGTGGCCCGTGCCGTGCCTGCCAGGCACGCCGGCCTTATGGACTGGCGACGATGCGTTCATCCGCACCTCCTGCTTGACTGTTCAGTCTAGGCAGCATGGCACGCCCCGGTTTGCGTTAGATCACGTCGGTTCGTTCACGCCCGCCCTGCCCCAAGGGCGGCGCCCCGTCATTCGCCGCGTACGGAACTTTTACTTCAAGCCTCCGGGCCGACAGCGCTGCGAAATGATTTCAGCATCTTGCTGATGCGAAGGGACAATTCCCATCGGTCCACCGGCTTGTTGATGAACTCATCGGCGCCGCTCGCGAGCATGCGTTCATGCGATCCGACATCTTCCAGCGCTGTGGCCATGATGATCGGAATGCGATGCGTGGCGGGATTGTTCTTCAGCCAGCGTGTCACTTCGAACCCGTCCATGCCGGGCATCATCAGATCCAGCACGATCAGGTTGGGTTGTTCGGTTACGGCGAGCGCCAGCGCCTCCTTGCCATTCGCCGCGCTGATGGTCAGGTAGCCTTCCTCCTTCCCGAGATCCTCGAGAAGCTTTCGCTCGTGCTCTTCATCGTCGACGACAAGAATCCTGGCGGGTACCGGGCTTTCCATGGTTCGCACCTCTTCCGTGCATTTGGATCGGCTGGGGAAATCATCCTGTTTTCATCTTAGCAATCGCCGTGAATTTGGCCAGATTTCCTTGCGTTTTCCTCGCCGAACGCCTCCACCGGCAGGCGCCATGGCAATACGGGATTCCCTTGGAAAAACAAAAAGCCCGGGCGAGCCGGGCTTTCCTAATGGAGACAAGCAGGGTTAGTTGAAGGTCTTGCCCTCGGCTGCCAGTCTCGCCAGCAGCGGTGCCGGCTTCCAGGCATCGCCATGGCGGCCCCTGGCGTATTTCTCCATCGCCATCACGACGTTCTGCAGGCCGACGGTGTCCGCATAGAACATGGGGCCGCCGCGGAACAACGGGAAGCCATAGCCGGTCAGGTACACCATGTCGACATCCGAGGCGCGTTGCGCGATGCCTTCCTCAAGAATGTAGGCAGCCTCGTTCACCAGCGCATAGACCAGGCGTTCGACGATTTCCTGGTCGCTGATCTTGCGGCGCTCGATGCCAAGGTCGGCCGAGTGCTTGACGATCATCTCGTTCACCACCTGCGACGGATAGGGCTTGCGGTCGCCCGGCTTGTAATCGTACCAGCCCGCGCCGGTCTTCTGTCCATAGCGGCCCATTTCGCACAGCAGATCCGCCGTTTTCGAATAGGTGACTTCCGGCTTCTCGATGTAGCGGCGTTTGCGGATGTACCAGCCGATGTCGTTGCCGGCCAGGTCGCCCATGCGGAACGGCCCCATCGCAAAGCCGAACCTCTCGATCGCCTTGTCCACCTGCTCCGGCAGGCAGCCTTCCTCAAGCAGGAAACCTGCCTGGCGGCTGTACTGCTCGATCATGCGGTTGCCGATGAAGCCGTCACATACGCCGGACACGACACCGGTCTTCTTGATCTTCTTCGACAGTTGCAGTGCCGTCGCAAGTACGTCCTTGCCCGTCTTCGCGCCACGCACGATTTCCAGCAACTTCATCACGTTGGCCGGGCTGAAGAAGTGCAGCCCGATCACGTCCTGCGGACGCTTGGTGAAGGAAGCAATCTTGTTGACGTCCAGCGTCGACGTGTTCGACGCCAGGATCGCGCCCTGCTTCATGACCTCATCCAGCTTCTTGAACACCTGCTCCTTGACGCCGATGTCCTCGAACACGGCCTCGATCACAATATCGGCCTGTGCGATGTCGTCATAGGACATCGTGCCCTTGATCAGGCCCGTGCGCTGCTCGAACTTCTCGGGCGTAAGCTTGCCCTTCTTCATGGTGTTCTCGTAGTTCTTGCGAATGGTCGCCAGGCCCTTGTCGAGCGCTTCCTGCTTCATTTCGAGGATGGTGACCGGAATGCCTGCGTTGGCGAAGTTCATCGCAATGCCACCGCCCATGGTGCCGGCACCGATCACGGCAGCGTTCTTGATGACGCGCGTCGGCGTGTCTTCCGGAACGTCCGCCACCTTGCTCGCGGCACGCTCGCCGAAAAATGCGTGGCGCAGCGCCTTCGACTCGGTGGTCTGCACCAGGTCGAGGAACAGCTCGCGCTCGAACTTGATGCCATCGTCGAATTTCCTGCTCACGGCCGCGCCAACGGCGTCAACGCACTTGAGCGGCGCCGGGAACGGGCCTGCCATCGCCGTCACTGTATTGCGCGAGAATTGCAGGAAGCCTTCGTAGTTCGGGTAATCGATCTTGATGTCGCGCACTTTCGGCAGCGGACGCGCATCGGCGATCTTGTTCGCGAATGCCAGCGCGCCTTCCATCAGGTCGCCTTCGACGAGCTGGTTGAACAGCGCGGTCTTCGCCAGCTTCTCGGAGGGCACCGGGTTGCCGGACACGATCATGTTCAATGCCATTTCCAGGCCCACCACGCGCGGCAGCCGCTGCGTGCCGCCCGCGCCCGGCAGGATGCCCAGCTTGACTTCCGGCAGCGCGATCTGCGCACCGGGAGATGCGACGCGATAGTGACAACCGAGCGCCAGCTCCAGGCCACCGCCCATCGCAACGGAATGGATCGCCGCCACGACCGGCTTGGTCGAATTTTCGATGACGTTGATAACCGTATGCAGGCTCGGCTCCGCCAATGCCTTCGGCGTATTGAATTCCTTGATGTCGGCGCCGCCGGAGAACGCCTTGCCCGCGCCGGTGATCACAACGGCCTTCACCGCGTCGTCGCTCATGGCCTTCTTCATGCCGTCGACAATCGCGCTGCGTGTGGCGTGACCCAGCCCGTTGACCGGCGGATTGTTGAGCGTAATGACGGCAACCGCGCCGTTAACCTTGTATTCGGCAGTCATATCTCTTCCTTTGTAAATGTGGTGGACGCAGAAACGGGTTCGGAATGTAGAAGGCCCTTACTATACCCGAAAATAGAACGATCGTATTATTTTTACGGAAAAATTTGGGACGGCTTTCCATATGCATCATGCAATGGGGAATCGCCACACGGTGCGACATCTTTCAGCGATGAAATTTCTCAGCCGCCGGCGTCGGAGCCTTCATTCAAGGCATTCAGGCGCAGCCGTTCGGCCATCGCCTCGCCTTGAAACGAAGCATTGCTCCACACGCGAAAATCGCCGCGCGCGTAGCCCACCGCATTCTTGTAGTAGGCGTAAGCATTCATCCGGTTACGCACGAAATTGTTCTGCGTGCGGATGACCTTGCCCGGCGCTCCGGTAACGATCGAATTGGGCGGGACGATGGTCCCCGGCTTCAGGAAGGTGTGGCCACCGACGATGCTGTTCTCACCAATCACGCAGCCGTCCATAATGGTAGCGTTGATGCCGATCAGACAGTTGTCGCCGATCGTACAACCATGAATGGTGCAGTGATGCGTGATCGAGCAGTGGCTGCCGATGATGGTATCCGTCGCATCACCGATGTGCAGCATCACGAAATCCTGGATGTTGGTGTAGCGGCCGATCACGATCTGCCTTTGCTCGGCGCGCGCTACCACGTTCACCCAGATCGACGCGTGCTCTTCGACGATAACCTTCCCGTACAGATGTGCGGTATCGTGCATATAGGCGGGATTGCGCAAATCGACATCTGGTCCGATGAATGCCATGGCTGTTTCCACTGGGCTGACGCAGTGACGGGCGAGCCAGGCTCGCCCGCTCCATTTACACTTCGAGCCATTCCTTGCGCACGGCGGTGTTGGCGCGCAGGTCGGCCGGGGTGCCCTCGAACACGATGGCGCCGTGCCCCATCACGTACACCCGCTGCGAAATCTCCAGCG
>JAKACN010000196.1 GCA_021821365.1 Pseudomonadota bacterium | reverse complement strand
GGCTGCTCTCGCCAAACTGCATGAAGGCGTGGGCCGGGCAACCCATCTGATCGAACAATTGCTGACGGCCGCCCAGACCGATCCGAACGATCGCTCCGCCACATTGACGCCGGTGGATCTGGCCGAACTGATGCGGCAGGCGCTGTCCGACGTGTTCATGTTCGCGCAGGAGCGTCGCATCGATGTCGAGCAGGATGCGCCAGACAAGGTGATCGTGCGCGCCGATGCTGCGGGACTGCGCATCCTGGCGCGCAACCTGCTCGACAATGCGGTCCGTTACACGCCCGAAGGTGGCAAGGTCCGCGTCGGCGTCGTGGATGAAGCGTCGCGGGTGATGCTGACCGTCGAGGATTCCGGCCCGGGCATCGCGGAAGAAGCGCGCAAGCGCGCGTTCGATCGCTTCTATCGCGGCGATTCGACCGGACAAACAGGAAGCGGGCTTGGCCTCTCGATCGTGAAGAATATTGCGGATCAGCACGGGGCGGCCATCGCGCTTGGCACATCCGCGCTGGGTGGACTGAAAGTCTCTGTCACTTTCCCGAAGTAGCCGTCTCGGATTCGTCTTAATTTCTGCTTAATTCTTCCTTAATACCCGCTTAATTTTCCTTTTCTAATCTTCGATCGCAAGGGGGTATCTCCCCCATTCACGAACAAGGAATCGAAGATGAAACTGAAATCACTGACACTCACCATGGCGGCCGCCGGCATGATCGCGGCAGGTACGGCCAACGCATTGAACTGGGGTCCGTCGAACTGGTTCCAGAAAGGACAATCCGCCCATTCGACACAGACGAATGCCGCACCGGCGCCAGCCGTGCAGGATGGTCCGGTCGCGCCGATCGGTCCGATCACCGCGCCCAACTACCGCGCCATCGTCGAACGCTTCGGCCCGGCGGTCGTCGGCATCACCACGGAGGGCACGGCCAAGGCCGGCATGAAGGACATGGAGGATGGCCCGGACGATCCGTTCTTCCAGTTTTTCCGCGGCATTCCCGGCTTCGGCAACCAGTTCCGCACGCCGCAAAGCGAAGTGCCCGTGCGCGGTCAGGGCTCCGGCTTCATCATCGGCAAAGACGGTCTGATCCTGACCAATGCCCACGTCGTGCGCGACGCCGACGAAGTGACCGTGAAGCTGAACGACCGGCGCGAGTACAAGGCCAAGGTACTCGGCAGCGACACGGCGACCGACGTCGCGGTGCTGAAGATCGATGCGAAAGACCTGCCGGTCGTCCAGCTCGGCAATCCCGAACGCCTTGGCGTGGGCGACTATGTGCTCGCCATCGGCTCGCCGTTCGGCTTCGAGCAGAGCGCGACCGCCGGCATTGTCAGTGCCAAGGGACGTTCGCTGCCGGGCGACGCCTACGTGCCCTTCATCCAGACTGACGTTGCCGTCAATCCCGGCAACTCCGGTGGCCCGCTGTTCGACGCCAACGGCAATGTGGTCGGCATCAATTCGCAAATCTACAGCCGCACCGGCGGTTACGAAGGCATATCCTTCGCGATCCCGATCGACGTCGCGCTGCATGTGAAGGATCAGCTCGTCCAGCACGGCAAGGTGCAGCACGCGCGGCTCGGCGTCACTATCCAGGAGGTCAACCAGACGCTGGCGGATTCCTTCAAGCTGCCGCAGCCGAACGGCGCGCTGGTGTCGAGCGTCGTTCCGGGCAGCGCGGCAGCGAAGGCCGGCGTCGAGCCCGGCGATGTCATCCTGAAGTACAACGGCCAGCAGATCGTGCGTTCCGGCGACCTGCCGGCGTTGGTGGGCATGAGCAGGCCGGGCGACAAGGCAAAGCTTGACGTGTGGCGCGGCGGCAAGAGCATCGAGCTGTCGACCACGCTGGCGGAAGCAACGGACAAGGTAGCTTCCAGCGACACCGGCGGAAGCGCCAAGACGCATGGCAAGCTTGGGCTCGCTGTGCGCCCGCTCTCGCCGGAAGAGCGGCAGGAAAGCCACCTTTCCTCGGGCCTGATGATTGAAGGCGTGGGCGGCGCGGCGGCGCGGGCCGGCATCGAGCAAGGCGATGTGATCGTTGCCGTGAACGGCAAGCCGGTCAGGTCGGTCGAGCAGTTGCAGGATCTGCTCTCGAAGGAGAGCAAGCATGTTGCGCTTCTGATCCAGCGCGGCGACGAGAAGATCTTCGTGCCGGTGCCGCTGGGTTGATTCAACTGCCTGGCCGCGCGGTCAGCCGGCCAGGCGCAAATACGGTTCCTCGTTTCGGGGGCGAACCGGATGGCGCGGTTGCCGCAGCATCGCTGCGGTGGCATCGGACGGCACCGGCTTCGAAATGAGGTATCCCTGCAGCTCGTCGCAACCGAGTTCGCGCAGGATTCCTGCCTGGGCCTCGGTTTCGACACCTTCCGCGACAACGTGCATGCCCAATGCATGCGCCATCGACACGATGGCCTTGAAGAGCACCCTGCTCTCCGTCGTTCTGTCCAGTTCCGCCGTGAAAACGCGATCGACCTTCAATACGTCCATATCCAGGCGCTGCAATTGCGACAGCGACGAATAGCCCGTACCGAAGTCGTCCACCGCCAATTTGACGCCGAGATCGCGAATTGCAGCGAGACGTTCGACGATGGCCGCATGTTCGCCCAGCATGGCGGATTCCGTGATTTCCAGTTCGATCAGTTCCGGGCTGATATGCGACCGCGCAAGGCAATGGCGCAGCACTTCGTGCACATCGCCGCACTGGAACTGGACCGCCGATACATTGACGGACACCGGCACCACGGGGATGCCCTCGGCCCGCCACTGCGCGATCTGCCTGCATGCCTTGTCGAGCACCAGGGCACCGAGTTTCGCGATGAGCCCGGTTCCTTCCGCGACTGGAATGAATTCCAGCGGCGGGACCATTCCGCGCGCAGGATGCCGCCAGCGCACCAGCGCCTCGAGACTGAGGAGCTGTCCGCTTGCCGCGTCGACGCGCGGCTGGTAGTGCAGCACAAACTGGTCCGTATCGATCGCCTCGGCCAATTCCCGCTCCGTGTTGATGCGTGCCCTCAATGCTTCATATTGCTCCTGGCAGTAGAAGGCATAGGTTCCACGCCGGTTGCCTTTCGCCGAATACATCGCGATATCCGCGTGCTTCAGCAGCTTGCCGGCAGTCGCGCCGTCGCGCGGATACACGCTGATCCCGATCGACGCGCCGACTTCCATGCCCCCCGCCCCGGCATGAAAGGGCTGCGCGAGTGCGGACAGGATGCGCTGTGCGACGCGCACGATTTCCGCGTCGTCGCGCACCTGTTGCAGCACCACGATGAATTCGTCGCCGCCCAACCTTGCCACATGGTCGGTCGGACGCACGGCGTTGCGCAGCCTGCCGGCGGCCTCCTGCAGCACCAGGTCTCCCGTTGCGTGGCCGAGCGTGTCGTTCACGTTCTTGAACTTGTCCAGGTCGACGAAGAGCAGCGCAACGCTATCCCGGTTCGCCAGCGCCCGGGCGATGGTGGCTTCAAAGGATTTCATGAACCAGGTGCGGTTCGGCAGTCCGGTCAGTTCGTCGGTGTTTGCCAGCCGGATCAGCTTGCCTTCCTGCTCTTTCGCCTCCGAAATGTCGCGCAAGGTGACGGCAAGGTCGCCGCCGGAGCGCACCACCTTGCGGCGCACCCAGCGCGAAGCCGGCGCGGCAATGGGCTGGCATTCGTCTTCTTCGCGATACGAACCGCGCTCCATGGCATGCCCGTAAATCTCCAGCAGCCGCGCAAACTCTTGCTGACGGTAGTGCGACGACAGCAACCGACCAAGCACTTCCTTCTTGCTTTTCCCGAGCAGGAATGCGCCCCGTTCATTGCAGTCGAGGATGCGATAATCGACGATGCGGCCATCGTCATGGATCGGGTGCAGCATGTAAAACCCCTCTTCCCCCGCTTCGGTCGCAAGGCGGTAAGCGGCCTGCACGCTGCGCAGCCGCATCTTCCGTCGTTCGACGAGATACAGGACGTACGCAAGCACTGCCGCGAGCGCAACGATGGCCGCCTCAGCCGCCGCGCGGACCTGCCGGTAAGCCCGCCATTTCTGCTCCAGCGGCGCCATCTGCTCGCTCTCGGAGATGCCAGCCATGACGGTCATCGGATAAGCGGTGAGCGACCGCCAGGCGACGAACCTCCTGTCGGCATCGACAAACCATTGTGGCTCGAACCTGGCCTCGCCATTGCCGGAAAAGACACCCTCTTCCGATGGCGAGCCGAATCGCGGCGTGTGCGTCAATGCAGCCGCCGACGGATGCGATGCGGCATTGCCGATGCGCGCCGCACGAAGTTTTCCGTCGTCGCCGACGACCGCAAGCATTCCCTTGCCGCCGAGTGCCGCAGCGTCATAAAACGCGGAAAAGTACGCTGGCGTCACCGCGACCATCACCACGCCGTCGAAATCGTCGTCGGGCGAATCCAGGCGGCGAGTAAATCGCACCACGGGCTTGCCGGTACGGGGATCAGCTTCCGGTGACGAAATACGCACGATCGACGAAATGTTTCGCCGATGCCATGCCAGGAAGTTCCTCTCGGCATACGAACGCGTGGATGCATTCGCGGATGCAGACGGTACGGTGGAAGTCACGACATTGCCATCGCGATCGATGATCGCGACCTCTACATATTGCGGCGATGTGAACATTCCGCGAGTAACCAGTTTCCCGAGGTCGAGGGTTCCGTTGGATGTCTCCCACTCGTACTTGAGCTGCATGGTGATCTGGTCCATCTGATCAATGGAACGCGCCAGGTATTGCGCATAGCCGGATGCGATCGATTGTGCGCCAGACGAAAGCGCCTGCTCGAAGGACAAACGCTCCTTGGCAATCTCCTTGTCGACCGAAATCCACAGGATCGCGCCTGCCGACAACGGCAGCAGGCACCAGAGAAAGCGCAGGCGACGCGCACCCGCCCAATGTGCCAGCCAGGGCTTGATGTTTCGTGAAACGCGGAACAGTGAAAATACTCGCATCGTTCAGGCGGCCGTCAATCGCACGCTTGTCAAAATTAGTTTCATATCAGCAAATCATGATGCAGTCGGTGTATGACCGCTTCATGACATGTCTTGCATGACGTTTCGATCACGATGTCATTTCCCTGTAGCAATTCACACCTACGCTTCCATGCATTCACACTGTCATGGGAAAACGATGAAATTCTGGCGCGCACGCATAGAAACCCGATTCATGCTGGCATTCGCAGTCATTCTTGCATTCATGGTGTTCACTACCGCGCTCTCGGTGTGGCGGCTTTATTCCGTCGACCGCATGGCGAAAGTGCTGGTCAACGAACATCTGGCACGGAACCAGCTCATCGCCTCATGGCAAAACGCGGTTGCCCTGAATGCCACGCGGGCCACGGCGATTGCCAAGAGCGACAGCCTGGAACTGGGCGACTACTTTCAGGGCAAGCTCGCCGATGGCGACAAGTCCATTGCGGAGCTCGCGGCGTCGGTGCGCCGCTCTGCATCCGCAAGCGTCGAGACAGGGCTGCTGGTCCGGGTTGCACAGGCCGGGAACGCCTACCTCAAGGTGCGCGACGAAGTATTCCGGCTGAAATCCATCGGCAGGACCATCGAGGTCGAAAAGCTCGTATCCACGCAATTGGACGGCGCGCTCGCAAGCTACGAGGAAGCACTCCGTGCCCTCGCCGCATACCAGAAGACAGAAGCGAACCGCATTGCCCGGGCGGCGAACGACATCTTCACCAACAGCGTCGTGATCCTGGTCGGCGCGGGCGGCCTTGCCGTTGCGCTCGGCGCCCTCCTGGCAGTGCTCCTGTCGCGCAGCATCGTGCGCCCCTTGCGGGATGCCGCTGCAGTCGCGACACGCGTGGCATCGGGCAATCTGACCTCCGCCATCGAGGTGCGCGGCCAGGACGAGATCGGCGCACTGATGCGCGCCCTGCAGCAGATGAACGACAACCTCGCGCGGATGGCGCGCGACATCCGGGACGGCGTGACCGAGATCGACGGCGCGCTGGCCGAGATCGCCCGCGACAATGAAGACCTGGCGCGCCGCACCGTCGCCCAGGCGGAGTCGGTGCGCGTCATTACCGGCTCGATGAGCGCCATGACGGACACCGTCAAGCGCAATGGCGAACACACGCAGCAGGCCCATGCGCTGGCCGCCGATGCCGCCAGGGTGGCAACCGAAGGCGGTGCCGTCGTGGCCGATGTGGTGCGCACGATGGGATCAATCAACGCCTCGTCCCGGCAGATTGCAGAAATCATCGGCGTGATCGACGGTATCGCGTTCCAGACCAATATCCTCGCGCTGAACGCCGCCGTGGAAGCGGCGCGCGCCGGCGAGCACGGCCGCGGATTTGCGGTCGTTGCCAACGAGGTGCGCAGCCTGTCGCAGCGCTCGGCGACGGCCGCGCAGGAAATTCGCAGTCTCATCATGAATTCCGTTAACGAAATTGCGAACGGCAGCGACATGGTCAATCGTGCCGGCGCCACCATGCAGCAAGTCGTCGCGGGCATCAATGAAGTAACCGGTCTCGTGGCGCGCATCAAGACCGCCAGCGACTGCCAGACGGCGGACCTGTTGAACATCGGCCAATCCATCCATCAGATCGACAGGACGACGCAGCAGAATTCCGTGCTGGTGCAGGACGCGGTGCAAGCCATCGAGGACCTGACTGCGCAGTCGATGCGGGTGTCGGCTTCCGTCTCACGCTTCCGCATCGAGGCGCACAGCCGACCTCCTGCGCCGGTCGCGCTCGGCATCGTCACACCGGCCGAACCCGTGCCGATGACCGGGGAACCGGCGCGGTGGCGCCTCACCGCATGAGGCAACGCGCACCCCGAATTACCATTTATGGGAATGCCAGTTCTATCTTCGGGAATGGCCGGGTGCCATTTTGCACTTCAGGATGAGAAATGAGATCTGTCATGGGCCGGTGGTGCGCTGACAGCAGGAGTTTTCGGCATTTTCCGGCCAGTTTACGGGCTGGCCCGGGAATTGCTTTAGACGAGTCATGTCTCCTCCATCCTACCAAGGAAGGGTTAGGCCCGCTCCCCTCGGGGTTGCGGGCCTTTTTTTCGCCCATGCATTCTGACGGAATAGCGTACCGACAAGCCGCATGCCGTCCTCCCGGCCCGCGAGCGCGGGCGGAAGGCATCACCTGCGCAAAAAAAACTCAGCCGCCGCTGGCGCTGTTGCCCTGCGCGGAAGATATGGCATCGGCCACCGCGAGCGCCGTCATGTTGACGATGCGGCGCGTGGTCGCGGCCGGGTTGAGGATATGCACCGGCCGTGCCGCGCCGAGCAGGATCGGCCCCACCGTTACTCCGTAGCCGCCCGTGATCTTCAGCAGGTTGAAGGCGATGTTGGCGGCATCGAGCGTCGGCATGACCAGCAGGTTGGCCGCGCCGGCCAAGGTCGAGCTCGGCAGGAAGTGGCGCCGCACTTCTTCCGACAGCGCCGCGTCGCCCTGCACCTCGCCTTCGACTTCCAGTTCCGGCGCGATGCGGGCAAGGATATCGCGCGCCGCGCGCATCTTTTTCGCCGACGGACGCGAGGACGAACCGAACATCGAGTGCGACAACAGCGCCACTTTCGGCTGCAGGCCGAATCGCATGATCTCGCGCGCCGCCAACTGCGTGATTGCTGCGATCTCATCTGCCGTCGGATCATCGTTGACGTAGGTGTCGGTGATAAATAGCGTGTACTTTTCGAGCATCAGCGCGTTCATCGCGGCAAACACGCTGGCACCCGGCGCCAGACCGATGACGTCGCGCACATGTTCGAAGTGCGCGTCGAAACGGCCGACCGTGCCGCACAGCATGGCATCCGCGTCGCCCATGTGCACCAGCATCGTGCCGATCAGCGTATTGGAGCGGCGCAATGCGGTCTTCGCCATGTCGGGCGTGATACCGTCGCGGCCGCGTAGCGCCTGGTAGGCTTCGTGATAGGTGCGGTAGCGCGGGTCTTCTTCGGGGTTGACGATCTCGAAATCGACGCCAGCCTTCAGGCGCAGCCCGGCCTTTTTGATGCGCATGTCGATGACATGCGGGCGGCCGATCAGGATCGGTTTCGCCAGCTTTTCGTCGACAACAGTCTGGACGGCGCGCAGCACGCGCTCTTCCTCGCCTTCGGCATAGGCGACCCGCTTGGGCGACATCTTTGCAGTATTGAACACCGGCCGCATGATCATGCCGGTGTGGTAGACGCGCTGACTCAGTTGCTGGCGGTAGGCCTCCAGGTTGGCGATCGGCCGCGTTGCCACGCCCGATTCCGCCGCTGCCTTGGCCACGGCCGGGGCAATGCGTTCGATAAGTCGCTGGTCGAAGGGTTTCGGGATGACATACTCGGGGCCGAACGTCAGGTCCTGCCCCGCATAGGCGGCGGCCACCGCATCGTTGCTTTCGGCTTCGGCGAGCTCCGCGATCGCCTTCACGCAGGCGAGCTTCATTTCCTCGGTGATCTTGGTGGCGCCGCAATCGAGCGCGCCGCGGAAGATGTAGGGGAAGCACAGGACGTTGTTGACCTGGTTCGGATAATCGGAGCGGCCGGTGGCAATGATGCAGTCCGGGCGCGCCGCCTTGGCGATTTCCGGCCGGATCTCGGGTTCCGGATTGGCCAGCGCGAGGATGATCGGGCGGTCCGCCATGGTAGCGACCATCTCGCCCGTCAGCACGCCGGCGGTCGAGCAGCCGAGGAACACGTCCGCGCCCTTGACGATGTCGGCGAGCGTGCGCGCGTTGGTGTCCTGCGCATAGCGCGCCTTGTTCTCTTCCATGTGGGCATCGCGGCCACAGTAGATCACGCCGCGCGAATCCACCACGTAGACGTTTTCGCGGCGCACGCCGAGGCCGACCATGGTGTCGAGGCAGGCAATCGCGGCGGCGCCCGCGCCGGACACTGCCAGCCTCACCTTGCCGATGTCCTTGCCGACTACCTTGAGCGCATTGAGCAGCGCAGCGGTCGAAATGATGGCGGTGCCATGCTGGTCATCGTGGAAGACCGGGATATTCATGCGATCGCGCAGCTTCTTCTCGATGTAGAAGCACTCCGGCGCCTTGATGTCTTCGAGATTGATCCCGCCCACGGTCGGCTCGAGCATGGCGATCGCCTCGACCAGCTTGTCCGGATCATGCTCGGCGAGTTCGATGTCGAACACATCCACGCCGGCGAATTTCTTGAACAGGCAGCCCTTGCCTTCCATCACGGGCTTGCCGGCCAGCGGGCCGATATTGCCGAGGCCGAGCACGGCGGTGCCATTGGTCACCACGGCAACGAGGTTGCCGCGCGAGGTATATTCGTGCGCCTTGGCCGGATCCTTCTCAATTTCCTCGCAGGCGTAGGCCACGCCGGGCGAATAGGCCAGGGAAAGGTCGCGCTGATTGGACAGCGCCTTGGTCGACACCACCTGGATCTTGCCGTGGGTCGGGTTGCGGTGATAGTCAAGCGCGGCTTCGCGCAGCTGTTCGTCTTGTGTGGAGTGCTCGGTTTTCATCATCGTCATCTTTCATTAGCTGTTTTGAGTCGATGCCTGCCGCAGCGTCGGCGCCACGCACTATCCGCTTCGATACGGACTGCGTTCTCCAAGCCGGTTCAAACCGAATACAGGGAACCGTCGGAAAGTGATCGCGGGATAAGACATGTGTTGCCAATGGCGTATGCAGGCTGAATCGCATCAAGTGATGCGCCCATATCACCAGACATCTGCATGGTACTCCAGTGCAAGGCGTGACGCAGCCGGATTTCCGGCCTCGCGCGCAATCACTGGATCTTGATCAAGAATGCGGACGAGTCGCCGGTCATCGCGCGGACTCAGCCGGTGACCGATTCCCCGAGCATGCCGAACTCGACAGGCAGCTTGACGTAGAACATGCGGACTTTTTCGGCCTCGAGCAGCGAAAACAGCTGCGCCGCTTCGCCTTCGTTGACGACCATGGTCACTTCGACCGGCTGGTCGGCCAGGTCGAAAAAATGCGCCGAATGAACGCGGCGATCATGGCCGA
>JAKACN010000195.1 GCA_021821365.1 Pseudomonadota bacterium | reverse complement strand
AGAGCTGCCAAGCTCACCAAAAGTCCGGATGTATGGCTGCAATCTTCACCTATCTCGCTGACATGAACTGAAAGCCTTGCAAATGGGGGGCGTCCATGTATGTCGTTCGTGTTTTCCGTGGGCCCTTGAAATTTGATCGCCGACAGCGAGCCGGCGGAGGTAATATGTCGCGCAACACTTACTCCGATGTATCGCGCGACCATGGAAGGAATCGCCTGAATGAATATTTCCAGTTACACAGAATTTGTGACCGCAGCAAAAAGACAGCCGGAGCCGCAGCGCCTGCTGTTCGTCTTTGTTGAGGCAGCCTTGCCGCCGAATGCTACCGAAGGCCAGAAGCAGACGTTTCATGCGCAGCAAGGCGGCACGCTGACGCCCGTGATGTGCGTGGACAAGCTGCCGGCAGAGGTCGAAGACTTTACCGGGCTGGTGGAGGAATCGGGCCGGACCGGGCAACATTGGGATATCGTGTTCGCCGCCTCCTTGTCCGGACGGGGAGGCATTGTGCCTTCCAGCGAATCCGCCACGCAGCCATTGAAACAAATGATCAATGCGATCCAGCAGGGATCGATCGCCAACTTCCTGGCGTTCGATCGCGCAGGGGAACTGGTGCAGTTTTCCTGACGAATGTGGGAATCGTTTTGTCCACGAAAGACATGAAATACGCTACGTCGTTCATCGTGTTTTCCGTTGCGCTGTGTCTGAATATCAGCGCCGCAATAGCATGGTACTGGCTGAAGCCGCTGCCACCGTTCCTTTACTATTATTTGCCGTATCTCACGGCGATAGTCTGCGGAACTCTGGTCGGTCTCTTTGACGATCGGGGATTGCTCATCAAGGGCGTGGCGCTCGCCGCTGCCACTTCCATCGCTGATGGCGTCGTGCATTGGACTGCTGCCCGATCCGGATTGACGACGGACGTGGTTACGGTCAATGCCATCGCCGTCTTGAGCATGCTAAAGCTTCTTTACAGCATACCTGCCATTCTGATCGGGGAAGCGCTTGGGTTAGCGGTGAAACGGCTTCTTGCGCGGATTGCATAGAATGGATCGGGACGGCGTCCGTGCGAATGTCTTTATGTTGATAAAGACCCTCGTCGTTGACCTTCACGCAACGAAAACCACTCGGCGCGTCCCGCAAGAGACGCCAGATTGTTCTTTCGTGTTTTTCGTGGGGCACGCCGAGTGTCTTTCGTGGACAAATCCATCCGCTAATAAATCTGCTCTCCCGACTGCGCCCCGCCGCGCGCATCCGCAGCGCCCACCATGCTGAGCGCCACCGCTTCCGCCACCTTGATGCCGTCCACTGCCGCCGAAAGAATGCCGCCCGCATAGCCGGCGCCTTCACCTGCGGGATACAGGCCCTTGGTGTTCACGCTCTGGAAATTGTCCTGGCGCTTGATGCGCACTGGCGATGAGGTGCGCGTCTCGACACCGGTCAGCACGGCGTCACGCATCGCATAGCCCCTGATCTGACGGTCGAAGGCCGGCAGCGCTTCGCGGATGGCTTCGATCGCATAGGACGGCAGCGAGGGCGCGAGGTCGGTCAGATGCACGCCCGGCTTGTAGGAAGGCACCACCGAGCCGAACTCCGTGGAGGGCTTGCCGGCGATGAAGTCGCCGACCAGCTGGCCCGGTGCGTCGTAGTTTCTCCCGCCCAGCACGAAGGCGCGCGATTCCAGTTCGCGCTGGAGGTCGATGCCGGCGAGCGGCCCGCCGGGGTAATCTTCCGGCGTGATGCCTACCACGATGCCGCTGTTGGCGTTGCGCTCGTTGCGCGAGTACTGGCTCATGCCGTTGGTGACCACGCGCTCCGGTTCCGAAGTGGCGGCAACCACCGTGCCGCCGGGGCACATGCAGAAGCTGTAGACCGTGCGGCCATTGCTGCAGTGATGCACGAGCTTGTAATCGGCGGCGCCGAGCAGCGGATGACCGGCAAACTTGCCGAAGCGCGCGCGGTCGATCAGCGACTGCGGATGCTCGATGCGAAAGCCGATCGAGAATGGCTTCGCTTCCACGTACACGCCGCGCTCGTGCAGCATCTGGAAGGTGTCGCGCGCGCTGTGGCCGACGGCGAGCACGACGTGATCCGTCGCGATGCGCTCGCCGCTCGCAAGCACAACACCGCGCACCTGCCCCTGATCGATGTCGAGGTCGGCAACCTTCGCCTCGAAGCGGAACTCGCCGCCGAGCGATTCGATGGTTTCGCGCATCGCCTGCACCATCTTGACCAGGCGGAAGGTGCCGATGTGCGGCTTGCTGACGTACAGGATTTCTTCCGGCGCGAAGGCTTTGACGAATTCGGTCAGCACCTTGCGGCCGTAGTGCTTCGGGTCCTTGATGCCGCTGTGCAGCTTGCCGTCCGAGAAGGTGCCCGCGCCGCCTTCGCCGAACTGCACGTTCGATTCCGGATTGAGCTCGCGCTTGCGCCACAGGCCCCAGGTATCCTTGGTACGCTCGCGCACCACCTTGCCGCGTTCGAGGACGATGGGCCGGAAGCCCATCTGCGCGAGGATCAGCGCGGCGAAGATGCCGCACGGGCCGAAGCCGATGATCACCGGCCGCTTGTCGATGTGCGCGGGTGCGTGCGTGACGAACTGGTAGGTCGTATCCGGTGCGACGCCGACGTTCGGCACGTCCTTCAGGCGCGCCAGCAGCGCCGATTCGTTCTTCACTTCCACGTCGAGCGTGTAGACCAGCGTGATCGCGCTGCGCTTGCGCGCGTCATAGCCGCGGCGGAAGATGGTGGTGCGGACCAGGTCGTCCGCCGGAATCTTCAGTCTCGCCAGGATGGCGGCTTGCAGGTCGGCGGCGGGATGGTCGAGCGGGAGGATGACGTTGGTCAGTCGCAGCATGTGCGTGTGAGAAATCCGATGGGAAGGGCGGTATTTTACTCCACGGCACATGGCCCGAAGCGCGGCATCGAAGCGCGGCATCGAAGCTCGGAATTTTTTCCGGCGCGGCCTTTGTTCGGGTAATCTCTGCACACTGGCTGCGCGTGGAGGAAGGATGGACATTTTGCCGATATCGCTTCGCATCGCGAAGACCGCATTGGCGCTCATGCTGCTTGCATCGGGCACGGCACAGGCGGAGGACAGGAAGAACTGGTACGACGCCCCCTTCGAGCAGGCGACCGGTTCGATACCGCCATGCGGCGAGGTCAACGGCCCGCTGCGCACGAAAGCCGAAGCCCTGGCGGATGCGCATCACCGCATTGAGCGCGGCAATTCCTGCGTGCTGAACGGGCGTTGCGAACCCGGCGGACCTTACATTCACGACCACGAGATCAACCGGCATGTCGTGGAGGCACTCCGGGCCGCACCCGAAGTGCAGCGTTCGGCGATATGGGTATCGACCGAACACAAATGGGTCAAGCTGGAAGGCTGCATCGAATCCGAGGATCAGCGCGCGGCAGCCGTGGAGGTGGCGCGGCGTGTGCCGATGGTCGAGTTCGTGATCGATCGGCTGGTGCGCCGCGGCACCACGGCCACGCAGCAGGCACCAGTGCGTCCGCCGCCGCATTGATGCCGGTACCGCAGCGCCGTCTACGCGCTGCGGTACCGGTCGCGCAGATTTTTCACTTCGTCGTGGTTCTTCTGGACGCCGCGATACTGCTTTTCCACCACGCTCCGCACATCCGGCGGAAGATCCTTCTCCAACGCATTCCGGTAGCTCGTCACGGCAACGTCCTCGCCGCGCTCGCATTCCTTCAGCACCGCCTTGTCATCCTTGCCGGTAACCAGTCCCTTGATGTCGACCCATCGCCGGTGCAGCGCGCCGCCAAAGTCGCCCCTGTTTTCCGGGTCGCCGCCATGGGCGCGCACCAGGCGCTGCAACTCGATGACAGCCGTTGTACAGGTCTGCGCGCGATTGAAAAAGAAGGCCTGGAGCTGCGGGTCGCTGGCATTCTCGGCGCAGGTCTTGAATCCCTCTTCACCGTCCTTGCTGGTCTCGATCAGCTTGTTCAGCGTGGAGATCACGTCGTCGTTATCCATGTTCGCTCCGATCCGGTTACCCTGGAACGATAGGCGGCAAGCGCGTTTGCCGCCGCGCCCTTCGCCGCGGGAGCGGAGGCGGGCGGCGGAAACGACGCGCGCCAGGCTTACTTGCTTTCCTTTCCGCTGCTGCCCGTCGACTCGGACTTGTTCGGAGTGCCGGAGACGTCCGACGTGCCGGATGAGGACTTCGACTTGCCGGCGGAGGAGCCCGACGACGTGCTCTTCCCGCTGGCCGCGTCCTTCGCCATGGCCAGGTGCTGGCCCACCGTCGGCTTCATCTTCGACGCCAGCGATTTCAGGTCCGCATCCTTGGCCCGCTTTTCCGCGCGCTGCAGGAGGCGATCGGTAGCGCGATGATCGCTCACGCCGCCCTTGGACAGGTATTGCTTGTCAAACTTGTCACCTTCCAGCGCACCGAGCTTCTTGATCTCCGCCTGGTGCTTCCTGTCCGGCTCGGTCGGCAGCGTGACACCCTTCGACTGGGCCAGTTGCTCCAGGTCTTTCTGCGCCTGCGTATGATCATCGATCATCTTTTGCGCGAAGCTCTTCACCTGTTCGTTCTTCGTCTTGTCTTGCGCGACCTTCGCGGCTTCGATTTCGGCGAGATTCGACTGTGCGATCTCGCGCATCAGGTTCTCGTCCGACTTGCTCAGCGTCTTGCCACCGGCACTCTTGCTCGCGCTGCCCGAGGTGTCCGAGGAGCCGCTGCTGCCGGCCGCGGACTTGCTGCCGGTATCGGACGCGCCGCTGCTCGGCGGCTTGGCGCTCGAGGTTTCATTCTGGCCGGTCGGGCTCATCTTGCCCGCCTTGTTTTCCTTCGTCATGCCGGAAGCGTCCGGCGTAGTGGACTGTGCGTAGACCGAGGTGCCGCCGAACAGCATCGCCAGGGCGGCGACACTGAGCAGGCGATTCAGTTGATGACGTTTTTCCATGTCAAGTCTCCTTCAGGAACATGATGGCGATAGCCAACGAAATGCATCGAATCGATGCATCCTCAATCAGGCAATGTGCATGCCAGAGTGCGTCGGCCGGACAGGTCCTCGAGGAAAGCAATGATGCGCGGTGCTGCAACGGAAGAGACTACAAGGAGGTGCAATATTTACAGCGGGTGTTACCGTATCGCCGGCACCATTTCCGCATCGGTGCCGCACAAGTAAAAAAAATGCCAAGGCTTTCGCCTTGGCATCAAGACTTGCCGGATTGCTCCGGCAAGCGCCCATGATTGAAGAGCGGCCCATGCCGACTGCAAGAAGCGCATCCGCTACGATTGCAGACGGGTTGCGATGGACGCCGCTGCGCCTTGCGGCGCTCCCCTTTCCGAGCGGCGTCCTCGCAATCCTTCTATGACCAGTCTTCGGCTAGCGATGTGATCAGCGTTGTCTCTTCTCGCATTTGCATTCAGTGGTATTCAATACGTTTCCATCCGGATCGACCGTCTCCAGGATCACATCAAAGCCCCACAAGCGCGCTACGTGCTTCAGCACCTCGTCCGTCTGCGGATTGAGCGGCCGGCGCAGGTATTGGTTGTGACGCAAGGTCAGCGCACGATGTCCATGCGTATCCACCGACCACACCTGGATGTTCGGCTCGCGGTTGTGCATGTTGTACTGCCCGGCAAGCTGCTCGCGCAGATAGCGGTAACCGCCGTCGTCATGGATGGCGGAAATCACCAGTTTGTCCTTGTTGTCGTCATCCAGCACCGAGAAAAAGTGGAAATCGCGGATCAGCCTCGGCGACAGGAACTGCGCAATGAAGCTCTCGTCCTTGAAATTGCGCATCGCAAAATCGAGGGTTTTCTTCCAGTCGCTGCCGGCGATATCCGGGAACCACTGCCTGTCTTCGTCCGTCGGGTTCTCGCAGATGCGGCGGATGTCGCGCATCATGGCGAAGCCGAGAGCATATGGATTGATGCCGTTGAAGTACTTGCTGGTGACCGGCGGCTGGTAGACGACATTGGTATGGCTTTGCAGGAACTCCATCATGAAGCCGTTTCCCACCACGCCTTCGTCGTACAGCTGGTTGAGAATGGTGTAATGCCAGAACGTCGCCCAGCCTTCGTTCATCACCTGCGTCTGCCGCTGCGGATAGAAATACTGGGAGACCTTGCGCACGATGCGCACGATCTCGCGCTGCCACGGTTCCAGCAGCGGCGCGTACTTCTCGATGAAGTACAGCAGGTTTTCCTGCGGCTCGGCCGGAAACCGGTTGGGGACATCCTCCTGCACCACTTCCGGCTTGCGCGGCAGCGTGCGCCACAGTTCGTTCACCTGCGACTGCAGGTAGCGCTCGCGCTCTTCCTGCCGCTCGCGCTCCTTCGCCATCGACAGCCTGGCCGGGCGCTTGTAGCGGTCCACGCCGTAGTTCTGCAATGCATGACAGGAATCGAGCAGCACTTCGACCGCTTCGATGCCGTAACGCCGCTCGCACTCGGCGATATATTTTTTCGCGAACACCATGTAATCGATGATCGCGTCCGCATCGGTCCAGGTGCGGAACAGGTAATTGCCCTTGAAGAAGGAATTGTGGCCGTAGGATGCATGCGCGATCACCAGCGCCTGCATGGTCAGGCTGTTTTCCTCCATCAGGTAGGCGATGCACGGATTCGAATTGATCACGATCTCGTACGCCAGCCCCATGTGCCCGCGCTTGTAACTCTTTTCCGTCGCCAGGAAGTGCTTGCCGAAGGACCAGTGGCTGTACGACACCGGCATGCCGACCGATGCGTAGGCATCCATCATCTGCTCGGCCGTGATGACTTCCAGCTGATTCGGGTAGGTATCGAGGCCGAAGTTGCCGGCCACCCGATGGATTTCATCGTGGACCTGTTCCAGAAGATCGAAGGTCCATTCCGACTGTTCCGGCAACCGGAACGGTTTTACGGCCTTCTTGCGGGGCTTTCTCGCCGGTTTCTTGAGTTCAGTCGTCATTTCGGTTGCTTCTTGAAGAGTTCACGGAACACCGGATAGATGTCTGCCGGCGACTCGATCTTCTGCATCGCAAAGTGCGGATGGATGTCCGGTATCTGCGTGTACTCGTGCCACAGGTTCTGCGGCTCGCCATCCGTGATCTCGACGTAGGCGTAGTACTGCACCAGCGGCATGATCTTGCTGATGAGCAGCTCGCGGCAGGTCACCGAATCGTTGTCCCAGTTATCGCCGTCGGACGCCTGCGCGACATACACGTTCCAGTCGCCGCGCGCATACCGCTCGTTGATGATCTTGTTCAGCAGGTGCAGCGCCGAGGACACCACCGTGCCGCCCGATTCGCGCGAATTGAAGAAATCGTTTTCGTCGACTTCGGTCGCCTGCGTGTGATGGCGGATGAACACCACCTCGATCTTTTCGTAGGCGCGCTCCAGGAACAGGTAGAGCAGGATGAAGAAGCGCTTGGCGGCATCCTTCTTCGCCTGGTCCATCGAACCCGACACGTCCATCACGCAGAACATCACTGCCTGCGTGGACGGCTTCGGCACCTTGATGCGGTTGCTGTAGCGCAGGTCGATCGGATCGAGGAAGGGAACGCCGGCCAGCTTGGCGCGCAGGTGATGGATCTCCTTGCGCAGCGCGACGATGCGATGATCATCCTCGAAGCAGGTCTTCAGCAGTTCGTTCATCTCCGCCTCGGCCTCCTTGAGACGCTTGCGCGACTTGGCGCCGACCGCGATGCGGCGGCCGATTGCACCGCGCATCGAACGCAGCACGTGGATGTTGGTCGGTGTGCCGGAAATCGTGTAGCCGGCGCGCTGCTGCTTGAAATCGGTGATGGACGCGAGTTGCGTCTTGACGAGATTGGGCAGTTCCAGGTCTTCGAAGAAGTAGTTCATGAACTCTTCGCGCGAGAGCTCGAACACGAAGTCGTCTTCGGTGATCTCCTCGCTGTTGCCAGCCTTGCCCTTGCCGGCGCCGTTGCCGCCTTTCGGGCGCTGGATCTGGTCGCCTTTCTGGTATTCCCTGTTCCCCGGCCGCACCGTTTCCCACACGCCGCCATGCGCATGGCCAAAGGTGGGCTCGTTGATGTCCTTGACGGGGATGGACACCTTTTCGCCTTTCTCGACCTCGGTGATCGAGCGGCCCTTGATGGCACGTGCAACGGCATCCTTGATCTGGGACTTGTAACGCCGCAGGAAACGCTCGCGGTTGCCCGCGGACTTGTTCTTGCCTTGCAGACGCCGGTCGATGAGGTAAGCCAAAGTGCCTCCTGAAACTCTGTATGGGCGTTTGTTGTATCCCTCTTTTGCTCACATGCGAGGGATTACCCTGCACCCGCTTGCCGGCTCCTTCCCCCTTGCAGGGGGAAGGTCGGAATGGGGGTAGAGTGGCAACGCCATCGCGAACGGCTGATCCACCTCACTACCCCCACCCTGCCCCTCCCCCTGCAAGGGGGAGGGAACCAGCTTGCAAGGCGCAGGTTATATCTACATCACGACGACTTGCGCACCCGCAGATACCATTCGCACAGCAGACGCACCTGCTTGGCGGTGTAACCCTTGGCGACCATGCGTGCGACGAACTCCTGGTGCTTGTTCGCGTCGTCGGCGCTTGCCTTCGCATTGAAGGAGATCACCGGCAGCAGCTCTTCCGTATTCGAGAACATCTTCTTCTCGATCACCGTGCGCAATTTCTCGTAGCTGGTCCAGGCCGGATTCTTGCCGTTGTTCTGGGCACGCGCGCGCAGCACGAAGTTGACGATCTCGTTGCGGAAGTCCTTCGGATTGGAGATGCCCGCGGGCTTCTCGATCTTCTCGAGCTCGCTGTTCAGCGCTTCGCGGTCGAAGCTCTCGCCGGTGTCCGGATCGCGGAATTCCTGGTCCTGGATCCAGAAGTCGGCGAAGGTCACATAACGGTCGAAGATGTTCTGGCCGTATTCCGAATAGCTCTCGAGGTAAGCCGTCTGGATCTCCTTGCCGATGAACTCGACGTAGCGCTGCGCCAGATACTCCTTGATGTACGACATGTACTTCTGCTCGGTCTCCGGCGGGAACTGCTCGCGCTCGACCTGCTGCTCCAGCACGTAGAGCAGGTGCACCGGATTGGCGGCGACTTCGGTGTTGTCGAAGTTGAAGACCTTGGACAGGATCTTGAATGCGAAGCGGGTCGAGAGACCGTTCATGCCTTCGTCCACGCCGGCATAGTCGGTGTACTCCTGGCGCGACTTCGCCTTCGGATCGGTATCCTTCAGGTTCTCGCCGTCATACACCTGCATCTTGGAGAAGATGCTCGAGTTCTCCGGTTCCTTCAGGCGCGACAGCACGGCGAACTGCGCCATCATCTTCAGCGTGCCGGGCGCGCACGGCGCCTGCGACAGCGAGGAAGTACGGACCAGCTTGTCGTAAATCTTGATTTCCTCCGACACTCTCAGGCAGTACGGCACTTTCACGATGTAGATACGATCGAGAAATGCTTCGTTGTTCTTGTTGTTCTTGAACGCCTTCCACTCCGACTCGTTCGAGTGCGCGAGCACCACGCCGTCGAAGGGGATCGCACCGAAACCTTCGGTACCCTTGTAGTTGCCTTCCTGCGTCGCGGTCAGCAACGGATGCAGCACCTTGATCGGCGCCTTGAACATCTCGACGAATTCCATCAGGCCCTGGTTCGACAGGCACAGACCGCCCGAGTAGCTGTAGGCATCCGGATCGTCCTGCGAATAATCTTCCAGCTTGCGGATATCGACCTTGCCCACCAGCGACGAGATGTCCTGGTTGTTTTCGTCGCCCGGCTCGGTCTTCGAAATCGCGATCTGCTTCAACACGGACGGATAACGCTTCACGACACGGAACTGGTTGATGTCGCCGTTGAATTCATGCAGGCGCTTCACTGCCCATGGGCTGGGAATGGTCTTGAGGTAGCGGCGGGGAATGCCGTAATCCTCTTCGAGGATCGCGCCGTCTTCATCCGCATCGAACAAACCGAGCGGCGATTCATTCACGGGCGAACCCTTGATCGCATAAAACGGCACGCGCTCCATCAG
>JAKACN010000194.1 GCA_021821365.1 Pseudomonadota bacterium | reverse complement strand
CCGCGTCCGGTTTCTATCTGCAGCTTGGCGCATTCTCGCAGGCGGACAATGCGGAAGCGGCGCGCCAGCGCCTGGCGCAAAGCGTGCCCGTGTCGTTGCCTCCCGTCGAGATGGTGGAATTTGGCCTGTTCTATCGCCTGTACAGTGGTCCATTCGCCAGCAGGGAGGAGGCCGCTGCTGCCGCAGCACAGTTGCAGCAAGGGGGCGCGACGAAGCCGCTGATCGTGCAGCGCTGAATCATTTCATGCGCAATGCGCGCTCGTAGAGCGCATTCTTTTTCTGGCCGGTGATCTGCGCCGCCAGGGAGGCAGCCAGCTTGACCGGACACTCCGCCAACAGGATCGCCAGCACGCGTTCCGCTTCCGCGTCGTCCTGGTTCGTCGCCGTTGGCGCGCCTTCCACCAGGATCACGTATTCTCCCTTTTGCCGGTTGGCATCGGCCGCCAGCCAGTCGCGCGCCTCCGCCATGGGGCAGCGGTGCATCTCCTCGAACAGCTTGGTCAGTTCGCGCGCGAACACGATCTGCCGCGTCGGCTCGAATGCCGCGACGAGTGCTTCGACCGTCTCGTTGATCCGGTGCGGCGCTTCGTAGAAGATCAGCGTGGCGCTCATGCCGCGCAGACCGGCCAGCGCGCTCTCACGCTGCTTTGCTTTGGCCGGCAGAAAACCGACGAAATGGAACTGATCGTTCACCAGTCCGCTCGCCGAAAGCGCACTGACGGCCGCCGAGGCGCCGGGAATGGGCACCACGCGCAGACCGGCATGGCGTACGGCATCGATAATGCGTGCGCCGGGATCGGAAACCGCTGGCGTGCCCGCGTCCGACACCAGCGCGATGCGTTGGCCCGCTTGCAGGCGGGCAATCAGCTTGTCCGCCACTGCGCGTTCATTGTGTTCATGCGCCGCAAGCAGCTCTTTCGACAGGCCGTAACGCGCAAGCAGATGCGCGGTGTTGCGGGTGTCTTCGCAGGCAACGGCATCGGCCAATTCCAGTACCTTGAGTGCGCGCAACGTCATGTCGCCCGCGTTTCCGATAGGCGTCGCCACCACATATAATGTAGACAAAGAATAAACTTGTTGCGACACCTCCTGCATCAGAAGCTGCAGGGATGGCGTGGTTGCGGTGGATGGTGTCATGGGGAGCGGTGATGTTCGGTCGACTCGCGAAATCGGTGTTGAAAGCGGCGTTGTTTGGCAGTTTGCTCACGCGATTGTGCCTTCCTGCGGAGGCAATGACAACCACGGACGAGGCGGGTCCATCCGCGATCCATGAAGGCGAAGGCGCGGCCGCGGCCATCGTCCCGGCGGCATTCACGCCTGCCGAGACGATTCGCCGGGCCGGCGATACATCCGTCCCGCAGCAACAGGTGACCGTCGCCTTGCTCCTGCCATTGCGTTCCGGGACGCTGCGCGAAGCAGCCGAAGTCGTTCGTGCCGGTTTCCAGGCGGCCTATGAGCGCGAATATGATCACATCACGGTCAATATCATCGAGACTGACGACACGCCGCAGGACATCCTTGCCGGATACGGCACGGCGAGTGCCCAAGCGGACATCATCGTCGGACCGCTGTCGCGCGCGGGCGTGACGGCGATCGTGCTGGCCGGTGTCGTAGAGAAGCCGACGCTTGCGTTGACGCCGCCGGACCATACCGTCGACGATAATACGGCGTCGAAGCTGCCAGCGAAATTGCTGGCGATGGGCCTGTCCATCGAAGAAGAGGCGCGACAGGTGGCCGACTGGGCCGGCAAGGGCCATGCAAATGCCGCAGCGCTGGTGCTCTTCACGAAGCAGCCGTGGCAGCGACGCGCCGCGAAGGCGTTCGAGCTGCAATGGCAGCGCAACGGCGGGCAAGCCGAGGTGATCGAGCTGGGGGCTAATGACGGATTCCTGAACGGACGTGCCCTCCTGCAACTGAAGAAGCAGATCCGCAACGATGCCTCGCAAACGATCTTCCTCGCGCTCGACGCACACCAGGCGAGGCAAGTGAGGGCCATGATCGGCCCGCATCCGGCCCTGTACGGCACCTCGCAGGCCAACCCGCTTGTCCTGTCGGCGGGTGGCCAAACGGGCCGGAGCGACGACATGGACGGCATGCATTTGCTCGACATGCCGTGGCAACTGCAGCCCGATCATCCGGCCGTCATGGCGTATTCGCGAATGAACCTTGAGGCCGGCCGTACGCCGGATGCCGATCTTGAGCGCCTGTACGCGCTTGGCATCGACGCATACCGCGTTGCGCGCGAGATCGCTGCGCAGCGCACGCGCTTTGACCTCGATGGCGTTACCGGGAAATTGTCGGTGCGCTACGAAGCGGACGGTGCGCATTTCGTGCGCACCGAGCAGCAGGCCGTTTATCGTGATGGCATCGTCATGCCCGAGGAGGAGCTGCGCTGATGGGTGTACTCGATGCATTTCGTCGCAGCCGCACCGCGAAGCAGATAACTGGCGACGCGGCCGAGGATCGCGCCCTCCACTTCCTGGAGCGGCACGGCATGACGCCCGTCGCGCGCAATTTCCGCTGCAAGGGCGGCGAAATCGATCTCATCATGCGGCACCGCGACATGCTGGTGTTCGTGGAAGTCAGGAAACGCGGAACGGTCCGCTTCGGCGGCGCGGCGGCAAGCGTGACGGCACGCAAGCAGGCGAGGCTGATCATCGCTGCGCAGGTCTTCCTGCAACGCTACAACAGACCTCCTCCGTGCCGTTTCGACGTGATCGCCATCGAAGGCGAACGGATCGACTGGTTGCAGAATGCCATCGAGGCGGGTGGGTAGGCTGCGCACTATTGCATTTCCCACCGATAATTCAATGCCGGCTGGCTTTAACCTCCTTCCCACACGGGGCACTTTCTTCCCGGACTGCACTATAATCGCGGGATCATGACGAACCAACGCATCCAGGCGCACTTTCAGGAAAGTGCTGAACTGAAACAAAAGGCCGCCTCCCTTCTCGCTCATCCGATTTCTCAAGCCGTGGAACTTATGTTTACGGCATTGTCTAATGGCAATAAGATCCTTGCTTGCGGGAATGGTGGCTCGGCTGCCGACTGTCAACATTTTGCCGCCGAGCTGGTCGGCCGTTTCGAACGCGAGCGGCTGCCCTTGCCGGCGATCGCGTTGACCACCGATACATCGATCCTCACCGCTGTGGGCAACGACTACAGCTTCCAGGATATTTTCAGCAAGCAGGTGCAGGCCTTTGGACAACCCGGTGATGTGCTGCTGGCCTTGTCGACCTCGGGCAATTCGGCAAATGTGCTCACCGCCGTCGACGCCGCGCTCGAGCGCGACATGCGCGTGGTGGCACTGACCGGCAAGGGCGGCGGCGCGATCGGCAGGCGCATTACCGATGCTGACGTGCACATCTGCGTGCCGCACGACCGCACCGCAAGGATCCAGGAAGTGCACTTGTTGACCATTCATTGTTTATGCGACGGCATCGACGTCGCCTTGTTCGGGGAGGATGCGAATGATTAATTGGACGCGCGTAACACGTCCGCTGGCCACCGTGCTGTTGTGCGGTGCTGTGGTGATCAGCCTGCAGGGCTGCATCGAGATGGCTGTCGGCACTGCCGTGGTCGGCACGTTGGCTGCAACGGATCGCCGTACCTTCGGGGCGCAGACCGAAGACAAGGAAATCCTGGTCAAGGGCGAGGCGCGGGCGCACAACGTTGTCGGCGACGCTGGCCACGTCAACGTCACCAGTTTCAACCGCAAGGTCCTGATTACGGGCGAGGTGCGCGACCAGGCGATGAAGGCTGCCGTCGAGCGTGAAGTCGGGTCGATCGAAGGCGTGCATTCGGTCGTCAACGAGCTGGAAATCGCCGGCCCGTCGAGCTTTACCTCGCGTTCCAACGACTCGCTGATCACCGGCAAGGTCAAGGCATCGTTCGTCGACGCCAAGGACATCTACGCGAATTCCATCAAGGTCGTGACCGAGCGCGGCATCGTTTACCTGATGGGCCGTGTCACGCCGCGCGAAGGCCGCGTCGCGGCCGATGTCGCTGCCGGCGTCAGCGGCGTGTACAAGGTGGTGAAAGTGTTCGATTACATCACCGAGGACGATCTCAGGCAGATGACCACGGCCTCGGAAGACCAGAACAGGAAATGATGGCCGGACAGGCAGTCGCCGGTCCTTGAAATGCTATAGTAAGCCGCAAGTCGTTTCGATTTGCGGCTTTTTCTTTGGGGGAAACCATGGTCGGAATCATTATCCTGGCGGTGCTCGCCTTGCTGGTCCTGTTCTGGGGCGTGGGCGCCTACAACCGGCTGGTGAGCCTGCGCAACCAGTTCAAGAATGCCTACGCGCAAATCGACGTTCAGCTGAAGCGGCGCTACGACCTCATTCCCAACCTCGTCGAGACCGCCAAGGGTTACATGAAGCATGAGCGCGAGACGCTCGAGGCGGTCATCGCAGCGCGCAACCAGGCGGTGACGGCGAATGCGAAGGCGGCGAGCAATCCTGCCGATGCGTCGGCGATGCACAGCATGGCGACGGCCGAGAATGCGCTGTCCGCATCGCTGGGAAGAATGTTCGCGCTGTCCGAAGCCTACCCCGACCTGAAGGCGAACCAGAACATGATGCAACTCACGGAAGAGCTGACCAGCACTGAAAACCGGATCGCGTTCGCGCGCCAGGCGTTCAACGACAACGTGATGCAGTACAACATCTCGCGCGAACAGTTTCCGGGATCGATCATCGCCGGCATGTTCGCCTTCCAGCCCGCGGAATTGCTCGAGGTCACCGAGTCGCCGGAAGAGCGCAAGGCGGTGAAGGTTTCATTTTGAACGTATGCGTTTCGCGCATCCGTTCTCACCTTCCTCCTCTCAGGGAGAAGGTCGGGATGAGGGCGTTCGGCGACGGGTGGGGTGGTTGAGCCATCGATAGCGTTCGGCAAAACGCCCTGCACTTGCCCCCGCCGTGTCCTTGCAAGAGCAAAGCCGATCCAGCGACCATGAACTTCTTCGAACAGCAAGACCACGCGCGCCGCCAGACCAGGACGCTCATCGTCCTGTTCACATTGGCCGTTATCGCCATCGTCGCTGCCGTGAACGTAGCCATGGCGCTCATCTGGAGCTGGACGCAAAGCGGGTATGCCGCAGGCCTGCATGCCTATCCGCGCGGCTTCTTCTTCACCAATACGGCCGTCACGCTGGCACTGATCGCGGCCGGCACGCTGATCGAGACGTTCAATCTGCGCGACGGTGGCGATGCCGTAGCAAAAATGGCTGGCGGCCGCCTCATTCCGCCGTCCTCGACCGACCTGCGCGAGCGACGACTGCTCAACGTCGTGGAAGAAATGGCGCTGGCCTCCGGCATTGCCTGCCCCAAGGTTTACCTGCTCGACCGCGAAGACGCGATCAACGCCTTTGCCGCCGGCTACAACCAGAACGAGGCCGTGGTGGCCGTGACCCAGGGCGCGCTTGCGCGACTCACGCGCGACGAACTGCAGGGCGTGATCGGCCATGAATTCAGCCACATCCTGAACGGTGACATGCGGCTCAATGTCCGCTTGATCGGATTGCTGTTCGGCATTCAGATGATTGCGGGCTTCGGCCAGCATCTGATGAATTTCGGCTCCAGCACATGGAGCTTCCGCGATCGCGATGACAAGGGAACGTCGGCGCGCGGCGCACTGTTCGCTTCCGGACTTGCCTTGTTCGCGATCGGCTACATCGGCATTTTTTTCGGCCGTCTGATCAAGGCCGCGGTGTCGCGTCAGCGCGAATTCCTGGCCGATGCCAGCGCGGTGCAGTTCACGCGCAATCCGGACGGCATCGGCGGCGCGTTGCGCAAGATCGGCGGGCTGTCGCGCACCATGGAACTGGGGTCGCGCATTCACCATCCGAACGCCGAGCAGCTGTCGCATCTTTTTCTCGGCGCGCCGAGGACAAACCTGATCGGCGGATTCCTGGCCACCCATCCGCCGCTCGAAGAACGCCTGCGCCGCATATACGGGCGCCGCATCGATCTGCTCGACGCACCGGAACTGCCGCCCGAACAGGTGCCGCAAGGTGAAACGCTGCCGGATATTCCCTATGTCGCCAGCGGCTTTGCAGCTGCGGCACCGGCATCGCCATGGCTCGCGTTCGGCAGCGGAGAGGCGGAACGTATTCCGCTGCCGTCGGACATCGACAGCGCGGTGCGCGATCCGCAGTCGGCTTGCGCTGTCGTCCATGCGCTCCTGCTCGGCAGCGGCCCCGAGCGTGACACCCAGATCGCCATACTGGAAAAGGAAGTGCCGCGGCAGGCGGCGTTTGTGCCGGCGCTTGCCAAGGCCATCGGGCGCTTGCCGAAGAGCGCGCGCCTGCCCTTGCTCGATCTTGCGATGCCTGCGCTGAGGCAATTGCCCGATGCGGAACGCACGCACCTGCTCGCCATCGCCGACAAACTGATTGCTGCCGACAACAAGCTCACGCTGTCGGAGTTCGTGTTGCAAACGGTGCTGGCGCGGCGACTGGATGCACGCGCCGGACGGGCGACGCCGATCCGTTATGATCGCCTCGATGCCTTGAGGGGCGAATGCATCAGCCTGCTGTCCCTTGTTGCCCACGTGGCTGCGCAGGATGGCGGCGCGGATGCACGGCAACTGTTCGCCGTTGGTGCGGCGCGCTGCGGAGATCTGGGGTTGACGGCCGGTGACCTGCAGCCGGTCGAGGCACTCGATTACGGACAGGTGAAGGCCGCACTCGACCAGGCGCACCAGCTGGCACCCTTGGCCAAGCCGGCCTTGGTCAAGGCTCTGCTTGCCGCAGCCGGCGACCGCGATCCGGTGCCGCTTGCGTCAGCGGATCTGCTGCGGGCCATCTGCGCCGCGCTGGACGCACCCATTCCGCCCTCGGTGGCGATGACTTACACCAGCTTTCATTGGGGCCAGACATGAGACGCACATTGCTCAGGTTTTTTGTCGCCGCACTGATCGGAATGCTCGTCAGCAGCGGCGTATCGGCCGAGGAGCGTATCAAGGTCGTGTACCACCTGGTCGATGGCCTTGATCAGGCCGCGCGCGCATTGGCGAACATCCGCAACCATTTGCGCGCCGAGCCGGGCGTGCAGATTGTGGTTGTTGCCAATGGCAACGGCATCAAGTTTCTGCTGAAGGGCGCGCAGGATCGCGAAGGCAAGCCATTCGATGCGGCAGTCAGCGCCCTTGCGGCGCAGGGCGTCGAATTTCGCGTGTGCCGCAATACGATGACTGCGCACAAGATCCCGGAATCGGACCTGCTGCCGGAAGCCAGGCTGGTGCCATCCGGCGTTGCCGAAGTGGCTCGGCTGCAGGCAAGGGAAGGTTTCGTCTACTTGCGTCCGTGACGCGCCTGTCTGCGTGACTATAATGCGGGTATCGGCATCTCCCCATTTCGGGCAAACATCATGCAGTCGGAAACATCCGTGACACCACGTCCGCGCAGCTGGACGCCATTGCTGGCGACGGTCGTTGTCGCCACGCTCGCCGCCGTCGGTTATTTCTCGTTGTCCTCGAACAACCCGGCACCGGATGTCACCTTCTCCGGCATCGCCGGCGAGAAGATTCCCCTGCGCAGCCTGCGCGGGAAGGTGGTGATGGTGAATTTCTGGGCGACAAGCTGCACTACCTGCGTCAAGGAAATGCCCGAGATGGTCCGGACCTACAACAAGTACAAGGAAAAGGGACTGGATTTCGTCGCGGTGGCCATGAGCTACGACCCGCCCAACTATGTCTTGAACTATGCGCAGACGCGCCAGCTTCCTTTCACGGTCGCATTGGACACGAAGGGCGATGTCGCCAGGTCGTTTGACGATGTGAAGCTCACGCCGACCACCTATGTGATCGACAAGAACGGCAGAATCATCAAGCGCTACGTCGGCGAGCCGGACTTCGCCGCCTTGCACCAGTTGTTGGAAAAGGCGCTGGCGGCTTGATCGCTGCGCGAAAAAAGAAAGCGCCGGAAACAGACGCTGGAACGGGAGTTCGAGGCGCTTTTCTCTGGTCCGGCCTCATAACGCGCCCGGCGGCCTTCCGCTCACGCGGCCCGTGCGCCAGCCCTCGCGCGGAAATGGCTGGTCGTGCCCGGAAAAGTACAGCGTGATATTGGTCAGCCACTGCTGGGTCGGCGCCGGATGCACATACGGCGCAGGCAACAGCGTAATCAGGCTCAATGCGATGCGCCAGGGGTTGAAGACTGGTCTGCGCAACGACTTGCCGGCGATCCGGATGAAGCCGAGGCTGACGCAGCTTCCCAGCATCCATCCCGCGCTGATTTCAGACACGGAATGCGCGTGCACTGCAAGCCGGGACACGCCGATCACCATGGCGAAGGCGAGACCCAACAGGATGCCGCTGCTGCGCACGAAGGATGGCGCGCGCTGCAGGATCAGGTAGAACAGCACGGGCAGCACGGCGGCGGCACGCATCGCGTGCCCGCTGAAGCCGGCGAAGTCCAGCGACCGGATGCCGATGCCCCAGCCGATGAATGCCATCTTGGTGACGATCACGACGCACAATCCGAGGCCAAACAACAGGCCCCAGCACAAGGCAAGGCGCCTTTCGTTTTCCACGAGGAGCCACGCGGCGATCGCCAGCGCGGCAAACGTGGTGATCGTGACGTCTCCAAACTTCGTAACTTCCGACCATGCAATCATAAGTGTTGGTATGGCAAGCGCGTCAGGGATAAGTTCATGCGGATTTGTAACCGCGGACGGCACGCAACATGCCTTGACGCAATGGCGCGGCGTCTCAGTGCCGCGGTTCGCCTGCACGGTCCGGCGGCACAATATGCACGCGCGAGCGCGGCAGGCGGACGCTCACTCAAGCATTGTCGGCGAAGCGTCGGCACCGTCCTTTATTTTTGTCAAACGCGCAGGTGCGCAAGGACAAAGGTTTGTTCTGCCTCAGCTTGCATGAAGATGCGGGAAGGGCGCCGGCAGGGCGCCACTTGTCATCGTTGAATCAGAGGACGCCGGCGCCGTGCGCCTGCTGGTCGGCGTGATAGGAGCTGCGCACCAGTGCGCCGACGGCGGCATGCGCGAAACCCATCTTGTACGCTTCGGCTTCGAACATCTTGAAGGTGTCGGGATGCACATAGCGGCGGACCGGCAAATGGTCGCCGGACGGCATCAGATACTGGCCGATGGTCAGCATGGTGATGCCGTGCTCGCGCATGTCGCGCATTACCTGCAGGATCTCCTCGTCGGTCTCGCCGAGGCCGACCATCAGGCCGGACTTGGTCGGGATGTCGGGACAGGTTTCCTTGAAACGCTTGAGCAGGTTCAGCGAAAACGCGTAATCGGCACCCGGACGTGCTTCCTTGTATAGGCGCGGCACGGTTTCGAGGTTGTGGTTCATCACATCCGGCGGCGCATCCTTGAGGAGTTCGAGCGCGCGGTCCATGCGGCCGCGGAAGTCGGGCGTCAGGATTTCGATGCGGGTATTCGGCGACAGCGCGCGGATCTGGCGGATGCAGTCGGCGAAATGGCCGGCTCCGCCGTCGCGCAGGTCGTCGCGGTCGACCGAGGTGATCACCGCATAGCGCAGGCGCATGGCGGCGATGGTCTTTGCGAGCTTCTCCGGTTCGGCCGCGTCGAGCGGATCGGGGCGGCCATGGCCGACATCGCAGAAGGGGCAGCGACGGGTGCACTTGTCGCCCATGATCATGAAGGTTGCAGTGCCCTTGCCGAAGCATTCGCCGATATTCGGGCAGCTTGCTTCCTCGCAAACGGTCACCAGCTTGTTTTCGCGCAGGATGCCCTTGATCTCGTTGAAGCGTGTCGAAGGCGATCCGGCCTTCACGCGGATCCAGTCAGGTTTGGGAAGTTTTTCCGCAGGGACGATCTTGATCGGGATGCGCGCGGTTTTGCCGGCGCCTTTCTGCTTCTCGCTGGGGTTGTAAGCGGGAGAAGCCTGCGTTTCTTTTTCAGTGGTCATGGAGCGGCTCGTTTCCTCGTCCATCGCTTCGACGGAGCGAAAGGCGTGTTTTGAGAGTGGCATTTCCTGTTTCATTTGGCGCGTCGCCA
>JAKACN010000193.1 GCA_021821365.1 Pseudomonadota bacterium | reverse complement strand
TGCTCGCCATGCAGCTGGATACACCGCGCGCGCCGTTACGCTTCGCGCGCATTCCCATCCCCTTCCCATCCGACAATGAAGTTCTGATGCGCGTGACGGCCTGCGGCGTCTGCCGGACCGACCTGCACATCGCCGATGGAGAATTGCCACCGCACAAGTCACCGCTGATCATGGGGCATGAGATCGTGGGCGAAGTGGTGCACGTAGGACCGTTTGCGCATCAGTTTTCGGTTGGCGATCGTATCGGCGTACCGTGGCTGGGAGGGAGCTGCCATCAATGTGCGTTCTGCGCGTCGCATCGGGAAAACCTTTGCGACGAGGCGGTCTTTACCGGCTACGACCGCGATGGCGGCTATGCCGAATACGTGGTCGCCGATGCCCATTATTGCTTTCCGCTACCCGAGCGCTACGACGACCTGCATGCAGCGCCCCTGCTCTGCGCCGGGCTGATCGGCTATCGCGCCTACCGCATGGCTGGGGACGGGCAAAGGCTGGGCCTGTATGGATTCGGCGCGGCGGCGCACATCATTGCTCAAATCGCGAGCCAGCAAGGGCGGGAAGTCTATGCATTCACGCGGCCGGGCGATCTGCGCTCCCAGGAATTCGCGCTTTCGCTAGGCGCGGCCTGGGCGGGCGATTCGAATACTGCACCGCCGGTCGCGCTGGATGCGGCAATCATCTTCGCGCCGATCGGCGCGCTTGTGCCGCAGGCGCTGGCCGCCACGCGCAAGGGCGCCACCGTGGTTTGCGCCGGCATACACATGAGCGACATTCCGGCGTTTGCCTATTCGCTGCTATGGGGGGAGCGCGCCATCCGCTCCGTCGCCAACCTGACGCGAGCCGATGGCGAGGAATTTTTCGCACTGGCCGCCGCCATGGATATCCGGACTGCGCCGGTGGCGTTTCCGCTGGCACAAGCGAACGACGCACTAGCCGCCTTGCGTGCCGGACAGTTCGATGGCGCGGCAGTCCTGGTGCCGCGTTGACGCTCAAGAAGCGGAAGGAATTTCATACCGGTCCGAGGCACTTTTACAAGTTCGCGCACATAAAAAAATCCCCGGCATGCCGGGGATTTTTGTTCAGCTGGATGCAGCCTGTGTGAATTACAGCGGCTGGATCGCGGAAGCTTGCTTGCCCTTCGGGCCAGTCGTCACTTCGAAGGAAACACGTTGATTTTCCTTCAGCGACTTGAAGCCATTGGACTGGATCGCGGAGAAGTGCGCGAACAGATCTTCGCCGCCTTCGTCCGGAGTAATGAAGCCAAAACCTTTAGCGTCGTTGAACCACTTGACAGTACCTGTTGCCATTTCAATTCCTATTACATAGTTGATGGGCTATCGCCCGGTAGATCCTTTGAAGCAAGAAAAGGAATGACAGACCAATACTGCACTACTAGCTCAAACTTCAATCGGTGGCGCATTGTAACCCATATGCCTCGACCGATGTAAACATATTTCTTCCCGATTTTCCCCAATGAAAATCCGGTGACCGGACCTGCGGATCGGGCGGGCGCGACGACGGCTTGCCTTGGCTTTGGCACGGTTGGTGCTTGACCAAGAGCCAACAACCAAGTCATTTCCACCACGCTAATCATGCAACGTTCTTCCTCCACCATGGATTCCGCCAGCCGGAGTGCGGGCACGCCAGAACAGTTGCATGGGCAGGCCGGCGCCAACCATGCGTCGCGTCCTGAAGGCGGGAGCCTGAACGAAACCCTGCATGAATCATTTGGCATCAATCATCTGCGTCCCGGCCAGCGCGACGTCATCGACAGCGTGCTGCATAGACAAGACACGCTGGCCATCATGCCGAGCGGCGCGGGCAAGTCCCTCTGCTATCAGCTTCCCGCACTGAAAATGCCGGGCATGACCGTCATCGTGTCGCCGCTGATTTCATTGATGAAGGACCAGGCGGGAAAACTGGAGAGCGCGGGCTTTCCCGCCCATGAAGTCAACAGTACCCTGAGTACGCGCGAAGAGGAAACAGTGATGGAGGGAATCCGGCGGGCGGACAGCGAATTCATTTTCGCCACGCCGGAACGCATGGCCGATCCCGACTTCCTTGCTGCGCTCGGACAAAACAAGGTCAGCCTGTTCGTGATCGATGAAGCGCATTGCATCTCGCAATGGGGCCACGATTTCCGCCCGACCTACCTGCAGCTCGGCACGGCCATCAAGGCGCTCGGGCATCCGACCGTGCTGGCGCTGACGGCGACGGCGAAGGACAAGGTGATCGAGGACATCGGCAGACAGCTCGACCTGGATAAGCTGCAGATCATCAACACCGGCATCTACCGGCCGAATCTGCATTATCGTGTCATCGTTACCACCGACGAGGCGGACAAGCTGGAGCAGACGGTGCGCCTCGTGCGCGCGAGCCGCGGATCGGGAATCGTGTATACAGCGACCGTGAAGGCCGTGGAGCAGGTGCACCAGCTCTTGCTGCAGGCGGGCGAAAGCGTCACCTTCTACCACGGTCAGTTGCCGGCGAAGGTCCGAACGCAGAACCAGGACAGCTTCATGTCCGGGGCCAGCCGGGTCATGGTGGCAACGAACGCGTTCGGCATGGGCATCGACAAGCACGACATCCGGTTCGTGCTCCATTGCCAGATTCCCGCCAACCTCGAGGCCTATTACCAGGAGTCGGGCCGCGCGGGGCGTGATGGCGAGCCGGCGGAATGCACGCTGCTCTATTTCGCCAAGGACAAGCAGGTGCAGCAATTTTTCCTCGCACGCCGCTACCCAGGCGTCGAAGACCTGAACGCCGTGTACACCGCCCTGCAATCGCTGGCGACGGAGCATGACCGCGTATCATTCGCCCATCTGCTCCACGCGCTCGAGCAGGTTCCCGAGACGCGCCTGCAGGTTGCGCTCAAGCTGCTGCGTGACGGCGGCCTGGTCGAGCAGGACGACAACCTCGATTACAGCCTGACAAAACGGCGCGTCAAGAACAGGGAACTCAACCAACTGGCCGATACCTATCGCGAAAAAAGTGCGCGCGACCATGAGGCGCTGGAACACGTGGTGTTTTATGCGCAGACGGGGTTCTGCCGCTGGAAAGTCATGCTCGAGTATTTCGGCGAACACGTCGAATGGACGCATTGCGGCGTGTGCGACAACTGTCTGCGGCCGCCGGAACAGGATCTGAGCCCCGAGCATGTGCGGGAGCACATTCCGCCTTCATCGCGGAAGGGAAAGCCGCCGCTGCCGCAACCGGGAAGCGCGGTGAAAGTGCCGAAGTACGGCGAAGGCCGGGTTGTGTCCCTTGCCGATGACAAAGTGACCATCGCTTTTCCGAACAGCGAAATCAGGACTTTCCTGCGTGATTACGTGGTGCCCGCCTGATGCCATTCAACAGGCGTCAGGCAGATGGAACGTCGTCGTCGCTTTCCTCGCGCAGAAACTGGTTCTGGCGCAGCAGAACTTCCATCGCCTCCGAGGGGACGGGGCTGCTAAAGAAAAAGCCCTGCATGTGCTGGCAGCCGTAGCGACGCAGGTAATCGATCTGCTCCCGCGTCTCCACACCTTCAGCGATCACGTGACGTTTCAGATTGTGCGCCAGCGAGATGATCGACGCCACGATAGCGTCGCCGCCGGATTCCTCGGTAATATCGCGCACGAAGGACTGGTCGATCTTGAGCGAGTCGAACGGAAGTCGCTTCAGGTAGGACAGGCTGGAATACCCGGTGCCGAAATCGTCGAGCGAAAGATGCACGCCGAGTGCCTTGAGCTTGTTGAGGGTATCGATCGCGCGATCGATATCCGTCATCACAAGGCTCTCCGTCAGTTCGAGCTCAAGGCAATCAGCTGCGAGTCCTGTCTCTTCCAGCATGCCTGCAATCGATTGCACCAGGTCCTGCTGCAGGAACTGCCGCGCCGACAGGTTCACCGCGATGCGCAGCCTGCCGAGGCCGGCGTCCTGCCACTCCCGCGCCTGTGCGCAAGCCGCCCGCATCACCCAGCCGCCGATCGGCACGATCATGCCGGTTTCCTCGGCAAGGCTGATGAAGCGCATGGGCATCAGCGTGCCGAGCGTCGGATGCTGCCAGCGTATCAACGCCTCGGCGCCGACCATGCGCCCGCTTTGCAGATCGATCTGCGGCTGGTAGTGCAGCACGAACTCGCCGCGTTCGACGGCATTGCGCAAATCGTTCTCGATGCGCAGACGCTCCAGCAGGCGCTCGTTCATCGTCGCCGTATAGAACTGGAAATTGTTGCGTCCGGTTTCCTTGGCGCGATACATCGCAATGTCGGCGTTCCGGATCAGCGTTTCGGGGTCGATGCCGTCGTTCGGATAGGCTGCCACGCCGATGCTGCAGCCGATGGCGAATTCATGTCCGTCGACTTTCAGCGGCCGGGACACGGCGTCCATGATGCGTTGGACCACGCCGGTGGTCAGGCATTCGTCGTCGCGCTCGGGCAAGACTACCAGGAATTCGTCGCCCCCCAGGCGCGCCACGGTGTCGGTTTCGCGCACCGTGAATTGCAGTCGCGTCGCGATCGCGTTGAGCACAGTGTCGCCGGCATTGTGCCCGAGGCTGTCGTTGACCATTTTGAAACGGTCGAGGTCGATGAACAGCACCCAGATCGGCAGGTAGTAACGCGATGCATAGGCGATGGCCTGGTTGAGCCGGTCCTGCAGCAGCGCGCGGTTGGGCAGGCCGGTCAGGATGTCGTGCCCCGCATGGTATTCGAGCTGTTGCGCATACTTGCGCCGCGCCTGCTCCGCGCGCAGCGCCATGATGCCGTAGGCCAGGTTGTCGGCCAGTTCTTCGGCCACCCGCACCTCATCGGGCCTGAAGGTGTCTACCGCATGCGAGTAAACGGTGAGCGCGCCGAGTATCCGGTTGCCGGCCTTCAGGGGCAGCGACATGGCCGACACGATCGCCTGGCTGACCATGAAATCGCGCCATGGCGCGTGCAGCGTGCTGGTCTGGATGTCCCTCACCACGACCGCCTGTCCGCGCCGGATCGCGGTGCCCGTCGCGCCGCGTCCCGTGTGCGAATCGTCCCAGCTGACATGGTTGATGGCGGCCATCAACGTTCCCTTGTCCGCCTCCGCCAGGGCTGCCGGCTGCACTTTCTTGCCTGCGCCCTCTTCCGCGAACCCGACCCAGACGAACGGATATCCGCTGATTTCATGGATGCTCAGGCAGACTTCGTGCAACAGGGCCGCCTCATCGGTGGCCCGGACCAGCGCCTGGTTGCATGCACTCAGCACGCGCAGCGCCAGATCGAGGCGCTTGCGCTCGGAGATATCGAGCATGATGCCGATCGTCGCCGGCTCGCCGTCGAGTTTCATCAAGGAGCCGTAGACCTCGACATCGAACAGTGAACCGTCCTTGCGTCGCGCCTGACGTTCGTAATGCACTTCCCGGCTTTCGCCCGCGAGGCGCTTGCGGATGTTTTCTTCCACGGTGGGCCGGTCTTCTTCCGCGACCAGGTCGAACACGCCAACGGAGGACGTCATTTCCTCCCTCCCGTAGGCGAACATCTCCGCCATCTTCGGATTGACGAACCGGAAGCGTCCCTCCTGCGCGATGTAGACGCCCACCACCGAGTTCTCTGCGAAGCCACGGAACATGGCCTCGGCCTGCTTGAGATGCTGCCGGTCCAGGTCGATGCGCTCAATGAGCCTGCCGATGCGCCGCGCCGCTTCATCGAGGCTGTCGGCAAGCAACCCGATTTCATCGGGCGAGCGCTGGTCGATGTGCGCCGCGTAGTTGCCTTCTGCCAGGTCAAGGCTGTGCCGCGCGAGAGCGCGCAGCGGTTGCACGACCTGACGCCGCACGGCGACGAAGACGAGCGCAAGGATGGCCGCGTCGAGCAACAGCAGCGCATACATCTGCAGGAGCGCACGTTTTTGTGTCTGCTGTGCTTCGCCGGTCAGGGCGTTCACCAGCTTGTCGGTATTGGCCAGCAGGCTGGCGGCGTCGGCGCTGATGCGGCCAGACTCGGCCCGGAAATCTCCGCCCTGCGCAGATTTCATGAGCGCCGATTCCACATTGCCGCGATAGCGCACCCAATCCGTGTGGATCGCGTTGAACAAGGGCTGGTGGCGCGCGGACAGCACCTTGACGTCGAAGCCGAAGGCACGACCGCCGCGTGCAAGCGCCATCAACGCGGTGTCGAAATCATCGAGACTGGCCGCGACGGCGCGCCCGTCCCGGTCACCCTGATGCTGGACCTTGGTGACTTCAAAGGCGATCTTCTGGCTCAACATGCGCAGCTTGCCGGCCACATTGACTGTTTCCGCCACGCCGTTGACGTCGCCCAGCATGCGATGAACCACTGCCACGTTCGCCGCAGCGGCAAGAAGGATGAGCAAGAGGGCCGCGGCGAGTTTCGTGCTAATGGTTGTCCGCGGCAAACGAAGCATCTGCCCTGGCTGCGCCACACGTGGAACCAACTCCTCGGCCATAGGCCTCCCACGCCGTTCAGGTGACTTGAATTGACATTGCCCGGTCCAGGTCGATGCCGCAACCGATGTTCTCCTGTGGGAGGCAGGCGCCATGACCAAGGCATTGCTGCGTGTTTCCGCGCAGCACAATAATGACATTCTCGCCTAGCATTGGCGAAAAGATACTTGATTCATATCAAGCAATTCAGCGCGCGGCCTTGCGTATTTTCTTCGTATCGAACATGCGTTTGTCGGCGATCTTCAGCAACGCATCGACGTCTTCGCCGTCCTCCGGGAACATGGCCCAGCCGATCGATACGCCGACGCTGGCCGTGCCGTGGTCGAGCTGCACCGGTTCCTCGACGATCCGGCGGATCTTTTCCTCGGTGGCGATGACGTCATCCGCTACCGTTACACCCTTGAGCAGGACGACGAACTCGTCGCCTCCATAGCGCGCCACCACGTCGGTCACCCGCACCGATTCCTTCAGGCGCGTGGCCACCGTGGCCAGCACCTTGTCGCCGGCGCCGTGGCCGTAATGGTCGTTGACCCGCTTGAAGTGATCGAGATCGATGAACAGCAGCGCGAAGTTCGGGCGCTCGCCGGTATTCTGCGCAAGCTGCCGCCGCAGGAATCCGATCTGCGCGATCAGCGATGCGCGGTTGAAGACCGCGGTCAGCTTGTCGATGCGCAGGTTGTGCTCCATTTCGCGGAAGCTCGTGGCGAGCTGGCCGATTTCGTCGCGGCGGCGAATGTTCAGGGTCGGCATCGGTTCGCCGTCACCGATCTTCTTCGCGGCTTCGGTAAGGTTGCGGATGTCGCGCAGCACGCGATCAAGGACAATCAGGCCAAGCACCAGGGCGACGATCACGCACAGGAAGGCAATCAGCAGGCCGTGGACGAAGCTGCGGGTCACGCCGCCCATGAAGTCGCCACGCGGCACCGCCACGACGGTGATCCAGTCCACGCCGTATTTCTCGCCGAGGTGCGAAGCGGCGATCTCGATATAGCCGTTCGGTGCGACGAGCTCCTTCGTCGGTCCGGTGGCGCCGGCTGCTTTCGCGCTCTTCCACTCGCGCACCTTGGCATAGGCATCCCGGATGAGCGGCGTTTGCATCTCGTCGATGCGCATGCGTTCCGGCGCGCCATCGACCATTTTGAATGGCAGCTCGGCGCCGGAAGTGGCGATCATGAAACCATCGCCATCCATGACGAAGGCGATGCCGTTTTGGCTGACTTTCACCGTGCGCAGAAAATCGGTCAGTGCCTTGAGCGTGACATCGGTCGCCATCACTCCGGCCAGTGAGCGATCGGCACGGAAGACGGGCTTGGCCAGCGTGATGGTGGGCTCTTTCGAGGTGAAATCGCTGTAGACCGGCGACCATACGGGTTTCATGCCGCCGGAAGCGAGCTTGTACCAAGGGCGGGTGCGCGGATCGTAGGTGTCCGTGCGCAGCAGGTGCGCGCGGTCGCCCGGCCGGGTCACCGCGTAGACGCGCCGCTCCCTGGCCTGAGGTTCGCGCAGGTAGAGTTCGACGAAGTCCTTGTTGACGCGGTTGACGCCGGCAAAACGGCCGTCCTCGCCACCAAAAAAGACATAGTTATTGACGTCCATGAACAGTCCGCTGGCGACCCAGAGGCGGGGCTCCAGCGTGGCGAGATCGTCGGAAAACGGCTGCGTTCTGGGCAAGGTTTGCGGATCCGGATCGATCGCGTTCAGGGCCGTCAGCGCACCGGCAAGATGCTGTTCGGTAGCGGCATTGATGCGATGGACGATGTCCGTCATGACGCGGCGTGCCAGTTCGCTGACAGCCTTTTCCCCCGCCTGGTAGGAAACCCAGCCGATGGTGGCGGAAACGAATGTCACAAGCAGCACGTACGGCAGCACGAGCTGTCGTCGCAACGAGGATTTGTTCATGGTCCCCTCGAAAAGGAACAAGGCCATTCGCATGGCCTTGTCTTTTTTATTCTTGAAAAAATTATATATCGGTAACATCAAAAATTACTTTAATACAACGTTGAGATCCAGGAAATCGCGCCGCGGGCTCATTGCAACAACTGGTTACATTTATTGAAAAAATCATATCGCCATTGATATTTATCAAAGATTGAGCAGGCACTTAACGCCTACCCGCTTCCTCCAATTAGCCGTGTATCTACTTACAACTATATTTTCTTGAGAGGAACCAGTATGAAATACTCAGTATTGCTTGCGGCGCTAGTAGCCACGTTGACATTGGGTGCATGCGAGAAGAAGGAAGCAGGCACGACTGGAGGTACTGGAGCCGCCACCTCGGGCAGCACGGGCGGGACATCCAGCGGAACCGCCGGCAGTACCGGTTCCACGGGCAGCACGACGGGTAGCACGGCTGGCGGAACCAGCACTGCTCCTGGCGGCACCAGCGAAAGCACGCCGAGCCCCGGCGCGACAGGAAGCACGCCTGGCAGCGCAGCCGGCGCGACCGGGAGCACCACGCCCGGAACGAGCGGCAGTGATACCAGCGGCACAACCACAGGCGGCACCAGCGGCTCGACCACAGGAGGGGCGACGGGTGGAACCAGCGGTGCAACGACCGGGGGGACGACGGGCGGAACCAGCGGCACCACTGGCGGTACCAGCGGCTCGACCGGCGGTACCAGCGGCTCGACCGGCGGCACTAGCGGAACAAGCGGCAGCAGCACCTCCACCACTCCCGGCAAATAATCATCGCCGCCAGATGGCAAGGGCAGCGTAGCGCGCAGGCATGCGCGGCTACGCTGCCTTGTTCGGGTCGTCAGCAGAACTCTGAGGGGGCAGAAAGAAAAAGCGTCCTCTCGCCAGGACGCCAGGGACACCAAGGAAGTCAACGATTCTCTTCCAACCGATTGACGATGCGAGTGATCCCGCGCTTCACGAGCGCATCTTCCATCATTCTTCCCGTTCTCTTGATGCTCCTGGCGTTCTGGCGAGAGCAAAGACAGGTTCGATGCGCAATTCGCCCTGCACCATCGGCTTGACGAGAATCCTGTAGGTGTCGATATCGAAGGTCCGGCGCGCCGCGCGCCTGATCGGAGGAATGCCGCTCGCCTTGTCGATGGAACCCACGTAGAACCAATGGTCGATGATGTGGATCTGCTTCCAGCCGTCGTCGCATTCCTCCACGATTCCCATCGGGCCGGGATAAGGCCAGGCGATGACCCGCATTTCCTCCAGCGCGGACTTCAGCCGCAGATGGTGCGTCTCTGCAGGTTCCTCCCCGGTACAGGCACCGAGGCAGCGTGAAATCTGCCGCGCGAAGCAGGCGCGTCCGCGCACGGGAGTCTCCAGGCCCGTCATGGCCGGACACAGCCGCTGCGCATCGACAATTTCCCGCAGTCTTTCCAGCGCGGCCTTGCGGGTCTCGAACAAGCCGTACAGGTCTGCCGTCTTCGCGAAATCATGGTCGCGCGCATACACGATTTCCGGCGCCGCTTTTGCATCCTGGCCCAGGTGCAGCGTGCACATTTCACGCGTGCGGCGCAGCTTCTTGTTGTGCAGGGGCTGCAAGTCCTTGATCAGGCGCGACTCCAGCAGCAGCGCTCCGATATCGCCTGCAGTGCGACGGAATTCCACGCGTCGGCTCGCCCGCAGCATGCGCGCCTCTTCCGGCGTGCGCAGGTGCGACAGCACGCGCGTGCGGAT
>JAKACN010000192.1:6434-10075 GCA_021821365.1 Pseudomonadota bacterium | reverse complement strand
GGCGTGACCCGCATTCTCGGTGCCGCCATTGAGCAAAATTTCGACGACAAAGGCATTATCTGGCCGACCGCCATCGCGCCGTTTGAAGTCGTGCTCTGCCCGATGGGATATGACCGCAGCGAAGCCGTCAAGGTTGAAACCGACAAGCTGTATGCAGCCTTGGAGTCCGCGGGGGTCGACGTGATCCTTGACGACCGTGGCGAGCGCCCGGGTGTCATGTTTGCTGACTGGGAGCTGATCGGCGTGCCGCACCGTGTCGTGATTGGTGATCGCGGACTGAAGGAAGGCAAGCTGGAATACCAGGGACGCCGTGACACGGCGGCGACTTCCGTGCCGCTCGCGGAAATGCTCGCCTTTGTCAAAGCACGTCTGGCAGCCTGAGGATACCGGACGCACCGTGATCGGGAAGTATGCAGGGCGGCTGGCCTTCATCGCAGTATTACTGGCTTGCCTCCCAGCCTTGGCGGGTAACCAGAAGGAGGAAGCGCTCGCGGATTCAGTCCGGATCGCCTTGCATAACGCCATAACGGATGCGCGCCCGCCCAAACCGCAGTTCTCGGATATCAACGAACGCATCAAGTACCTGCACTGGCTCGGCGAGATGTCCGAGAGATTGAAAAAGAAACTGACCGACCGGCACGTGCGGCGTGAATTCCTCGAGACTGTCTGGTATGAGGCGAGACGCGCGGGTCTGGAACCGGCCCTCGTCCTCGGCTTGATCCAGGTTGAGTCGGCCTTTCGAAAGTACGCCGTTTCACACGTTGGAGCGCATGGCTACATGCAGGTGATGCCATTCTGGACCAGGGTGATTGGTGACGGAGACCGCCGCAAGCTGTTTCACATGCAGACCAACCTGCGATATGGCTGTTCGATCCTGCGCCTGTATCTGGATATGGAAAGAGGGAACCTGTTTCTAGCACTGGGACGGTATAACGGAAGCCGGGGACGGCCCGAGTATCCCAATGCCGTGCTGGCCGCTTGGAAGCGATGGGAGTTCAAACCCTGACGATCCTGACGGTATACCGAGGCACCGCTCTGCACCATAAACAAAAACGCCCGCGCGATGCGGGCGTTTTTGTTTGGCCTTCGGAAAGACGAATTATTGCAGGTGATTGGAAATGAGCTTGGTCATTTCGAACATCGACACTTGCTTCTTTCCGCCAAACACAGCTTTGAGTTTGTCGTCTGCGTTGATCATGCGCTTGTTGGCATCATCCTGCAGCTTGTTCTTCTTGATGTAGTCCCAGACTTTCTTGGTGACTTCGGTGCGCGGCAGCGGATTGGCACCAATGACTGCGCCGAGGGTGGCGGACGGTGTCAGCGGCTTCATGAATGCTGCATTCGGCTTGCGGGGAGTCTTTGGTTTTGCTGCGGCTTTCTTGGCGACCGGCTTCTTGGCGGCGACTTTCTTGGCCGGTGCCGCTTTCTTTGCTGCCGGCTTTGCAGCGGCCTTCTTTGCTACTGGCTTGGCGGCTGCTTTTTTTGCCGGAGCGGCTTTCTTGGCTGGAGCTGCTTTCTTTGCTGCTGGCTTTGCTGCGGCTTTCTTTGCAGCGGGCTTCTTGGCGGCTGTCTTGGCCGCGGGTTTTTTGGCTGTTGCCATCTTCAAGCCTCCTTCACGAAATGTGTTGGGAAATTGCGTCATATCACGCAACGCTAATAGTGGTGCGCTTTTAATGGGGATGCAAGTGTTTTTTATACGTAGTTAAGTGAATTTGTGTGCTCCATGCCACGCGATCTTCATAGGGGAAAATGGGGTTTGGTCCGATCGCGTCGTTCGGTACATGCGTGCGCATACCCATGAGCTTCCCTCTGAAAACGCGGCTATTCGGCCCGAGGACGTGCCCCATGTATCGAGGAGGAAGCATGGCAGGCCGCCGCAAAGCCTTATCTGGCGCGGCTTTGCGGCTGATGGAGGGTTTCGAGGCGGGAGTCGGATATCCGGGTTTGCTCGCGCCGGCCGCCTTCACTGAAGCGGCAATGCATCTGACGCGCCTGCTGACGGAGCACCAGTGGCCTTCCGGCAGGGGGCTTCTGTATCGAGGGTGAGCGTGCTGCGGGGACGCTGTGGCGTGAGTTCGCCGCCCGCGCATGGGCGGCGGCAATGAGTCGCTGATGTCTAGCGGGCGCCGGGCAGCATGCCTTTCATGCCGCGCATCATCTTCATCAGCCCGCCGCCCTTGAGCTTCTTCATCATCGCTTGCATCTGCTCGAATTGCGACAGCATGCGGTTGACGTCCTGCACCTGCACGCCGGCACCGGCGGCAATGCGGCGCTTGCGCGAGGCCTTGATGAGCTCCGGTTTGGCGCGTTCCTGCGGCGTCATCGAATTGATGATGCCTTCCATGCGCCGCACCTGCTTTTCTGCCTGGCCCATGTCGGCATTGCCGGCGGCCTGCTGGAACTGTGCCGGCAGCTTGTCGACCAGGCCGGAGAGGCCGCCCATCTTCTTCATCTGGCTGAGCTGTGCTTTGAAATCGTTCAGGTCGAACTTGCCGCCGACCTTGATCTTCTCGGCCAGATCCTTCGCGGCGGCCATGTCCACGCCCTTTTGCGCTTCCTGGACCAGCGCGAGGATATCGCCCATGCCGAGGATGCGGCTGGCCATGCGTTCCGGATCGAAGGCTTCGAGGCCGTCCAGCTTTTCCGCGACGCCGGCAAACTTGATCGGTTTGCCGGTCACATGGCGAACCGACAGCGCCGCGCCGCCGCGGGCATCGCCGTCCAGCTTGGTCAGCACCACGCCGGTCAGGGGCAGCGCATCGTTAAACGCCTTCGCGGTATTGATGGCGTCCTGACCGAGCATGGCGTCGACCACGAACAGGGTTTCGATCGGCTTGACGGCGGCGTGCAGGGCGGCGATTTCCGCCATCATCGCCTCATCGATGCCGAGCCGGCCGGCGGTGTCGACAATCAGCACGTCGTGGTAATGCTTCTTCGCGTAATCGAGCGCGGCCAGTGCAATATCGACCGGCTTGTCGGACGGCGAGGAAGCAAAGAAATCGGCGCCAACCTGGTCGGTGACGGTCTGCAATTGCCCGATGGCGGCCGGACGGTACACGTCGGTGGAGACGGTCAGTACCTTCTTCTTTTTCTGCTCCCTGAGGTACTTGGCGAGCTTGCCGGCGGTGGTAGTCTTGCCGGCGCCTTGCAGGCCGGCCATCAGGATGACCGCCGGCGGCTGGGTGGCGAAGTTCAGCTGCGACGCCTCCGGACCGAGATCGGCTCCCATGATGGCGGCCAGCTCGCGCTGCACCACGCCGACCAGCGCCTGGCCGGGGGTGAGCGAACCGATGACTTCCTCGCCCAGCGCTTTTTCCTTCACGCGAGCAACGAACTCGCGCACGGCGGGCAGGGCAACGTCGGCTTCGAGCAGCGCCAGGCGTACTTCGCGCAGCATTTCGGCGGTATTGGATTCGGTCAGACGCGCTTCGCCGCGCATCGTTTTGACGACTTTGGCGAGCCGTTGGGTCAGGTTGTCAAGCATGGATGGTGATGTATCAAGAAATGGGGCAATGCGATGCGGATGGACGAGGCATTGGGACAGGCCTCATTTTACCCGATGCCGCCGGTGCTCCCTCGGCACGGGCGCAATTTGGCGGAAATCCGGAAAGCGCCCGCCGGCGCACGCGGATATCCGGACA
>JAKACN010000192.1:0-6424 GCA_021821365.1 Pseudomonadota bacterium | reverse complement strand
GCGGCCGGCGCGCGGAATCCGGTGGGCCGACCGGCGGTTTGGCGTCTGCTTGCCGGGTGGCACGGAGGCTGCATGGTTCTGTTGGAGGCCGCTTGTCCATGTTGCCGATTTGTAGGGGGTAATATTACGTTTTTATCGAAACCTGCCGTTGCGCGTCGCCGGCCGATCCGATACGGCAGGCACCGCCCTGTCAAGATGGCGGAACTTGCGACAGCGCGCTTCGACGATTGCATGGCATCCAGCAAACGACCTGCACTGATCATTGCCGCCCTTGTCTGCGCGGCCGCGCTGGTTTTTGCGGTCTATCTGATCGCGGCCGGCAAGGCGCGCAGTGACATCCATGCGGCGGGCGACCGCCAGCTGCAGATCATTGCCGTCGACCTGGAATCCGTGCTGGAGAAGTACGAAAGCCTGCCCTTTGCGCTGGCATTTCATCCGGATATCGCGCAGTTGCTTGCCCGTCCCGACGACCGGGCGATGGTCGGCCGGTTGAACCTGACGTTGCAGACCGTGCAGGTTCAGTCCAAGGTGAGCGCGATCTACCTCATGGACCGTCGCGGTAACACGCTCGCTTCGAGCAACTGGGATCAGCCGACGAGTTTCGTCGGCAAGAATTTCGGGTTCCGGCCCTATTTTCGCGATGCGATCGGCGGCGGTGCGGGCCGGTTCTACGGCATCGGCAGCGTCACCAGCGAACCGGCCTATTTCATCGCGCAGCCGGTATATTTCCCCGGCATGCATGGCCGCGCTGCGCCGATCGGGGTCATCGCGGTGCGCATCAGCCTGTCCGATTTCGAGCAGACATGGCAGAGCAGCGAGGATCCGATCGCCCTCGTCGACGATAGCGGCGTGGTGTTCCTGAGCAACCGGCCATCGTGGCGGTATCACAGCCTCAAGCCGCTCGGTGAGGCCGCCCGGAGGAAGCTTGCCGGGACCTTGCAGTACGCGGGGCAAACGATTCAGCCCATCTCCTCTCTGCCACGGGCGCAACGGGCCGGTTTCGGCGAGTACGTCGGCAAGCCCGTGATGCGCCTCGGGTGGCAACTCATGCTGTTCCCGTCGCGGGCAAGGGTAATACGCATCGCCACCTCGGCCGCCGTGGTCGCAGCGCTTCTGCTCGCTGCTGTCGCGCTCTCTGTCTGGGCGTCCTACCAGCGCCGGCGCCGCGTGGAAGAACGGCTCGCTTCGCGCAGGGCGTTGCAGCAGGCTGCCGAGGATCTGGACCGGAAGATCGCGCAACGCACGGAGGAACTGCTTGAAGCCAACCAGCGCATCGAAACCAAGTATGCGACGCTCAAGGAAACCGAACAATTGTTGCGCTCGACCCAGACAGAACTGGTGCAGGCTGGAAAGCTGGCGTTGCTGGGACAGATGGCCGCCGGCGTGACGCACGAACTCAACCAGCCGCTGGCCGCGATCCGGGCGTTCGCCGACAATGCGGTCACCTTCCTGCAACGCGGGCAGGCGGAGAAGGCGGGCGAGAACCTGACGCACATCAGCGCGGCAGCCGCGCGCATGGGAACGATCATCGGACAGCTCAAGGGTTTCGCCCGCAAGAGCCATGAAACCGTGTCCCTGGTCGACCTCACGCAATCGATCCAGGCATCGACCCTGTTGCTGGAAAACGAATTCCGTCGTCACGACGTGCGGCTGGAAACCGATATCCGCGAGCCGCTGCAGGTGATCGGCGACGGCGTGCGCATGGAGCAGGTGCTCATCAACCTGCTGCGCAACGCGCTGGACGCGGTTGAAGGTGCGCCGCTGCGGCAGGTGACGATCACGCTGGAACGCGAGGGTGAGGAGGCGGTGCTGCGCATTCGCGACCGGGGCGCCGGCATTCCGGAGCAGGTCGCGCCGCATCTGTTCGAGCCGTTTTATACGACCAAGTCTTCGGGCAAGGGGCTGGGGCTCGGCCTGGCGATTTCCTCGTCGATCGTGCAGGCGATGAACGGCCAGCTCACTGCCTATAATCATCCCGAGGGTGGCGCGGAGTTTGCGATACGTCTCCCGCTCGCGACGGCCTCGACTCATTCCGAAGGAGGACATCCTTGACTGACATGCCTGAAGCGGTGCTGATCGAAGACGAACAGGCGGTGCGCATGGCGACCGCGCAGACGCTGGAACTTGGCGGTTTTACGGTGTATCCGTGCGCCAGCGTGGAGCAGGCGCAGACCTGGATGAAGGCGGATTTCGGCGGCGTCATCGTGACCGATGTGCGGCTCCCCGGACGCTCCGGGCTGGATCTGCTGGCGCAGGCGGTTGCGCTGGATCCGGACCTGCCGGTCATTCTCGTCACCGGGCATGGCGATGTCGGCATGGCGGTCGACGCGATGCGGGCGGGCGCTTACGATTTCATCGAAAAGCCATTCGCCGCGGAACGCCTGATGGAAACTGTGCGGCGGGCCCACGAGAAGCGCCGCCTCGTCGTCGAGAACAGGCGGCTGAAGGCGGCCTGGAGCGCCGATCCGGATGTGCCGGCTCTGATCGGCCAGTCGCCGGCAATCGAGCGGGTACGAACGCTGATCCGCTCCATCGGCCCGGCAGCGGTCGATATCCTGATCAACGGCCAGACCGGCACCGGCAAGGAAGTCGTGGCACGCCAGCTGCACGCGGCCAGCGGACGCAAGGGGCCGTTCGTCGCGATCAATTGCGGCGCCTTGCCCGAGGCCGTGTTCGAGAGCGAAATCTTCGGCCATGAAGCCGGGGCCTTCACCAGCGCGCAGAAAAGACGCATTGGAAAACTGGAATATGCCAATGGAGGTACTGTCTTCCTGGACGAAATCGAGAGCATGCCGCTGGCGCTGCAGGTAAAGCTGCTGCGCGTGCTGCAGGAGCGACGGCTGGAGCGGCTGGGCGGCAATGAGCCGATCCAGATCGACTGCCGGGTGGTCGCCGCCAGCAAGGCGGACCTGCTCCAGTTGAGCGCACAAGGGCGCTTCCGGGAGGATTTGTACTACCGCATCGGCGTCGTCAGCATCGACCTTCCGACACTGGCCGAACGGCGCGAAGACATTCCGCTTCTGATTGCGTATTTCGTGCAGGGCGCCGCGCTCCGTTATCAGCGTCCGGTGCCGCAATGGACTGCCGCGCAGATGGCGCAATGGCAAGCCCGCGACTGGCCGGGCAATGTGCGGGAGTTGCGCAATTTTACCGACCGACTGGTGCTCGGCGTGCTCGAAGGCGCCGGCATGCCGCCGGGCGAGCACGCCGCAGCCGGAACGGCGAGCCTGCCGCAGCGAGTGGATGCCTATGAACGCATGCTGATCGCCGACGCTCTCGCTGCAAACGACGGCAATGTCGCGGCAACAGCGGACAGCCTGGGTGTGCCGAAAAAGACCCTCTACGACAAGTTGAAAAAATATCAGCTGCCGGCCGGCCGCGCGGTCGAATAGGTCCGGCCGCGCACGCTCGATTGGTCGGCCATGGTGTAAACTCAGGGTCTGCCAATAATGATCTTGCGCGATGTACACCTATTTTTTTGTTCTAGCAGCACTGCTCTACGTCGCCTGCGCCGTCCTGCCGTCGCGCTACCGCACGGCCATCTCGGCCGGAACTGCCGCCGGCTGGCTGCTGCATGGCGGCGCATTGTGGGCGGACATGATCGCGCCGGGCACGCTGCGCATCGGTTTTGCCGTCATGCTGTCGGCGACGCTGTGGATCTCAGTGGCGGCATACTGGCTTGAAAACCGTAATTTTTCCCTCGACGGATTGCGCATCCTGATATTGCCATCGGCCGCCGTCGCGGTCGTCTTGCCGGCGCTTTTCCCCGGCAACGTGGTTCCGCTCGAAGACAAGACGGCCTTGTTTCCCTGGCATGTCGCGATCGCCATCCTTGCTTACAGCTCCCTGACCATCGCCGCATTCCATGCAGTGCTGATGGCGTTGCAGGAATCCCGTCTGCATACCCCGCCCGGAGCCGCCGGCGACGGCTGGCTGGCGCATGCGCTGGACAGGCTTCCCGCTCTGTTAACGATGGAGAAGATGTTGTTCCGCATGATCGGTTTCGGTTTTTGCCTCCTGACCCTGACCGTTCTCTCGGGCATCGTATTTTCCGAAGAATTGTTCGGCAAGCCGCTCAAGTGGGACCACAAGACCATTTTCACGCTGCTTTCCTGGCTGCTCTTCGGCGCCTTGCTGGCTGGTCGCGCCTGGCGCGGGTGGCGCGGCAAGACGGCCCTGCGCTTCACGCTGACCGGTTTTGCGACCTTGCTGCTTGCCTACGTCGGCAGCCGTTTCGTTCTGGAGGTCGTGCTGCACAGGGGGCTGACGTGAAGCTGCTGCTATGGGCAGCGATCGCGGTATTCGTGATCTGGCTGATCCGCAGCAACAATGCCTCCACCACGATTGGCGCCGGCAGGCCCGGAAAGCCCGGGAAGGCGGCCAGGCAGATCGAACCGATGGTCCAATGCGCGCACTGCGGCGTATACGTTCCGGTCTCCGAGACCGTCACCGACACCTCCGGCAAGGTATTCTGCAGTGACGAGCATCGTCTTCAGCATGCGCGATCCTGACGATTGCGCAATGCCGGTATTTCATTGGCACCCGGAAGCGAGAATGTCGCGCCGCATCGCCTGTCCTGCGGGTTGCGCGCGATGAACCGGGTGGCCCACATCGTTGCTCGCGAAGATCGCGAGACCTTGTGGCGACCGCTGCAAACCTTCACTGTCACGCGCATCGTGATCGTCCTGGTGCTGCTGGTTTACCTGGGCTTCAATACGGTCAAGGGCATCGGAGAGACGGGTTTCCATTTCGACTGGGAGACCGGCATCGTCTATCTCATGCTGTCCGCCGTCTTCGCGCTCCTGTCGGTCTATCTCCAGTCGCGCTTCATGCTGCAGCTGCTGGTGCAGCTGACGGTAGACATCGTTGCAATTACCCTGCTGTACATCGCGGCCGGCGGCGCCAGGAGCGGACTGGCCATCCTGTATCTGTTTCCGCTCGCGGGGTGCGCCATACTTGCGCCTTTGCTGCTCGCGCTGTTCTTCGTCTCGGTGGTCACGCTGATCCTTTTATCGGAGAGCGGATACCAGGTCCTGCATTCCATGCCCGATGCGTCGCCTTCGCGCGCCGGATTGTATGGCGCAGCGTTCTTCTCGGCGATCTACGTGATCAACCGTCTCGCCGCCAAGCTGATCAAGCAGGAAGAGCTGGCCGCGCGGCGCGGACGGGAGCTCCAGCTGCAGGAGGCGGTCAATCGTCTCGTGATTGCCGACATGGGCGACGGCATCCTCGTGGTGGGCAGGGACAGCGAGATCTTTGCGGCGAATCCGTCGGCGGAGCGCATGCTCGGCCTGTCCCTTGCGTCGAGGCAACCGGTGGTCAAGCTGGTCGAGATCCCGGCACTCGTGCCGATTGCCGACGCTTTCTTTGCGTGGATGGAACGTCCCTCAGATGCGGCCGGCGCCGATGCCGGCGCTTTCACCTTCCTCATGATCAGGCCCGGCGACCATCTTGCGGAAAACTCGGGCATGGCCTTCGACAGCCGGCGAGACTTGTTCACTCATTTGAAGCTGCGCTTCGTCAAGGCGACTTCCGAGGATTTGCCGGAGGGAAGGACGGTGATTTTCCTGCAGAACGTCAGCGAGATCGAAAGCCAGGCGCAACAGCTCAAGCTGGCCTCGATGGGGCGCCTGACGGCCAGCATCGCGCACGAGGTGCGCAATCCGCTGTCCGCCATTTCCCACGCGGCATCGCTGCTTAACGAGGACATTACCCATCCGACCCAGTCGCGGCTCCTGAAAATCGTCAGCGACAACGTGGTCCGGCTGAACCGGATGATCGAGGACATCCTCAAACTGTCACGCCGGGCGCATGTCAATCACGAGCCCCTGCAGCTGGGCTCCTTGCTGGCTGAGATCGTCGACGAGTTCAGGGACGGACATGCAGTCGCGCCGGCGGTCATCGACCTGGCTCCCATGGGCAATTACCAGGTGCGCTTCGACCCGTTGCACCTGCGGGAAGTCGTCCTCAACCTGCTGTCGAATGCGGTACGCTATGCCAGCGGCCGCCACGGCAGCATCCGTGTCCATGCTCTTTCACCGAACGCCGGCAGGATCGAACTGCACGTGCAGGATGACGGTCCGGCCATCACTCCGGAAGTCAGATCGCATCTGTTCGAGCCGTTTTACACGACCTCCAGCAAGGGAACCGGACTGGGACTCTACCTGGCCCGCGAATTGTGCTTGAATAACGGTGCAATGCTCGATTACGAGTACCGGATGGATATGACGAGCGAGGGGATGGACCAGCCGAGCGGCAGGTTCGTCATTACTTTTGCCCTGGACAACCCGCTTTTACCCTGATTCTCCAGATGACTGCACCCCGTATCCTGGTCGTTGACGATGAAGCTGATTTGCGCGAGCTGCTCGAGATTACGCTCGTCAAGATGGGCCTGGACGTCGATTGCGCTGAGACGCTCGCAACG
>JAKACN010000191.1 GCA_021821365.1 Pseudomonadota bacterium | reverse complement strand
AGTGCCTTCCTGCGCGCGGATGCAACCGGCGAAATAGCGGAAATGGTCGATGGCCAGCGGAATGTCGGCCGCCATCGTTTCGCGGATCGGCTTGCCGTTGTCGATCGTCTCTGCGGTTGCGAGCACTTGCAGGTTCGCTTCCATGCGATCGGCGATCTTGTTCAGGATGTTGGCGCGATCGGTGAGCGAGGTCTTGCCCCACGCCTTCTTCGCGTCATGCGCGGCGTCGAGCGCGAGTTCGATGTCTTCCGCCGTCGAGCGCGCGACTTCGCAGAAGGGTTGACCGATGATCGGGCTGATGTTTTCGAAATAGTTGCCGCCGGTCGGGGCCACAAACTTGCCGCCAATGAAGTTGTCGTAGCGTTGCTTGTACGGGTTCTTGATTCCGAGTTTGCTGATGTCGGCAAGATTCATGTCTTCCTCCTAAAAGATGTATGGGTCGCACTGTTTGACACCTGGAGAATTCCAGGCACGCGAGACATTGCGCAATCGACGTGCCAGCCGATGGCGTCACATGCCGAATCCCGCGCCGGTGCTGGGTTTGCGCTATGACGACCCTCGATGGCGCAAGGAAATGCGGGCACGCGTGTTACACAGCGGGACAAACAGCTGTTCCGTTCTGGCGCAGATCGCCGCCATGCATTGCTCCAAATCGTGCCACTTCCGTGGGGCGCCTCGTCATTCGGGGGCCGTTGACCTAGATCAATAAAAATCCGACGCGCACCGATTACGGTAGTGCGCATCACACTCCCATACCTTTTCCATGCCTGCGCCTCCGCCTATCGCAGCGCAAGATGCAGCACCGCCGCCCGCGCCGCCTGCCGATGGCAGGCCCGTATTCATCCTGCGCGGCGTTGCCAGGACCTACCTCATGGGCGAGGTGCAGGTCGTGGCACTGACGGACGTCGACCTCGATCTCTTCGAAGGCGAATTCGTGGTGCTGCTCGGCGCTTCCGGCAGCGGCAAATCGACCTTGCTGAATATCCTTGGCGGCATGGATACGCCGAGCGCCGGCACCATCCGCTACCTCGACCATGACCTTACGCATGCGGGCGATGCCGCGCTGACCACCTTCCGGCGCGAACATGTCGGCTTCGTGTTCCAGTTCTACAACCTGATTCCCAGCCTGACCGCGCGAGAAAACGTCCAGCTCGTCACTGAAATCAGCGAACACCCGATGGACCCGGTCCAGGCGTTGAAGCTGGTCGGGCTCGGCGACCGGATCGACCACTTCCCGGCCCAGATGTCCGGCGGCGAACAGCAACGCGTCGCCATTGCCCGCGCCATCGCCAAGCAGCCGGATATCCTGCTGTGCGACGAACCGACCGGCGCGCTTGACTTCCGCACCGGCAAGCTGGTGCTCGAGGTGCTGGAGCGCATCAACCGCGAGCTCGGCACCACCGTCGCCGTCATCACGCACAATGCGGCCATCGCGCGCATGGCGCACCGGATCATTTACATCAGCAGCGGGCACATCATGCGCATCGAAGTCAATGCGCACCGCATTTCTCCGGCGGAGATCGAATGGTAATGCCAGCCCTGCATCCCATGGACAGAAAGCTGCTGCGCGATCTCTGGCGCATGCGCGGCCAGGCGCTGGCGATCGCGCTGGTGGCGATGTGCGGCATCGCGACGCTGGTTACGATGCGCGGCTCGTATGAAGCGCTGCTCACCGCGCAGTCGTCGTATTACGAGCATTACCGCTTCGCGGATGTCTTTGCCACGCTGAAGAACGCGCCGGTGACCTTGCTGTCGCGCGTGCGTGAAATTCCGGGCATCAACGAAGCCGACGGGCGCGTGGTGTTCGACGCCTCGCTCGACGTGCCCGGGCTGGACGAGCCGGCCGCCGGGCTGCTGGTCTCCCTCCCGGAACGTCCGGGCAGCGGCCTGAATCGCGTGCACCTGCGCACCGGCCGCCTGCCGGAAGCGGGCAACCTGTACGAAGTCCTGGTCAGCGAGGCGTTTTCCCAGGCGAACCGCCTGCAGCCCGGGGACACCCTTGGCGCGATCATCAACGGTCGCAAGGAGCAGCTGCACATCGTCGGCATTGCCATTTCGCCGGAATTCATCAATGAAATGCGCGGCAGCAGCTTTCCCGACAACCGGCGTTTCGGCGTGATGTGGATGGCGCGCGAAGCGCTGGCCGGCGCAATGAACATGCGCGACAGCTTCAATGACCTTGCGGTGGTGCTGGCGCCGCACGCGAGCGAACAGGCCGTCATCGACGCGCTCGACAAGCTGCTGGCGCCCTACGGTTCGCTCGGCGCCTATGGCCGCAAGGACCAGGTCTCGCACAGTTTCATCGACAGCGAACTGACCCAGGTGCGCGTCAGCGGCACCATCATCCCCGGCATCTTTCTCGGCGTTGCCGCCTTTCTGATCCACAATGTCCTGCTGCGCATCACCTCCCTGCAACGGGCTCAGATCGCCCTGCTCAAGAGCTTCGGCTACGGCAGCACGGCGGTGGCCGCACATTACCTGAAATTTGCCCTGGCCACGGTAATGATCGGCGGCGTTTTCGGCGTCGCACTCGGCGAATGGCTCGGCAACGGTCTCGCGGATCTCTATGCGCGCTTCTACCACTTCCCGCGCATGCAGTTCGCCCTGTCCGGCTTCGCGATCAGCGTTTCGGTGCTGGTCACCGCGCTGGCCGCTTTCGCCGGTGCGACCGTCGCCGTCGCGCGCGTGGTCAGGCTCGCGCCGGCCGAGGCCATGCGGCCGGAGGCACCGGCGCACTTCCGCCCCGGCCCGCTGGAGCGGCTCGGCCTGCAGCGCTTCATGCCCCTTGCCGTGCGCATCATCATGCGCAACCTGGAGCGCAGCCCCGCCAAGGCGCTCCTGTCGATCCTCGGGCTGGCGCTGGCCATTTCGCTCATGATCGTCGGACAGTACACCTTCGATGCGCTGGATGAAATCATCCGCATCCAGTTCCGCACCGCGCAGCGCGACGACGTGACGCTGGCCTTCATCGAAGTGCGCGACATGTCGGCCGCGCACAACCTGGCGTCGCTGCCGGGCGTGCTGCGCATCGAGCCCTACAACGATTTCCCGGTGAAGATGCGCTTCCGGCATCGTTCCAAGAAGGCGGCCCTGATCGGCCTGGGGTCGTCGCGCCAGCTGCGCATGGTGCTCGACGAAAACGAGCATCCGATCGACCTGCCGCGGGAAGGCGTGGTGCTGTCGAAGCGGTTGGCCGAGACGCTGGGCGCCGGTCCGGGCGACAAACTGACCGTCGAGTCGATGGCGCGGCAAAGGCGCATCGTCGAGCTTCCCGTCGCGCGCATCGTCGACGAGCCGATCGGGACCTTCGCCTACATGGACAACGCGGCGCTGGCCAAAGCAATGGAAGAGCCGGAGACCATGACCGGCGCCTTCGTCGCGGTCGACCCGAAATACCGGGCGGCGCTCTATCGCACCCTCAAGTCCGTTCCCGCCGTTCGCAGCATCAACCTGCGCGAGGCGACGCTGCAGAGCTTTCTGTCGACCATCGCGGAGAACATGCGCATGAACACGGTCGTGATCGTCGCTTTTGCCTGCGTGATCGCTGTCGGCGTGGTCTACAACTCGGCGCGCATCGCCTTGTCCGAGCACGCGCTCGAACTGGCGAGTCTGCGCATTCTCGGCTTCACCCGGGCGGAAGTTGCGCGCATGCTGCTCGGGGAGCAAGGCCTGCTGACGCTGGCCGCCATTCCCTTCGGCTGCCTGCTCGGCTATGGCCTCGCTGCGCTGCTGTCGGAATTGCTGAGCCAGGACCTGTTCCGCATTCCGCTTGTGGTCAGCACGCATACCTTCCTGTTTTCCATCGGTGTCGTGCTGCTGTCCGCGGCGGCGTCAGGCTTCCTGGTCTGGCGCCGCGTGCACAGGCTGGACCTGATCGAAGTACTGAAGACGCGCGAATGAATCGACCATGAACATCAACCATGAATAGCAAGAAGGAAAACGAGACCGCCGGCGCTGCCGCACACCGGCGCCGCACATGGGCGTGGAGCGCGATCGGGATCGCCGTACTGGCCCTGCTCGCCTGGTACCTGTTTTCGCCGAATCCGGTCGCCGTCGAGGTGGCCGCCGTCGAATCCGGGCCGCTGCAGGTCACCGTAAGCAACCAGGGTCAGGTGCGTGTCCACGACAAGTATGTGATTGCCGCCCCCGTGTCCGCGGAGATCGCCCGGATCGGATTGCACGACGGCGACCCGGTCGCGCGCGGCGACGAGATCGCCGTGCTGAATCCATTGCCGATGGACGAGCGACAACGGCGCGAAGCCCTCGCCCGCCTGGATGCGACCAAGGCGCTCGAGCGCGAGGCCGCGCTGCGCGTCGAGCGGGCCCGCACGGACATGCAGTTTGCGATCAGCGAGCGCACGCGCGTCGAACGTCTGGTGAACGACAATTTCGTGTCGCCGCAGGCAGTGGAAAAGGCTGCGACCGCCGAAAGAATCAGCCGTGCCGAATGGGAAGCCGCGCGCTCGCGCGAACAGGCCGCCGCCGCCGACGTCAAGGCCGCTGCGGCGGCGTTGCTGGCGGACGAACGCCCGGCTCGTGGCGACAAGCGCGAATTGCGGCTCGCCTCGCCGGTCAACGGCTACGTCCTGCGCGTCCATGAAAAGAGCGAACGCACCGTCGCCGCCGGCGCGCCGCTCGTCACCATCGGCGACCCGGGGCGTTATGAAATCGTGGTGGACGTCCTTTCCACCGACGCGGTGAAGGTCAAGCCCGGCGACACCATGCTGCTGGAGGGATGGGGCGGCGGGAAAGCCTTGCGCGCGCGAGTACGGCTTATCGAGCCGGTCGCCTTCACCAAGATCTCGTCGCTCGGCGTGGAAGAACAGCGCGTCAACGTTATCGCCGATCCGGTCGATCCGCTCGGACCGCTCGGCGACGGCTATCGTGTCGAGGCGAGCATCGTCATCTGGCAGGCCGACAAGGTGACCAAGCTGCCAGCCAGCAGCCTGTTTCGGGTCGGCGAGGAGTGGCATGTGTTCAGCGTCGAAAACGGCCGCGCGCATGAGCGCACGGTGCAGGTCGGACAACGCAACCAGGACGAGGCGCAGGTGCTGTCCGGCGTCGCGCCCGGCGCGCGGGTGGTGCGCTTCCCGAGCAACGATCTACGCGACGGGGTACGCGTTACATCGGGGGAACGCGCTTGAGTCCGTACGCGCCTGGCTGCCGTACCGAATGTCATGCGCGAGCGAAAGCGGGCGTGTCGATCTGCCTGCGCGCGCATGCTGCGGGCAGATCTCTCCCCGCCACTCCGCCGGTGTAGCGCGGTCAAGTCATCGCCACAGCATTTTTCCTACAATCGCGATTCCTCGCCATCCCCATCCATTTACAGATCATTACCTACCAACATTCAGTAACAAGTAGTTAAATTCATTCATTTGTTGCTATCTCACACATCAGCTTTGCTCTATTCCACGCGAGTGATACAGTCACGTTCTCATGCATGCCCGAAGACCGCGCACGCATGAAGAGACGACAGGAGTAGAAGTGCCGACAACACAGAGATCGGGTGCCGCCCCCGACACGCACTGCGCCACGCTGGAGGATCGACGCAAGCGAAGCATCGAGGAAGCACACCGGCGTTCTGCTGCATACGGCCTTTCCAGGTCCGCACCACCCTCGATCAGCCCGGCTGTCGCGGCGAACCTGGCGCAGGCCATTGAGAAGAACCGCGTGCTCCACACCTACGCGATTCCGGTGATGGAGGCGCTGCACGAACAGATCGCCGACACGGACAGCATGGTGCTGCTGACCGGCACCGTCGGCGTCGTACTCCACGCCATCGGCGATTGCGATTTCATGGCGAGAGCAAGCCATGCCGGATTGCAGCCGGGCGTGCCATGGTCGGAGGACTGCAAGGGAACGAATGCGATCGGCACGGCGATCGTAGAGCAGGTGCCGATGCGGGTGCACGCCGATGAGCACTTCCTCGTCGCGAATCATTTCCTCACCTGCTCCGCTGTGCCGGTCTTCGACCATCAACGACGGATAGCCGGTATCCTGGCCGTGGCCGGGGACCATGCCAGTTTTCATCGCCACACCATGGCGCTGGTTCGCATGTCCGCGCAGATGATCGAGAACCAGTTGTTCTCGACGACATTCCAGGATGCGATCACTGTCCATTTTCACAGCAGGCCGGAATTTCTCGGCACCTTGATGGAGAACACGGCGGCATTCACCGCGGGCGGTCGCTTTCTGTCGGCCAACCACAGCGCGATGCGCCAGTTCGGATTGCCGCACTCGGCACTCGAAACACACACTTTCAGCTCGCTGTTCGGCCTGCCGCTGTCCGAGTTGTTCGAACACTATTGCAGGCGGTCGCCGGGCCTTCTGACGCTGTGCCTGTACAACGGCGTTCGCGTGCATGCGCGCGCCGAATTGCGAATCCCGCCCGACAGGATTCAGTCCTCAACGGCAGTCAGCATGCCGGCGAAACCGCACGCATCCGACACACACCTCCGTTTTTCAAGCCTGCATTACCTGAATACCGGCGACCCGCAGATCGCCAGCGTCATCGACAAGGTGGGAAAAGTGATTGGCCGGGATATCCCGGTCCTCATCCTGGGTGAGACCGGCACCGGAAAGGAATTGCTGGCACAGGCAATCCACAATGACTCGCCGCGCGCCGGCGGGCCGTTCGTGGCGGTCAACTGCGCATCCATCCCGGAAAACCTGATCGAGTCCGAGCTGTTCGGCTACGAGGACGGCGCCTTTACCGGCGCGCGCAGGAAAGGCAGTGTCGGCAAGATTCTGCAGGCGAATGGCGGCACGCTGTTTCTTGACGAAATCGGCGACATGCCGCTGAACCTCCAGGCGCGCCTCTTGCGCGTGCTGCAGGAGCGGATCGTCACCCCGTTGGGCTGCACCAAATCCTATCCGCTGAACATCGCGCTGGTCTGCGCGACCAACCGGAACCTGCGCGATCTCATTGCCAGGAATGCCTTCCGCGAAGACCTGTATTACCGGCTGAACGGCCTCGTCATCAAGCTGCCGCCGCTGCGCGAGCGCACCGACCTTGAGACTGTGGTCGACAAGCTGCTGGCAGCCAATTCGGGTACGGTGCGGCGCACCGTTTCGGCGGAACTGATGCAGGTATTCAAGCGCCACAAGTGGCCGGGCAATGTCCGCCAGCTTGCCAGCCTGGTCCGCACGGCGATCATCATGGCAGGCGATCAGCGGGAGATCCGGATGGAGCACATGCCGGAAGACTTCCTGGAAGATGTCGGCACCATGACGCTCGCGTGCGACGGCGACACCGCGCTTCATACGGCAAACTGCAGCAAGCTGGAAGATGTCGAACTGTCGATGATGCGCAGGGCGCTGGAAGAACACGGCGGCAATGTATCGGCGGCAGCGCGGGCGCTGGGCGTGTCGCGCAATACGATTTACCGGAAGATGAATCTCTGACTTCGCATGCGTGCAATTCCCTCGTGAGGCGCATCGATTACACCAGCGGAAATCCCGTCGATTGCCATCGCGCGCCTGCCTTGTCGATCAGCATCGCATCCACGTTGTCCAGACTTGCCACCAGCTTCATTGCCTTTGCCTTGCCCATCACCATCAGGGCGGTCGAGAGGCCATCCGCCAGCATTCCGGTCGGCGCCAGGACCGTCACGCTCGCCAGTTCGGGCGGGGACTTGCCGGTATGCGGATCGAAGATGTGATGCTGTGCGTAGTCCGCGCTGAAATGCATTTCATAATCACCCGACGTGGCCACGCAACGCCCATCCATGCGGAATGCCTGCGGCATCGGTTCCCTCTTGCGCGGCTCCTGCACGGCGAGCAGCCATGGGCGGGAGCGGTCGCGCGAGCCGATGGCGCCATACTCGCCGGTATCCAGCAACGCATGCCGGATGCCGCGCTCCCGCACCCTGGCCAGCGCCAGATCGGTTGCGAAGCCCTGCGCGATGCCATTCAAGGTGATCGCCATGCCGGGCTGCAGCAATTGCACCCGCTGCCCGTCGAACGCCATCCGCTCCCAACCCACGAGCGCCCGCGCGTGATCGATGCCGGCATCGCTCGGCAGACCGCTCTCCGTTTTGGCCTGCGCGTAAGTGCGCCAGAGCGGTTGCACCGTTACGTCAAAGGCGCCGTCGGTCAGCACCGACAATTCTCTCGCCGCTTTCAGCACGGCAAGCAAATAAGGATGCGGCCGGTCCACGCCGCCGCTGGCATTCAGCGCATGCACCTGGCTTCCCTCGCGGTGGATGCTCATCAGCGCATCCACCTTCTTCGTTTCGGCGAAGGCGTCTTCGATGGCGAGGTTCGCCTGTCGCTCGTCGTCATGCACCAACTGTACCGAGACGGTCGTGCCGAAGGCGATATCGAAGCCGCGATACAGGCGCTCACCCGCGGCGCCGGGGCCGCCCCTTAGCACCGTGCCCGGCAAGGCATGGTTATCGATGATTTTCCAGCCGGCGGCGAGCGCCGCCGTGCCGAAGCCCACTGACGCAGCCATAAATTTTCTACGCCGCATTGTGCTTCCTTTCTTTCTGCATTGAATCTGCCGCCCGAATGGGAATGGTGCGTCCGCGCCTGGTCTCCAGGATCAGCGGCGCACACTGTTCGTCGCTGTTGTGGATCACCACGCACTCCATGCACTGGAAGCAGTCGTCATAACGAATCGCGCCATCGCGTCCGATCGCCTGGTACTGGCAGCGATGGCGGCAGGTCTGGCACGGCGATCCGCATTCCTTGCGCCGGGGCAGCCAGCGGAAGATCCGCACGTGCCCGAGCAAGGCAAGGCCGGCACCGAGCGGACAGAGATAGCGGCAGAACATTTTGTAGACCGCCATGTTGGCAAGCAGCAGCGCCACGGCATACAGGACGAAGGGCCACGAGCGCCGGAATCCCAGCGTGATCGCCGTCTTGAACGGTTCGATTTCCACAGCCTGGTCCGTGATCGCCGTTGAAAATATTGCTGCGGCCACGATCCCGCCAAGCACGAGGTATTTGATCCACTTGAGCCGTGCATCGGTGCGCGCCCCCACTCTGAGCACCGGAATCCGGAGCCACGCACCAGCCTTCGCCACGCCCTCCTGCAGCGCGCCGAACGGGCACATCCAGCCGCAGAAGGTGCCGCGCCCCCAGATGAGCAGCGACAAGGCGACGGCGGACCACAGAATGACCGTCGGCGGATCGAACAGCAGGAAGCCGAGCCCGCGGCCGTCCTTCAGCGCCTGCACGGCACTCGTGATGTTCACGATCGACAACTGGCCTTGTACTTGCCAGCCGATGAAGAACACGGTGAAGAGCAGGTAGCCGCGCCTGAACCATTTGAAGCGCGTGGCATGGGTGGTGAGCCGACGTTGCCTCGCCAGCGCGATGAACAGGATGCCGACGCCGGCGGCGAGGATGGCGAGCTCCGGCCAGCGCTGCTTCCAGATGCCGGCCCATGATCTGTTGTCCGGCTCGGCGGGAACGATGAATCGCTCCGGCAAGCGATACGACAGGCTGAAGTCCTTCCTGATGCGTTCCGGATAAATCACACCCTTGAGCCGCGTCACGTTGAGCGAGAATCTGAGCGGCAACGCCGGATCCAGCCCCGCCTGGCCGATGACCCGGAATACCTTGACGGTGTCGCCGCGCGATGCGAGCGTGCCCGGCAGCGACAGATCGAGGTCCATGTCACGCATCTCCAGTGGCAGCCCGCCCTGCGTCAGGGCCAGGCGCTCCGGCACCGCGCCCGGCACGAAATCCTCAGGCACCACGCTGTACCTGCCGCGCGAAAGTACCAGCAATGCATGATCGCCCGCTTCCAGCCTGCCCTTCAGCGTGTCCCACTGCGTCTGCCCGAGAAGATTGCGCCCGATGCTCGGAACGGTCAGCAAGGCGACGTACAGGTCGATGAATGTCTCGTCCGGAGAGGCGGCCGCCTGCGGATCGATGCCGCTGCCCGCGGTGCCGTCGAATGCCCTCTCCACGTCGGCATTCTTCAGGCGCAGGCGCTTCAGCAAGCCGCTTTTCAGCATCGTGTCCACGTCGAGCCGCTCGAACATGTCTTCCCGGATGCGTGCAATCCGGTCGGGCTCATTGGCTCCCGAAAAGCCGAGCTTGCCGCGCGCCACCTTGAGCGCCGCCGACAGCACGCTCTGGTTCAGGATG
>JAKACN010000190.1 GCA_021821365.1 Pseudomonadota bacterium | reverse complement strand
CGAAGCGCGCGAAGCAGCCAGGGCACGGCCGGGCTGCCCATTAGGGTCTGTCAAGGAACTGCACCTTCTTTCTGCAAGGCGACGGAGGATTACCTGCGTCTCATGAATTCTGTTCTTCTCTCGCCAAGACGCCAGGAACGCCAAGGGAAAGGGACGAATGACGGATCATGAAGCATGGAATCACACGCATCGTTCACCGGCTGGAAGAGAATCGCTGGTTCCTTGGCGTTCCTGGCGTCTTGGCGAGAGCAAAAAAACTTAACGATGTGAGTAAACCCAGGCAAGGGGAAGGAACGATGTGGCGATGATTGGCGAGTAGTACCAGTCGCTGAACCTCGATCCTTGCTCCTGGATCACGAGCGCCGCCGCAGCTCAGGGCACGGCGGCGCGCACGGCGTCATCCACCGTGCCGAGCCAGACGAATTCCAGCTTGCCGCGCGCCTCTTCCGGAATGTCTTCGAGGTCGCCCTTGTTGCGCTCCGGCAGGAGCACCGTGCGGATACCCGCGCGCAGCGCCGCCAGCACCTTCTCCTTGATGCCGCCGACCGGCAACACCAGGCCGCGCAGGCTGATCTCGCCGGTCATCGCGCAATCGCTGCGCACCGCCTTGTTCGTCACCAGCGACAGCAGGGCGATGAACATCGCCACGCCGGCGCTCGGTCCGTCCTTCGGCGTCGCGCCCGCCGGCACGTGCACATGGATGTCGCTCTTGTCGAACAGTTCCACCGCGATGCCGTAATCAGCCGCATGCGCGCGCAGCAGGCTGAGCGCGGCCTGCGCGCTTTCCTTCATCACGTCGCCCAGCTGACCGGTCAGGATGAGCCGGCCGCTTCCCGCGCTGCGGCTCGCTTCGATGAACAGGATGTCGCCGCCCACCGGCGTCCATGCCAGCCCGGTCGCCACGCCCGGCACGCTGGTGCGCATCGCGACCTCGCCTTCGAACCGCGATGCGCCGAGGATGGCATGCAGGTCGGGTTCGTCGATGCGCACCTGCTGCGCGCTGCCTTCCGCGACGCGCACCGCGGCATGGCGCAGCAGGCTGCCGATCTCGCGTTCCAGGTTGCGCACGCCGGCCTCGCGCGTGTAGTGCTCGATCACGCCGTGCAGCGCGGCGTCGGTGAGTTCGCACTGTTCCGGCGTCAGGCCGTTCGCTTCCAGCTGCCGCCGCACCAGGTAGCGGCGCGCGATCTGCGCCTTTTCCTCTTCGGTGTAGCCGGGCAGTGAAATCACTTCCATGCGGTCGCGCAGCGGGCCGGGGATGGTGTCGAGCATGTTCGCCGTGCAGATGAACATCACGCGCGACAGGTCGAAGGGCACGCCGAGGTAGTTGTCGCGGAAGCTCACGTTCTGTTCGGGATCGAGCACTTCCAGCAGCGCGGCGGAAGGATCGCCATGCACACCGATGCTCAGCTTGTCCACTTCATCCAGCATCAGCACGCAATTGCGCGAACCGGCCTTGCGCACCGCCTGGATGATGTTGCCCGGCAGCGCGCCCATGTAGGTGCGGCGATGGCCGCGGATCTCGGCTTCGTCGTGCACGCCGCCCAGGCTGATGCGCGCGAACTTGCGCCCGGTGGCGCGCGCGATGCTTTGCCCGAGCGACGTCTTGCCGACGCCGGGCGGACCGGCGAAGCACAGGATCGGGCTCTTGCCATGCGGCCTGAGCTTGTGCACGGCGAGGTATTCGAGGATGCGGCGCTTGATCTTTTCCAGGCCGAAGTGGTCTTCGTCGAGGATGCGGCGCGCTTCGGCGATGTCGATGCGGTCTTCGGTCTCTTTCGACCACGGCAGCTCGCTCATCCATTCGAGATAGGTGAGCAGGATGGAATACTCGCCGGAAGCTTCGTGCATGCGCTCCAGCCGCTTGAGTTCCTTGATCGCATGTTCTTCCGCTTCGGCCGGCATGCCCGCCTTGGCGATGGCTTCCCGCAGTTGCTGCACTTCGGTGTTTTCGCCCGCGCCTTCGCCCAGCTGCTGCTGGATGGTTTCCAGTTGCTCACGCAACAGGATCTCGCGCTGCCGGTCGGTGATGCGCTCGCTGGTCTGCTGGTCGATGTCGCGCCGCAGCCGCAGCACCTCGATGCGATGGCCGACCAGCACGAGCACCTTGTCGAGGCGCGCCTGCAGGTCGACGGTTTCCAGCACGTCCTGCTTGTCCGCCGGCTTCAGGTCCATCAGCCCGGCGGTGAGGTCCGCCAGCGCGGCAGCCGACGTGACGTTCTGGATCACGCTGATCATTTCTTCCGGCACCTGCGGCATGAGGTTCACCGCTTCCGACAGCTTTTCCTTGAGCTGCAGCACGCGCGCCTCGACATCCGAGCCGTCGGTGTCCAGATCCACGATCCGCTCCACGCGCGCCGCGAGGAAGGGATAACCGGCAATGAATTCCACCACACGGAAGCGCTGCTCGCCCTGGCACACGACATGATGCGAGCCGTCCGGCGTGGTGATGTAGCGCAGGATGGTGGCCGCCGTTCCCACTTCGTAGAGCTGGTCGCGTCCGGGGGTGTCGGCGCCGGCGTCGCGCTGCAGCAGCACGCCGAGCTGCCGTCCCGCGCGCGCCGCTTCCTGCGCGGCCGCAATGCTCATTTCGCGTCCGACCGTGATCGGCATGACGAGGCCGGGGAACAGCACGAGGTTGCGCACGGGAACGATGTGCAGCACATCCGCCGGCAGGTCGTATGCCGGTTTCTGGTTGTCCTGTCCGATGCGCGCCGTTCCGGCAAGAACGGGTGCGAGGTCGGAATCCGCGATCACGCGGACCAGGTGGCCTGCTCGGTCGTCGATGTTCATGGTTCACCCGATGGATGGTGCGGTTTCAGCTTGCGCAAGGTCAGCTTCAGGCAGCCGTTCGTCCAGGTGCGTTCGCCGAGCTCGAACAGGCCCGGCGGCAGATCGATATGGCGCTCGAAGCGGCCGTAGGGAATTTCCAGCCTGCGCAGCAGTGCGCCGGCGGCGGAGCTCATCGGCCGTTCCGCCGACACCAGCAGCGTGCCGCCGTCGATCAGCAAGACCAGCGAATCCGGTTCCGCGCCCGGCAGGGCGATCAGGATGTGCAGCGCGTGCTCCGATTCGAAGATATCCATCGGCGGCTCCCACCAGGGCCCGCCGAACTGGCTGCCGGGCTGGAAGAAGCGGCGCTGCAGGCGGTTGGCCCGGTCCAGCATGTCCAGGGCTTCGGCCCACATCAGTTTGAATGGATCGCGCGACATTGCATGGACTCTCCGCCGACCGCGCAGCGTGCCGCCGGTCAGCCGTGGTGAGTGGAGCATCTCCCCGCAGCATGCGGGTGCCTGCCGTCAAGTGTCCCACAAGGAGCAAAACGTCCTGAATGCTCTGGATCAAACTTTGTCTACCCGCGCGGACTTATTCGGCGGTCATGCCGAACGGCGCAAATGGTCTTGCGCCGCGGCACTGGGCCGGAAGGATGGAGGGGGATTATTGGCGCGCACCGGGCGCCAGCGGCTTCTGCAGGCGTGCGGCAATCATGCGCGTTTCCAGCGACTGCATTTCAAGCCAGATTTCATCCATGTCGAGCCCGGCCTGCTGTACTTTCGGGAAAAGTTGCCGCTCTTCGATGTCGATATGTTTCAGAACGGCATCCGCCACTTGGCGGAATAGCTGCTCCGCCTGCGGATCGCTCTCGTCCATGATCTTCAGCCGCTCCATCCACCGGCGAACCTGCTCATGATCCTGCTCGCAGCGGTCGACGAGCGCCGGGTCGACACCGCGCACCCTCGGATAGAAAATGCCTTCCTCAAGCGAGGTGTGCATTTCCAGCAGCAGAACGATATGCGTGCCCGCATCCTTTTTCTCGTCGGCATTCCGCGCATGGAAATAACGGTCGAACAATTGCCGCGCCAGCTGGTGGTCGGCCTTGAGCGCGTCCATCGGCCGGCCGGTCGGAAATGCGCGCCGGCCGCGTGTCCTGGTGGCATCCATGTCTCTGCTCCCTCGCGTCTCAGCACTGCTTGCCGGCCGCGTCCGGGGTCGGCGATCCGGCATGGCCTTCGCCGCGCTCCGATGCGAAGATGACGACGACGCATGCGCCCTGCGGCCCTGCTTCCTGCAGTTCCACCGGGCCGAATCCGGTCGGTCTGCCGGCATGCACCGGGAGCTTGATGTCGATGGATTGCCATGCGGTTGCCATGATGAATCTCCTTCCGGTGCGCGGCCTGCGAAGGCCCGCTGGTGAGACTTGAGAGCACAAGACGCCCGACAAGTTGCGCAATTCGTCATGCTGAACTGTCTGCAAAATTTGCGCTCTATCCAACTCTGTTGGAGATAACCATGGATGTGGAGATCATTTACCGCCAGCCCGACGGCAGGCAGACCGAACTGGGCATGCGCAAGCTGAGTCACATGCCGCCGGCCGGCGAACCGTTCGAACTGGACCATCGGCAATACGTGGCAAGATCCTTCGCCGGTCCGGATGCGCAGGGCCGCTATCGCTTGTTCCTTGAGGACGAGCCGAGGGCGACGCGGCATTAGCGGCGCACAGGCTGAATGCGTCGTGCGCTCCACGGGTGGTTGCGCTGGCTGGGGCAACATGAGTGTCCGCGGAAAACACAGAAAACACGGAAACTCTTTTCGTATTTTTCGTGTTTTTCGTGGACAAAAATTATTGCGTGACGGAGCAGACGCAGCGTGTACACGGTGCCGCACTCTGCATTCTTCTTCTAGTGCAGCAGGTGTTCAATCACGTTGCGCGTGATGATGCCGACACGCGCGTCCTGTCCGCTCGCCAGTACCTGCGCCCAGTCCGTCGTTCCGGCGGAGAATACGGTGCCCGTGCGCGTGAACACGCCCATGGTTGCCGTGTGGATGCCTTCGTTTGCCGCATGCATCTCGCGCGGCGGACGTTCCTGCCAGCCGCTGCCGAGCAAGCCGGCGGCCAGCACCTGAAAGCCGGGCGGCGTGGCGCAGCGCTGCGCATCGGGTGAGAGCGTGATGCGGCCGCGTGTCTTGTCGAAGCTTTCCAGCGGCGCGCCGTCGCATTCGTAGCCGACCAGCGGCGGCGTCGTATTGCCGCCGAAGGTGTCTCCCTTGCACAGGCCGGTTCCCGCGAATGCCCAGTGATCCGGTTCCTGCACCACATAGCCTTCCGTCTCGCGCGGACCGTCCCACCAGCCGCCGCCGTGCCGGTAGCTCAGGCCGGTCAGCGCATCCTCGGGCCGCCGCGCGCCGGTCTGCGGCCACCAGCGATCGAGCGCGCCGCGCGGCCCGCCCTGGTGGCAGACCATGGCCGCGCCGTCATCGACGACGTGGATGCGCCACCAGCACAGGTTGGCGCCAAAGAACGCGACATTGCCGCCCTGCCCGACGAACGCTTCCACATGGTCGCGCGTCGCCTCGCTCCAGTATTCGTCGTGGCCGACGCATAGCAGCAGCCGGTAGCGGCTGCAAAGCGCCGGATCGTGGTGGATGTCGAAATCGGTGCAGAATTCCGGCGCATAGCCGTTCTGCAGCAGCCAGCGGATGAAGCGCGCGTCCCAGTGCGCGACGGTCTGGCGCGGCGAAGATGTGTCGTAATGGTCGAGCGCGCCCCAGGTTTCGCCGCCGATGCCGCCGCCCGGCCGGTGCAGCGACACGCGCGCGCCGGGCGGTTCCTGCGAACGCGGCTGGTTGACGTAGAAGCAGCCGCCGCCGGTGGCGTTGTAGGCGTGATAGGTGGCGAGCGGAATCTTGTAGAGCAGTTTGCCGCCATCCCCGCCACCATTCCCTTCGCCCCGTACCACGAACAGGGCAGCCGCACTGGTCATGGCGAGATCGAACGGAATGCCGTCCGGCGCGTCGAGATGGGCGATATAAACAGCCGACGGCCAGTCGCGCGGTATCTCGAATTCGTAGGCCGGCCATTGCCAGTCTTCGGCGGCACCGCGCCGCGCGGCGTATCGTCCATCCAGCCAGCACGTCTCACGCATGGGCACGGGGCCATCGCCCCAGCGATAGAAGACCACGCGAAAGCGCGGCGCATCGGTGGCGATGTGCAGCACGAGTCGCTCGCCCGGGGCGACGCTGGCGCGGGAGGGATAGCCCTGGATCATGGAGGCCTCCTGGAAGGCGTTTCTGCTTGCGGGGACGTAGGAAGCGTGCACAGGGTGCCGGATGCGCACCCTGCGTCTGTCAGCGGTGCGCTGATCAGCGCACCGCTTCCGGTTCGACGCGCTTGCGCACGAGGAAGGGCGGCATGGCCAGCGCATGCATCGGCGTGCGGCGGAAGGATTCCAGCGCCTCCGCCGGCGTCTCGACGATCGGCTCTTCCTTGCGATTGAAGGAGGTGTTGAGCAGCACCGGCACGCCGGTGCGCGCCTCGAATGCCTGCAGCAAGGCACGCAGCAGCGGGTCGTCGTTTTCGCTCACCGTCTGCAGCCGCGCGGTGCAATCCACGTGGGTGACGGCCGGGATGAACTTCGCCGCCTGCGGGCGCACCGGCGCGGCGAACTGCATGAAGGGCGATGGCCGGAAGATGTCGAAGAACTCTTCCGCGCGCTCCAGCAGCACGATGGGCGCGAGCGGCCGGAACCATTCGCGCTCCTTCACCTTCGCATTGATCCAGTCGCGCACGGTGCCGTGTCGCGGATCGCCGAGAATGCTGCGATGCCCGAGCGCGCGCGGTCCGAATTCGCTGCCACCCTGGTACAGCGCGACGACCTTGGTCGCGCATAGCAGATCGGCCACGCGCGCGCACAGTTCTTCCTGCCGATCGATGCGCTCCACGATCAGGTCGTCCGCATCCTGCAGCGCCGCTTCGATGTCCGTCATGCGCGGCTGCGGCCCGAGATAATCGTTCTCCCAGCGCCACGCGCAGGGCTGGCCGAGCAGCTCGGTGAGGCCGTAGATGGCGCAGCCGAGCGCGGTGCCGGCATCGCTCGGCGCGGGCGGAATGAACACGCGCCGGAACGGCGTCTCGCGCAGCAGGCGGTCGTTGGTGGCGCAGTTGAGGCCGGTGCCGCCCGCGAAGCACAGGTTTTCCGCACCGGTTTGCGCATGCAGCCAGCGCGCGACCTCGAGCACCGCTTCCTCGAACGCGCGCTGCCCGGCCGCGGCAAGGTTGGCGATGTCGCGAAAGCGCGTCTTGTCGTCGCTCGATCCGCTCATACCGTTCCCATAACGGAAGCGGCTGCGCTCGTGCAGGATCTCGAACCAGCGCGCGGGAATCGTCACCTGTGCGCCGTCGACCTCCAGCGGCGGCAGGCCGAGCGCATCCGGATCGCCGTGCGGCGCCAGGCCCATTACCTTGCCCTCGTTGCCCTGGCCGGGAAAGATCGCATGCGTCACCAGAAAATAGAACATGCCGAGTCCGACCAGGCGTTCCTCGTTGCGGTCCCAGAGCTGCTTGTCGATGCAGGCGACATGGCGTCGGTCGGCGCGGTAGAAGGACGAGATCTCGCGCCAGTCGCCGGGCACCCTGGCGGCGGCGCTCCACGGCTCGGTCAGCTCGGACACGGGACTGCCCTGTCCGTCGATGATCATCACCGCCGCTTCCTCGAAGGGCGAGGGATGGAACACGCTGTAAAGATGCGCGAGATGATGCGAAATGCGCGCACGACGGCAATCCGGCGCAAGCCGGAGCGTTTCGTTCAGCTCTTTTTCATAGTCGTCGAGCTTCTCGATCTCGGCGTCGGAGGAATAGCATTCGACCAGCGCATCGAGCGGCTGGTCGAGCCCGGGCAGCCGCGGCGCATAGATATCGCGGAGATCGCCGAGCCTGCCCCAATGGTGTTTCTGACGTGTGAGCCGCTCCTTCTGGATCGCCCACGCCAGGCGCGATCCCTGCATCAGGCAAATGCTCGCATCCTGGGTGCGGTTGACGCCGAGGATCCGGGGTGCGTCGCTCATTGTGTTGTCCTTTCCTGTTCGTAGTCAGTGTACCGCCCTGTCTCGCATGGCCGGACCCGTTGCGCCCTGCGCCGGTCGCGCGCGGGGAAGTGAAATGCAGCGCAGGTCGCCGTCACCGACGCAGGCGCGATCGGCCCGCTGCCGGCATCCGGCATTCCATCATTGTGTCCAACTGGAATCCTGCCTTCCGGATTGACCTGAAGGCACGCGTCGCCGCGCGAATCGTTCGAGCCTCATGCAAGTTTCAGGCCACAGACGGCACGGATCGGCACTGCCGTCGTCGTAACCGCCTATCGGTTTGCCTTCACGGCCGCAGGAAATCCTCTTTCCAGAAGGAACAAAAATGGGGCTTGCCGGTCTACAACGTGCAAGACCTTTATTTATTATTAGGACAGGATGGAAGCGATGAAGTGGTTTTACGAATGGAGACTGCGCAAGGTCCGTGCGGAGATTTCCGCTCTCGAAGAATCAACCCATGTCAAGTTGCTGGACGACTACACCGGCCACTCGAGACTGCGTGTCCTGAATCGCATCGCAAACAGCCTGGAAAAAAAGCTCGCGAAATATTCTTCGGTGCAAGCGTCGAAACCTGCAGGCAAGACAGGCAGCGACATGCCGGAGGCGCCGCTTCCGGTGCCGCATCAGGAAACGCAACAGGCAGTAGCGGCGAAGTAGCAAAGCTGTAACACGCAAAAGACCAGCAAGGTCAGGCGTGGTTGCCGTACGGCGGCCCGCCTGGCCTTTGCTGTTTCTGGAAGGTCCACCGATTGAACAGACGATCTGTCAGCGCGTGTCTTGGCGGGTTGCCGTCATGGCCTGCGTGGTTTTGGGCGTGTCCACGGAAAACACAAAATACACAGAAAAATTCCTCGAGCGTTTTCTTTTTGTGTCTTTTGTGTTTTTTGTGGACAAAATCGTCTCTTACGGATCAACTCCTCTGTCTCTGAGCCGTCAGGCCGCGGCGCGCGCCACCAGCACCGCGTTGTTGCCGCCGAAGGCGAAGGAATTCGACATCACCGTCTTCAGTCCATCCACGGCACGGCCTTTGCCGGGCACGTAATCCAGGTCGCAATCCGGATCGCGCTCCTGCCAGAATGCGGTCGGCGGCACGGCCTTGTGCCGCAGGGCCAGCACCGACGCCGCGAATTCGATGGCGCCGGTCGCGCCGATCGCATGGCCGTGCGAGGACTTGGTCGAGGACACCGGGATCGCATACGCCCGCTCGCCGAACACGCGCTTGATGGAGCGCGTCTCGACCACGTCGCCGACGGCAGTCGCGGTGCCGTGCGCATTGACGTAATCGATGTCTCCCGGCGCGACGCCCGCATCGCGCAGCGCCGCCTCGATGGCCCTGCTTTGCCCGCCTTCGTCCGGCTTGGTGATATGCGATGCGTCATTGGCCACGCCGTAGCCGACGATCTCCGCCAGGATGCGCGCGCCGCGCCGGAGCGCGCCTTCCATTTCCTCCAGTACCACGATGCAGGCGCCTTCGGCGATGTGGAAGCCGCTGCGGTCCTTGCTGAACGGCCGGCAGCCGGTCGACGGCTCGCCCTGCGCGGTGGCCAGCACCTGCAGCGACTGCCACTCGTTGATCGAGCCCGGCGTGAGCATGCATTCCGCGCCGCCCGCCAGCACGGTGTCAAGGTAGCCGTCCTTGATGCGGCGGTAGGCGTCGCCGATGGCGATCGACGAGGAGGAACACGCCGCCGAGAACGTCTGGCACTCGCCGTGAATGCCGTGCCGCATGGCGATCTGCGAAGCCGGCGCGTGGTTCATCGCGAGCGGCACCGTCAACAGGCGCTTTTTCTGCTCGGCCCTGAAGAAATTCCAGTAGGCGTTTTCCAGGCTTTCGGTGCCGCCCATGCCGGTGCCGAGGAACACGCCGCAGCGCGTCGTGTCCTCCAGCTTCAGGCAGGCGTCGTCGAGCGCCCGGTCGGCGACCACCATCGCCATCTGGGAGACGCGGTCGATCGACAGCAGCTGGATCTTGCTGAAGTGCCGGCTGGAATCGAAGGCGATGCAGCCGACCTTGTGCTCCGGCGCCAGCCTGGGCGAGCCGGTGATGCCGGACACCCCTTCCATCAGGTTGCGGAAGAAACTGTCCGGCGTCTCGCCGACGCAGGTCATCAGGCCGATGCCGGTGACGGCAACGCGCCGCCGCTGCCTGCTCAGCATTGTTGCGCTCCCGGTTGCAGCATCGCTCCGACCGGCGCGGCGGGCGCGGCGGCCGGCAGCAGTTGCAGGACCTGCTTCGCGACTTCGGTCAGGTTGG
>JAKACN010000189.1 GCA_021821365.1 Pseudomonadota bacterium | reverse complement strand
CATCGAAGCAGGTAGCGAGCGACACGAACCGACTCTTACGGCGGAACCGCAGGATCCGGTCGATACGGCGAATGTTGCGGATGCTGCGACCGCTGCGGCCGCTCCGGAGACTCCGGCGCAGGCAGAAAGGGGGGCGCCAAGAGAACTGCCGATCGATGAATTGATCGACTGTGCCATCTCCCTGGTGCTCGAAGCCCCGGTGCGGGGCGAAAAGCTTCTTCCGAAACTCCAGTCATTGCGACATGTCGGCAACAAGCCGGTGCATTTCATCGGGCAGCGTGACGACGGCGAGTGGGAGCCGGTTGCCCACGGCGGCATCTACTATGGCTTGTTTGCCGGGGTGCAGCTCGCCAATCGCGGCGGCGCATTGAACGAGCTGGAATATTCCGAACTGATCATGCGCCTGCGCCAGGTGTGCGACGACATCGATGCGGAGCCGGACGTGCCTGACATGACGGACGTCATGACGCGTGCTCGCGGGCTGGCCCAGTTCGTCTCGGAATATGACGCGCAGCTCAGCGTCAACGTGCAGGCAAAGAGCGCTCCCTGGGCTATCAATACCCTGCTCAGCGCTTTAGAGCGACAGGGGTTCGACCTGCGTCCGGACGGCAGGCTGGTGATGCCCGACGGCGAAGGGGATATCCTCTTCTCGCTGTCGACCAATGTCACGCTGGCTGCCGAAACCACCTCACGCCTGACCCTGCTGCTCGACGTGCCGCGCGTCGCGCCTTCGCGCGATGGCTTCGGCGCCATGATCGCCTGCGCGAAAATGCTTGCGTCGCGCCTGGAAGGCGTGGTCGTCGACGACGGCAACCAGCCGTTGTCGGACGCCGCGTTGACGGAGATTGCCGAGCAGGTGCGCGCCTTCTATACGCAGATGGAAACTGCGGAAATTCCGGCCGGCTCGACCCGGGCTTTGCGCTTGTTCAGTTAAGCCATGGAACCGGATCTGTTTTCGAGGCCGGACAAATCGGAAGCGCCGCCGAATCCGGAGGCGAGCCACTGGCAGGAGCGCGCGGCCTGGCTGAAGGCGGAGCTCAACCGGCACAGCCATGCCTACTATGTCCTCGATAGCCCGACCATCCCGGATGCCGAGTACGACAAGATGTTTCGTGAACTGGTCGCGCTGGAACAGGCGCATCCGGACCTGATCACATCCGACTCTCCCACGCAGCGCGTCGGCGGCAAACCGCTTCCGCAATTCGAGGCAGTCCGGCACGCGGTCCCGATGCTGTCACTGAATAACGCATTCGACGATGAGGAGGTCGCCGGATTCGACCGGCGCGTGCGCGAAGGCCTGCAAGCCGCAGGTGAAGTCGAGTACTCGACGGAACTCAAGTTCGATGGGCTGGCCATCAGCGTTCGCTACGAAGACGGAGTGCTGGTGCAGGCGGCAACGCGTGGCGACGGCATGACCGGAGAGAATGTCACGCCCAATATCCGGACGGTGCGTGCCATGCCGCTGCGTTTGCACACAAAACATCCCCCGAAAGTCCTCGAAGTGCGCGGCGAAGTGCTGATGTTCAAATCCGACTTCGCGAGGCTCAACGACCGGCAGCGCGAAGGGGGACAAAAGGAATTCGCCAATCCGCGCAATGCCGCGGCAGGTAGCCTGCGGCAGCTCGATTCACGGATCACGGCGCAACGCGCACTGCGCTTCTTTGCGTACGGCATCGGTGCCCTGGAAGGCGCCGAGATGCCCGCGTCGCACTCCGGGCTGTTGGACTGGTATGCCACGCTCGGCCTGCCGGTCTGTTCCGAACGCGCGGTAGTGATGGGCGCGACTGGTCTGCTCGAATTTTTCACGAGCATTGGCGTTAAGCGCAAGGCGCTGCCGTACGACATCGATGGCGTCGTGTACAAGGTGAACGGGATCGAGCAGCAGCGTACGCTCGGTTTCGTGTCGCGCGCGCCGCGTTTTGCGCTGGCGCACAAGTTTCCGGCCGAAGAGGCAATGACCGTGCTGCAGGGCATCGACGTGCAGGTCGGACGCACTGGCGCCATCACGCCGGTGGCGCGCCTTGCGCCGGTGTTCGTGGGCGGCGTGACCGTGACCAACGCGACCCTGCACAATGAGGACGAGGTCCATCGCAAGGACATTCGGATCGGCGATACCGTCATTGTCCGTCGCGCCGGCGATGTCATTCCGGAAGTGGTTTCCTATGTTCCCGAGTTGCGTCCCGCACACACACTCGCGTTCGTCATGCCATCGGCGTGCCCGGTCTGCGATTCACCCATCGTCAGGCCGGAAGACGAGGCAATCGCGCGATGTTCGGGCGGATGGGTGAAATGCCCGGCGCAGCGCAAGGGCGGCCTACTGCATTTCGTGTCCCGCCGTGCCATGGATATCGAGGGTTTCGGTGAACAGTTGATTGATCAGCTGGTTGACAAGCACATCATCACGACGGCTGCCGATCTGTACAAGCTTGGTTTCAGGGCATTGGCCGAGCTCGACCGGATGGCGGAGAAGTCGGCGCAGAACGTTCTGAATGCGCTGGAAAAATCCAAGTCGACCACCCTTGCGCGCTTCATCTATGCACTGGGTATCCGTCACGTAGGCGAAGCGACGGCAAAGGAGCTGGCACGCCATTTCGGCAACCTTGATGCCTTGCTGGCGGCTTCGGAAGAACAGTTGCTGGAAGTGGCGGATATCGGCCCGGTGGTGGCGCGTTCCATCATCGCGTTCCTGTCCGATCCGATGAATCGCGAGCTGATCGAACAATTGCGCGCGACCGGCGTCCACTGGAGCGAAGGCACGGGTTCCGTCAGCGAGGCCAAGCCATTCCAGGGCAAGACATTTGTTCTTACCGGCACACTGCCGACACTGACGCGCGATGAGGCTGCCGCCAGGATCGAGGCCGCCGGCGGCAAGGTGGCGGGCTCGGTGTCAAAGAAGACGAACTACGTTGTTGCAGGCGAAGAGGCCGGCAGCAAACTGGCCAAGGCGCAGGAACTTGGCATTACGATCATTGATGAGGCAGGATTACTGCAATTGCTGGAACACGAATGAAGACAATCAAGAAAGCAGTATTTCCCGTCGCAGGGCTGGGAAGTCGTTTCCTTCCCGCGACGAAAGCGCAGCCGAAGGAGATGCTCCCCATCGTCGACAAGCCGCTGATCCAGTATGCGGTGGAAGAAGCTGTTGCCGCCGGCATTACCGATCTCGTTTTCATTACGGGACGGAACAAGCGCGCCATCGAAGACCATTTCGACACGGCTTACGAACTGGAAGCCGAGCTCGAAGCGAGCGGAAAGACGGCCTTGCTGGAAGTGGTTCGCGGCGCCATTCCGAAGGGTATCAAGTGCATTTACATCCGCCAGTCGGCCCCGCTCGGGCTCGGGCATGCGGTGCTGTGCGCGCGGCCGGTGATCGGCGACGAGCCTTTCGCCGTGTTGCTTGCCGATGACCTGATGGACGTCGATGCGGGAGAAAGGCCCGTATTGGCGCAGATGACCGACATCTACAAGCAGGAAGGGACGAGCCTCCTGGCGGTGCAGGACGTACCGCGTGCCGAAACCTCGCAATACGGCATCGTCAGTGTCACGCCGTACAAGCCGAATCTTGAGCGGGTCAACAACATTGTGGAGAAACCGTCTCCTGAAACGGCGCCATCGACCCTTGCCGTGGTCGGTCGCTATGTTCTGGATAACAGGATTTTCGACTTCCTCGAAGGCCTGGGCAAGGGGGCAGGTGGCGAGATCCAGCTGACCGATGGCATCGCCGCATTGATGAAATCGGAGCAGGTGCTGGCCTATCGTTATGCCGGGCGTCGTTTCGACTGCGGCTCGAAGCTCGGCTACCTGCAAGCCACCGTGGCCATGGGATTGAAACACCCGCAGATGGGCAAGGCGTTTGCGGATTACCTGGACCAACTGAAATGAGCGTGAGGGAAATTCTTCGCATGGGCGATCCGCGGCTCTTGCGGCAGGCCGAGCCGGTGTCGCAGTTTGGCACGCGCGAGCTGGATCAACTCATTGAAGACATGTTCGACACGATGCATGCGGCAAACGGCGCGGGACTCGCCGCGCCGCAGATCGGCGTCAACCTGCAGGTCGTGATTTTCGGATTCGGCCAGAATGCGCGCTACCCCGATGCGCCGCCGGTGCCCGAAACCGTTCTGATCAATCCGAGCCTGAAGCCTCTATCGGAGGAAATGGAGCAGGGCTGGGAAGGGTGTCTATCGGTGCCGGGCCTGCGGGGCATGGTGCCGCGCTGGGCACGGCTTCATTACGAAGGTGTCGACCAGTATGGCCACGCTATCGTCCGCGACGTGGAAGGATTTCATGCGCGCGTGGTGCAGCATGAATGCGACCACCTGGCTGGGATCCTGTATCCGATGCGGATCAAGGATTTCTCGCATTTCGGTTATACCGACATCCTGTTTCCGGGGATGGACTCCGCAAAAGAGGACTAGACGTCTTCTCCCGCGCAGGCGCCAGGTGCCGCGTCATCCACAGCCAGTTAGAATTTTTCGTCCGGGCGAAGATAGCGCCACTGCCCCGTCGGCAAGTCGCCAAGCCCGATCCGACCGATGCGTACGCGCTTGAGTCCGAGCACCTTCAGGCCGACGGCTTCGCACATGCGACGGATTTGCCTTTTCTTCCCTTCACGCAGAACGAAGCTCAGCTGGTCCTCATTTTGCCAGCGCACCTTTGCCGGAAGCAGCTTCTTGCCGTCCAGCGACAAGCCGTGGTTCAGCAGTTTGAGATCGGCATCCGGCAGCCTTCCCGGTTTGGTGTACTGGACACGCACCAGGTATTCCTTCTCGACTGACGTGTCTTCGCCGATCAATTGCCTGGCCACGCGCCCATCCTGCGTGAGAACCAGCAAGCCTACCGAATCGATGTCGAGCCTTCCGGCCGGAACCAGGCTGCGCAACTGGCTCGGGTGGAATTGCAAAGGCGCCTTGTCCTCCTTCCAGCGCGTGCCGCCATTGACGAGCGTGACAGCGGGCTTGTAACCATCTTCCGCTTGCCCGCTGACAAAGCCGACCGGTTTGTTGAGGAGGATCGTGACTCGGCGTGCCTGCTGCGCGCTGGCCTGGCGTTCAACCGTAATGCGCTGGTTCGGCAGGACCTTGCTGCCGAGCTCCGAAACAATGGCGCCATCCACGCGCACCCAGCCGCGCTCGATCCACTCGTCGGCTTCGCGGCGCGAACAGAGGCCGAGTTCGGACATGCGTTTGGACAGTCGTACGAGTTCAGTCATGGATTTGAGATCAATTACTAGATGTGCAGCGCTTCAAGCAGATCCGTCTCGAGCTGGATCTGGCTGCGCGCATTGTTCAATACCGGCCCATCGACCAGGAATACGTCTTCGACGCGTTCCCCCAGGGTCATGATCTTGGCGGTGTGGAGGTTGATCTTGTACTTCGCCAGCACGTTCGCGATCGAATACAGCAATCCGTTGCGATCATTGGCGGAAATCGAGAGCAGGTAGTATTGCCCGCGTTCATCAGGGCGCAGATCGACCGTCGGCGTGATTGGGAAGGTGCGCGACAGGCGCGAGAGCCGGCCTTTGGTGGGCGGGGGAAGGTCCGCGCGCGACTCCAGCAATTCAGTCAGCTCATGTTCGATCAGGCTGATGATGTCGCGATAGCTGTTCGCGAAAGCCGGTTCGGTGACGAGGAAGGTGTCGAGGGCGTAACCGTTCTTCGTGGTATGGATTTTGGCATCGAGAATGCTGAAGTTCTTCCTGTCGAAGTAGCTGCAGATGCGTGCGAACAGGTCGGGCTGGTCCTTGACGTAGACGGCGACCTGCACGCCTTCCCCGATCGGCGCTAGGCGGCACTTCACGACAGGGTGCATGTTGTCGGTCTTGTTGAACAGCGAACGCGTTTGCCATGCGATATCCGATGCGTCGTGACGCAGGAAGTAGGCAACGTCCAGCTGGCGCCACAAGCGCTCATGAGCGTTCTCGGGCAGGCCGTACAGCCGCAGGGTCTTCAGGGCAGCGTCCTGCCGGTTCTTCAGCTCGTGATCGGTCGATGGGTCTTCGCCGCCGAGCACGCGTAGCGTCATCCGGTAGAGGTCTTCGAGCAGCTTGCCTTTCCAAGCGTTCCAGACCTTCGGACTCGTGCCACGGATATCGGCGACCGTCAGCAGATAGAGCGCGGTGAGATGGCGCTCATCCTTGACCACGTTCGCGAAACTCCGGATCACGTCGGGGTCCGACAGGTCCTGTTTCTGTGCGACCTGAGACATCGAAAGATGGTGCTGCACGAGAAAAACGATGAGCGCGGTGTCTTCCTTCGACAGTCCGTGATCCTTGCAAAAGCGCCGCGCATCGGTCATCCCGAGCGTGGAATGGTCGCCCTTGCGGCCCTTGGCAATATCGTGGAACAGTGCGGCAATGTACAGCAGCCAGGGTTGCGCGAAGTTGGCCATCAGCTGGCTGCAGAACGGGTATTCATGCGCATGTTCCGTCATGGTGAAACGTCGTACGTTGCGCACCACCATCAGGATATGCTGATCGACCGTGTAGACATGGAACAGGTCGTGCTGCATCTGGCCGACGATGCGACGGAAATTCGGCAGGTAGCGGCCCAGGACGCTGGTCTGGTTCATCCCGCGCAGCGCGTGGGTGATTCCTTGCGGCGCCTGCAGTATTTGCAGGAAGAGCGACTTGTTGGCCGGATCGCGCCGGAATTTGCTGTCGATCTTGAAGCGGGCATGCCACAGGGCGCGCATGGTACGCGCCGTCATGCCTTTCAGTTCGGCATGCTGGGCGATCTGCAGGAAAACCTCGAGCATGGCTGAGGGTGTCGAATCGAAGGTGTTGTCGTCGGCAATATCGATCAGGCCATTGATCGCGTTGAACCGTTCGTTGATCGGTTGCAGCGACCCATGCTGCGGGAACAATTGCGCTTCGATGTTCTGCAGCAGGATCGTGTTGAGCTGGGTGACCGCCTTGGCTGCCCAGTAGTAGTGCTGCATCAGATATTCGCTGGCGCGGCGTGTTTCGGTCGTCTTGAAACCGAAGGTTTCGGCGATGGGCGTCTGCACATCGAAAACGAGCCGGTCTTCGCGTCGTTGCGCATGGATGTGCAGGCGGATTCGAATATCCTTGAATACGCGTTCGTTCTGCATGAGCTGGCGCGCTTCCGTCGACGTGATCAGGCCGCGCTCGGCCAGCTTGCGCCAGGATTCGCCAAGCCCGGCCGCCTTCGCGACCCAGATGATTACCTGCAGGTCACGCAGGCCGCCCGGGCTTTCCTTGCAGTTCGGCTCGAGGCTGTACGGCGTATCTTCGTATTTCGCGTGACGCTGGCGCATTTCCAGGGTTTTTGCCTGGAAAAAAGCCTGCGGATTGATGGCTGCGGTATGACGATCCTGCAGGAACCGGAACAGTTTGCGGTTGCCTGCGACAAGCCTGGCTTCCAGCAGGCTGGTCTGGACAGTGATGTCGGCGGCGGATTCCGTCAGGCATTCATCCACCGTCCGGATGCTGTGCCCTATCTCCAGTCCGATATCCCAGAACAGCTGCACCAGCTCTTCGAGCGTGCCTTGCAGTTGCGGATCCGCTGGCGCGTCCAGCAGGATGAGCACGTCTACGTCGGAATACGGAAACAGCTCTCCGCGCCCGTATCCGCCGACCGCCACCAGCGCAGTGCTGGAGGGTAGGCCGAACGCTTCCCAGGCGCGGTTCAGCGCGACGTCGACGTTATGGCGAAGCTGTTTGAGCAGCTTCTCCGGCTTCCCGTCTGCCTGAAATGCCTGGATGGCTGCCTGGCGCTCGCTCTTCAGCTGCTCTTTGAGCGTCAACGCAAGAGACGCCATCGCTAGACTTCAGCTGTTTGAGTCGCGGAAGATTGCGTAATGAAGGCAGGAGGTGCAGGCATGCCGGGCGAAACCGTCAGTACTTCATATCCGGATTCGGTAACCAGCACTGTATGCTCCCACTGGGCGGACAGGCTTCGGTCCTTGGTCTTGATCGTCCAGCCATCGCCCATTTCGCGAATTTCCCGGCGCCCTGCGTTGATCATCGGCTCGACCGTAAAGATCATGCCCGGGCGCAATTCTTCCAGAGTGCCGGGGCGGCCATAATGCAGAACCTGCGGTTCTTCATGGAAAACCTTGCCGATGCCATGACCACAGAATTCACGGACAACGCTGTAGCCAGCCTTTTCGGCATGCTGCTGGATGACGTAACCGATATCGCCGAGATGAGCTCCCGGCTTCACTTTGGAAATGCCTAGCCACATGCACTCGAAAGTGATTTCCGTTAGCCTCTTGGCAAGAATGGAGGGCTCGCCGACATAGAACATGCGGCTTGTATCGCCGTGGTATCCATCCTTGATCACCGTAATGTCGATGTTGACGACATCGCCGGCCTTCAACGCCTTGTCGCCCGGAATTCCGTGGCACACGACGTCATTGACCGACGTGCAGGTTGCCTTGGGGTAGGGTGTGTAACCGGGAGGGCAGTAGTTCAGGGGGGCGGGGATGGTGCCCTGAACGTTGACCATGTATTCATGGCAAAGACGGTCAAGCTCGCCTGTCGTCACGCCCGGTTTGACGTGCGGCGCTATGAAATCGAGCACCTCCGCAGCGAGTCTCCCCGCAATGCGCATGCCTTTGATATCGTCTTCGGTTTTGATGGAAATGGAACCCATAGAGCAAGCCAACTTCGCCGGAGGGCGTAAATAATAATTAATTCCAGATTATAGACGACCTGCGCATTGCGCGCTTGCGTCAGCCGGGTTCGCGGCTTGAATAAATTCACAAATCTGGGGTAGAATCTCGGGTTAGCTTGAATCGACTTCAAGTTAAACTTTTCTGAAATCGCGAATCCGGTCCCCAAAGGGTGCCCAAAAAGGGTGACTGACCGGATTCCAGACCTAACCCTGGAGATTATTCATGTCCGTTACCATGCGCGAAATGCTGGAAGCCGGTGTTCATTTTGGTCATCAAACCCGCTTCTGGAACCCCAAGATGGCCCCGTTCATCTTTGGCCATCGCAACAAGATTCATATCGTCAACCTGGAAAAAACCCTGGGCATGTACCAGGAGGCGATGAAGTATATCCGTCAACTGGCGTCCAACCGCGGCACCATCCTGCTTGTCGGCACCAAGCGCCAGGCTCGCGAAATCGTTGCGGCGGAAGCCCAGCGCGCCGGCATGCCGTTCGTTGACCAGCGCTGGCTGGGCGGCATGCTCACTAACTTCAAGACCATCAAGACGTCGATCAAGCGCCTGAAGGACATGGAAGCTGCGATGGGAGACGGTTCGGTCGAGAAGATGAGCAAGAAGGAAGCTCTGATGTTCCAGCGCGAGATGGAAAAGCTGCAAAAGTCTATCGGCGGCATCAAGGACATGAACGGCATTCCGGATGCGATCTTCGTGATTGACGTTGGCTACCACAAGGGCGCAATCACCGAAGCTGCCAAACTTGGCATCCCCGTCATCGGCGTGGTCGATACCAACCACTCCCCCGAAGGCGTGACGTATGTCATCCCCGGCAACGACGACTCCTCCAAGGCCATCACCCTCTATGCACGCGGCGTGGCTGACGCCATTCTGGAAGGTCGCGCGAATGCGACCAGCGAAGTCCTGGAGGCCGTCAAGGGTGGTGCGGACGAATTCGTCGAGGTCAACGAACAAGCATAAGGCCCTGTGCCCTGCATATCGGGCTTCAAAAAGGGGCAACAGAGGTTCGCCCCTTTTTTTTAGCCGGCTTGAACGTATTTTGATTGAACGCGTCGGATATGACGCTTACTGAATTGAGGAGAAAGACATGGCGGCAATTACCGCAGCGATGGTTGGCGAACTGCGCGCAAAGACTGACGCACCGATGATGGAATGCAAGAAGGCATTGACCGAGGCTGATGGCGACATGGCGCGTGCCGAAGAAATCCTGCGTGTGAAGCTGGGCAGCAAGGCGTCCAAGGCGGCTTCCCGTGTGACTGCGGAAGGCGTTGTGGCAGCTTATATCGCGGGCGGCGTTGGCGCGATCGTCGAAGTTAACTGCGAAACCGATTTCGTGACCAAGAACGACGAATTCATCGAGATGGCGAAATTGGCAGCCAAGCTGGTTGCCGAGAAGAATCCGGCCGATGTCGCGGCCTTGGGAGCGTTGCCGGTCGAAGGCAAGACGCTGGAAGAACTCCGCTCTGCGCTGGTCGGCAAGATCGGCGAAAACATGACTTTCCGCCGCTTCAAGCGTTATGAAACCGGCGCCAAGCTGACCTCCTACCTGCACGGCACCCGCATTGG
>JAKACN010000188.1 GCA_021821365.1 Pseudomonadota bacterium | reverse complement strand
CGTCGCCATGCTGCAATTCATGCTGCGTGCCAAGCGCGAAGGCCAGAGCCTGTGGCAGGTATTCTGGCATGGCGGCACCATCAGCGGGGCGACGCAGGATCCCTCGCCGCCACTGGAGATCGGCCGCTGGCATGCGCGGAACCTGCGGCAGCAGGCTCGCGCGCTGCCGAAGGCACTGACGGTGTCGGCCGCACTCGGCATCTGGCTCATGTTCACCCGCGCCACGCTCGGCGTCGGCGGTGCGCTCGCTGACAGCGATCACCTCGTCGGCGCGCTCTTATTCACCTTTTCCATCACTGCCTTCGCTGAAGTCGCGCGACCGCTGCGCGCCGTCAACCTGCTTTTCGGCCTCTGGCTGCTGGGCGCACCGTGGCTGCTGGCCGGCGGCAACCTGCTGGCGACACTTGCCGACACGCTTGTCGGCGTATTGCTGATTCTCCTCGCTGTCCCGCGCGGGCCGATTCGTCATCGTTATGGCGCCTGGGATCCGTATCTTGTCTGGTAAGGGTTCCCGGCCTTTCAAATTTCTTGCAATTTGATTCACATCAATCAAATCATGCAGCCATGCGCCGAGAATGACTGCAGCGCCAAGGCACCCGAATCTACCTCACCAGGAGATGAACATGGCAAAGCGTAAGTGGATCGCACTGACGGCATTGGTCGTCGCCACAGCCGCGTGGTCGCAGCCTTACGGACCCGGCCCCGGAATGATGGGCGGCTACGGTTATCACATGGGCCCGGGAATGATGGGCGGCGGCGGTTACGGCCCCGGACCAGGACCCGGCATGATGGGTGGCTACGGACCTGGTCCTGGCATGATGGGCGGTTATGGAATGGGCCCGGGGATGATGTGGGGTTACGGTCCCGGCTGGGAATATGCCATCCCCAATCTCACCAACGACCAGCGCACCAAGCTGACCGAAATCGAAAAGAATTTCAGCGATCGGCAGTGGCAGCTCATGGGAAAAATGCACGACCTCGGCTTCCAATGGTCCAACACCTACCGCGACGGCAAGTTCGACGAGCAGGCCGCCCGCAAGAACTATGACGCAATGACGGACCTGCGCAAGCAGATGTTCGAGAACTCCCTGGAGCAGCGCAAGCGCATCGATGCGGTCCTGACACCGCAGCAACGCGAGCAGATGCAGCGTCCGTGGGGCGGGCGATAGCCGGAACGCGGTGGATGTCCACGGAATACACGGAAACTACGGAAAGCATTTTTGATATCCGTGGTTTTCGCGTATCCCGTGGACCGGAGTTGCCGCGGTGCGGATGAAGCCTGCGTGCGCCTCATCCCCGCGGTATGCATCGGCTCATTTGCTCGAAGACCCGGCTGCCCCTGACGTTCCCGACGAGCCCGTCGCCTGCGGCTTTACGTGCAGATTGTTGATCACGCGTTCGACGCCCGCGACCTGCTTGGCAGTCTTGACCGCCTCGCTGGCCTGCTGCTGGTTGTCCACGAAGCCGCTCAACGACACCACGCCGCGATAGGTGTCGACGTCGATAGCCATCGCCTTTCCAAAGCTTTCATTCTTTGCGATCTGTGTCTTTACCCGCGTCGTGATCGATGCATCATCAAGGGCCTGCCCTGTCGAACGCGAATTCGGTCCCGGTGCGCATGCGCCCAACAGGAGCGCGACAAACAGCGGAATCAAGTATTTCTGGCTTTTCATGATTGCTCCTTTCCTCCAGAGATTCGATTGAGAAAGAACGGATGCAGCGCAGACGAGCCTGCGACGCTTCCACGCGTCCCTGTCGCTTGCATGTTTCATACCACTGCGAGCCCGCGCCCTGCCATGGGGTTCGACATGGCGCAGGGCCGGTCAGTTGCAGGTCAGCATCGCCGGGCTCGAAAGAATTTACAAAGACTGTGTAAATCGTATTTGCCAAAATCGATTTCCTGTACAAAAGACAGCAGTTGCGCGCCGGCAGATGCCATATGCCATGACTTGCCTGCAGTCACGTACGGGCCTCCTGCATCGACGCAGCAATCGGCCTTGCCTCGATGTAAATGCGCTTGACGGCCTCGAAGCGCTTGCGGATATTGCGCTCGATGCGATCGACCGCCGCTGCAACGTCGTTGCCGGAAGTGCCATGCTTGAAGCGCACGTCCAGCGTCAGCAGGATTTCGTCAGGGCCGAAATACATCGTCAGCGGCTGCGCGGCCGATGCCACCGCCTGGTCTTCCTGCGCCATTTTCTGGATCGCGCGCGCCATGTCGCGGTCCACGCCTTCGCCGACCAGCAGGCTGCGGCTTTCATAGATCAGCAGCATCGCCACGCCGGCCAGCAGGACACCGATGACGACCGAAGCCGCGCCGTCCAGCACGGGCATGTCGAAGGCGTGGCTGGTGAACACGCCGACCGCTGCGATCAGAAGGCCAGCCAGCGCGGCACTATCCTCCGCCATCACGGTGAACGTGCTCGGATCCTTGCTGGCATGCAGCGCCTTCCAGAACGGCGTGTCGCCCTTCTCCTTCAGCAGCGCACGCAATGCAATCGAAAAGCTGATGCCTTCGAACAGCGTGGCCACGGCAAGCACCACATAATTCCAGAACGGATCTTCCATCGCTTGCGGATGCAGCATGTGCAGCACGCCTTCATACGCGGAAATGCCGCCGCCCACGCCGAAGATCAGCACCGCCACGATCAGGCTCCAGAAATACAGTTCCTTGCCGTAGCCGAACGGGTGCTCGGCATCCGGCGCGCGCTGGCTGCGCTTCAGGCCCACCAGCAGCAACAGGCCGTTGCCGGTGTCGACGCTCGAATGGATTGCCTCGGAGAGCATGGCCGAACTGCCGGTGATGCCGGCCACGACGAACTTGGTCACGGCAATCGCCATGTTGCCCGCGATGGCGCCATAAACGACGATCCGTGATTCAGCCATTGTTGTTTGCCTTGCCGGAACGCGCGCGAGTATCTGCTGCCTGCGCGCATTCTCCTTTCCGACAATGGAAGCGAAAGGCGGTTCCCGTTCATGGGCGCAATGCCGTGCGCCTGCGAGCGGAAACCATTTACATCCACGAAGGGCTTCCAATGCCATCGGAACCAGGCAAGCTCGATGGCTGAGGGCCGAATTGAGATTGCAGGTGCAGTAAGCATCCAAAAACCTTGGTCCACGAAAGACACGAAAAACGCGAAAGGAATTTTTATTTTCGTGTTTTTCGTGTTTTTCGTGGACGACCCGGACGCAGCCTCCCATGCAGTCCGCACAGCGAACCACCATTCCGCGTCCAGCAACACCTCCCGAAATAGCGGACAATCTCTTTCCAGGTACACATCGCGCGTGAAGCAAGACGCATCAATCATTCGCCCACAGAGGACGCAGAAAAATGAATCAAGGCCGTAACGGGAGCTGGTATTTCGGATGGAACATCGTGGCGGGAGCGACCTTGCTCACGCTGCTCACCGTGGGCATGCGCATGGGCATTGGCCCCTTCTTCCTGCCGATCGCGAAAGACCTCGGCTTCAGCCGCAGCCTGCTCGCCGGCATCGTCGCCATCGGCATGATCTGCTACGGCATCGGCATGCCGATCGCGGGTTATCTCGTCGGCAAACATGGCACGCGCTCCGTGCTGTTGCTCGGCACCGTCATCGTCATCGCCTCCATCCTCTGGACCGTGACCGCCACCAGCCCGACGGCGTTCACGCTCGCCTTCGGCGTGCTGATGTCGATCGGCCTCGCCTTCACCAGCCCTGTCGCGCTCACACCCGTCATCAGCCGCTGGTTCACGCGGCGGCGCGGCATGGCCCTGTTCTTCCTCTCGACCGGATCCATGGCCGGCATCGCCATCATGACGCCGGTCTTCACCTTCGCCATCGAATCGGCAGGCTGGCGCGGCACCCTCATCGGCTTCGCGGCCGCCTTCGCCGCGCTCACCATCCCCGTCGCCCTCTTCGTCATCCGCGACACCGCGCCGCCGCACACCGACCTGCTGCCCGAGCAGATCGCTACTGCGCCGAAAGGCACGGCTCCCGCTGCCGAAAGCCTGCCATTCAGCGAAGCGATCCGCACCGCGCCCTTCATCAAGGTCGCGCTCGGCCTCTTCGCCTGCGGCTTCAGCATGAACCTGCTCGGCACGCACGGCGTCCCCATGCTGATGGACCACGGCTTCGACGCCATGACCAGCTCGCTCGGCATCGGCCTCATCGGCCTCGTCGCCATCTTCAGCACACAAGTGCTCGGCCGCCTCTCCGACACCCTCCCGCGCCGAAACATCCTCGCCGCCATCTACTTCATCCGCGGCCTCGGCTTCTTCGCGCTACTGCTCGTCGGCACGCACTGGGAACTGTACGCCGCCGCCACCATCGGCGGCATCGCCTGGGCCGGCAGCATCGCCCTCTCATCGGCCATCCTGGCGGATGTGTATGGCGTGCGCCTCGTCGGCCTGCTTTACGGCTGGGCCTACCTCGGGCATCAGGTCGGCGCGATGATCAGTTCGTGGCTTGGCGGCTGGGGGTATGAGAAGTTCGGGACGCACTGGATCGCGTTTGGCGCGGCGGGGGCGTTGTTGCTGATTGCGGCGGGGGTGGCGTTGAGGTTGCCGATGAGGGGGTTTACGTTGATGAGGCCGATTGCGGTTGCGGGGCGGTGATGTCGCGGTGTGTAAATTGACGGGAACAGAATGTGAAGTGGAGAGAAGGGCGCGGTAGGGATTTGTCCGTAATGCCGCGTTTTGTGCTCAATGTGAGATGCTGGTTTGTTGCAGGCCCCAAAAAGAAACCAACCAGTCAGGCAACATGGAGATGCCTCATGCCCTTCAACCGAATCCTCAGTCGCATCGCCAGTCTGTCGTTGCTCGCCCTGGTTCTTGCTCCCCTCTTCGCCCACGCCGGAGGTCAGCTCATCAGGGTCCCCACCCGCCCCGACATCACAACAACCCTGTTCTGGGAAACGCATGACGGCGCGAAGGCAACCGTCTTCCTCGTCCCCGGCGGCGGAGGCGGCTTCGGCAAGGTGCAGGACGGCAGGCCGATGAGCCGCAACTTCCTCGTACGGACGGTGCCGAATTTCCTGGAGAATGGTTTCAACGTCGCAATCTTCGGCAAGCCGAGCGATAGCGACAAGCTGGACTATCCCGACCGCATCAGCGAACCGCACATGGCCGACATCCGCGCGGTGCTCGACTACGTAAAGAAGCAGAGCGCGGCGCCGGTATGGTTGATTGGAACCAGTCGCGGCACCATTTCCGCGACGGCTGCGGCGATCAACATCCACGATCCGGCCATCGCCGGACTGGTGCTGACGTCCAGCGTCGTCAGCGTCAAAAAGGTCGGCGCGGTGCCGACGCAGGATCTGGCGGCGATCACGGTGCCCGTGCTGGTGATGCACCATACCCTGGATGCCTGCAATGTCTGCTCGCCGAGCGACGTACCGGCCATCCTGAGTGGATTGAAGAATGCGCCGGTGAAGAAGGAAATCATGGTGAGCGGCGGCGCGAACCCGAGCGGGAATCCATGCGAAGCTTTACATTGGCACGGGTTCATCGGTATGGAGAAGGAGGCGGTCGATACCATTTCCGAATGGATCAGGCAGCCGACAAACTAGCAAGCCGGTAGCGTGCGCCGAGCGCACGAAAAGCGATAGCATCTCGCATCCCGGCCAATCGTGCGCATGGCGCACGCTACAGGGCGAGCGTTATCCCGAGCAGCAGGATCAGCACCAGCGCCGCCAGCGCCATCGTCCACCGGTGCGTATCCAGCCACACTTGTGCGCTCCAATCAAGAGCCTGACTATCGAACCGGCCATGCGCGCCGTGGTCGCCCGGCACCGGTTCGTACAGGTTGTCGCGGCGCTGCGGCGACACCGGTTTCTTTCCCTCCTGACCTTCATAGGCCTTGTGCGCCAGCATGCGGTCGAGAAAGCCGGGGATCACGCGCGTGCCAAGAATGGCTTGCACCGCCGGCCAGCCTACCCAGAGTTCGCGGCGCCGATGCACGGCCGCCCAGTAGATGCCCCGCGCGGCAACTTCGGGCTGGAAGATCTTGCCGAGCGGCTTGGGCTGCTCGTGGAAGCAGGTGCGGCCCCAGTCGAATTGCGGAGTATTGAAGGCAGAGAGATGGACCATGGTGAGATGCACCCTGCTCTTGTCGTGGATGAGTTCCGAGCGTAGCGAGTCGGTGAACCCGCGCAACGCGCTCTTGGCGCCGCAGTAGGGTGCCTGCAGCGGGATCGAACGGTAGGCGAGCGCGGAACCGACCTGCACGATGGCGCCGCGGTCGCGCGGTTTCATGCGCTTGAGCGCGGCGAGCGTGCCCCATACCGCGCCGAGATAGGTGACTTCAGTGGCGCGCTTGAAATCTTGCGGCGCGGTGTGCAGGAAGTCGCAGAAGATGGTGGACATGGCGTCGTTGACCCACACGTCGATCGGCCCCCATTCGCGTTCGACACGGGCGGCCGCGGCCTCAACCTGGTCATGGTCGGCCACGTCGACCGGCAGCACCATCGCCTGTCCGCCGACACGCTCGACGTCCTTGCGCGCGCCTTCCAGGCCGTCGACGCCCCGTGCGAGCAGGCCGACGCGCCAACCATGCCTGGCGAATTCAATGGCCGTCGCGCGGCCGATGCCGCCCGACGACCCGGTGACGATGACGATTTTTTCTGCCATGGGTTTTGCTCCTGAATTACGGTGGCTGTACCGGAGACATCGATCCGTGGTTTCCTCCCCCTTTGCAGGGGGAAGGAGCTCGTCCGCGATATAGCCGCCCTACTCCTGCACCGCCGGCGGCGTCTGCCACGGCACCCGCTGCATCACCCGCGTCGCATAGTCCGCGTGGCTGATGCCGAACAGCAGCGCCAGCATCAATAGCGCGATGGCCGCGACGATGCGCAGCAAGGCCGATCCTCGGCGCAAGTGCATGAAAAAGATCGCCACCAGCAAGGCCTTCGCCGCCGCGATGCCGAGGTTGATCACGTTGTTCCACGGGCCGAGCTTCAGCCACGCGCTGCCGAATGTCAGCAGCAGCAGGACCATCAGCGCGACCCAGACAAGGACACTGCGCCGCAGGGAGTGGCGGAATTCTTCGTTCATGCCGCGCTCCTGCCGACCAGGTACAGCAACGGATAAAGGAAGATCCAGACCACGTCCACAAAGTGCCAGTAGAGCCCGACGATTTCGATCCGGTCCGGCGCGGCGAAGCGGCGTGCGTTCCTGGCAAGCCCGACGGCGAACATGCATACCATGACAATACCGATGATCAGGTGCAGCGCATGCAGCCCTGTCATGCCGAAATAGAGGAAATAGAACATCTCGGCGGCGTGCGCATGCGCCGCCTCGGGGAAAGCAAACGCCGCACCGGGCACGAGATGTTCCTGCCATTCATGCCGGTATTCCATTCCCTTGAGGGCGAGAAAGACGACGCCGAGCGCGGCGACCAGCAGCATCAGTCTCGATGTGAGCCGCACGGCACCCACCCGGCGCGCGTGCACCGCGATTGCCATCAGCAGGCTGCTGGTGAGCAGCACCGCGGTGTTGACGGTGCCGAGCATGATTTCCGTATGTCTGCTGGCGGCGGCAAGGCCTTCCGGATAGACGGAACGGACGTAGTAGTAGCCGAAGAACAGCGGCCCGAAAAACATCAGTTCGGTCGCGAGAAAAATCCACATGCCGAGCGTCGCGGCCTGCTCCTGCTGCGCAGCGGTGTCGAACTGCTCGGCGACGCGCGCGATTTCGGTCGTCATTGCGGCGTCTCCGTCCCGGTTTGCGGGTCGTACATATAGGCATCGCGTTCGACCGTCGGCGCGCGTTCGAAGTTGTGTTTCGGCGGCGGTGACGCGGTGCGCCATTCGAGGCCGGTGGCATGCCACGGGTTCGCCTGCGCGCGCGGTCCGTAACGCATCGCCCACAGCAGGTAACCGAGCGGCAGCAGGTAGCCGACGGCAAGAATCGATGCGCCCGCCGAGGATAGGATATTGAGCACCTGGAACTCCGGCGGATACGCATGATAGCGGCGCGGCATGCCTTCGTAGCCGAGCAGATATTGCGGGAAGAAGGTCAGATTGAATCCGAAGAAGATCATCAGCGCGGCGATGCGTCCCCACATTTCCGGATACATGCGCCCGGTCATCTTGGGCCACCAGAAATGGATGCCGCCGAGGTAAGCCATGACCGAGCCGCCGACCATGATGTAGTGGAAATGCGCGATCACGAAATAGGTATCCGTGAGGTGCACGTCGAGCGCCAGCGCGGCGAGCACCAGCCCGGTCAGGCCGCCGATGGTGAACAGGCCGACGAAGCCGAGCGCGTACAGCATCGGCGCGGTGAAGCTGATGCGTCCCTTGTAGAGCGTGGCGGTCCAGTTGAAAACCTTGATGGCGGACGGAATCGCGACCAGGAAGCTGAGCAGCGAAAACACCATGCTGCCATACACCGACTGGCCGGAAACGAACATGTGATGGCCCCACACGAGAAAGCCGATCGAGGCGATGCCGAGAATCGCGTAGGCCATGAAGCGGTAGCCGAACACGCGCTTGCGCGCGAAGCACGGAATGATTTCGCTCGCCACGCCCATGGCCGGCAAGACCATGATGTACACGGCCGGATGCGAGTAGAACCAGAACAGGTGCTGGAACAGCAGCGGATCGCCGCCCAGCGCGGGGTCGAAGATGCCGACGTGCAGCAGACGCTCGGCGGCCAGCAGCGCAAGCGTCATCGCCAGCACCGGCGTGGCCAGCACGAGGATGATGCTGGTGGCGTAATTGGCCCACACGAACAGCGGCAGCCGGAACCAGGTCATGCCCGGCGCGCGCAGGGTATGCACGGTGACGATGAAATTCAGGCCGGTGAGAATGGAGGAAAAGCCGGTGATGAACACGCCGGTAATCGCGAGCATCACATTGCTGTTCGAGAACATGGTCGAGAACGGCGTGTAGAAGGTCCAGCCGGTATCGACGCCGCCAAGGATCAGGGCGCCGAGCGTGACGATGCCGCCGAGCAGGTAGATGTACCAGCTTGCCAGGTTCAGGCGCGGGAAGGCGAGGTCGCGCGCGCCGATCATCATCGGCATCAGGAAGTTGCCGAGCGTGGAAGGAATGGAGGGAATCAGGAACAGCCAGACCATGATCACGCCATGCGCGGTGAACAGGCGGTTGTAGGTGTCGGCAGTGACGAGGTTGCCCTGTGGCGTCGCGAGTTCCAGCCGGATCATGGTGGCCGCCGCGCCGCCGACGAAAAAGAAGGCGGTGATCGACAACAGGTAGAGCCACGCGATGCGCTTGTGGTCGTGCGTGGTCAGCCACGACCTGAGCGAGAAGCCCTCCTCCAGATAATTGGCCGCTGCCGGCTCATTGACGCGTGCGTGCATCGCGGCCTCCCGTGGAGCGGATGAATTCGATGATGGCCAGCAGGTCTTCCTCGCTGATCTGGCCGGCGAAAGACGGCATGATGGGGTCGAACCCGGCCACCACATCCTTTTTCGGCAGCAGGACCGAGTCGTGGATGTAGGTCTCGTCTGCAACGATGGTGCGGCCGTCCTGCAGGTGCACGATGCGCCCGAGCAGGCCGTGCAGGTCCGGCGCATGCACCGAGGATTGCGGCTCGTGGCAGCCGCTGCAACCGTAGCGGCGGTAGAGCTCGAAACCATGCGCGGCCATGCCTTGCGTATCGCCGCCTTGCAGCCAGGCAGCGAATTCGCTCGGCTGCATTACGACAATGCGCCCGCCCATGGCGGCGTGATCGGTGCCGCAGTATTCCGCGCAGAACAGGTGGTAGGTGCCGGTTTGTGTCGGCGTGAACCAGATGGTGGTGTAGCGGCCAGGAACGACATCCTGCTTGATGCGGAAGGCCGGTATGAAGAAACTGTGGATCACGTCCTGTGAGGTCATCACCAGCCGCACCGGCTGGCCGAGCGGCACATGCAGCTCGCCGATCTCGCGCCGGCCGTTCGCATGCTCCAGCTTCCACATCCACTGCTTGGCGACCACGAACACCGGCATGGCATTTTCCGGCACCTCGTACAGTTTCGTGTAGTCGTAGGCGGCCCAGGCGAAGGTGCCGAGAAAAAGCATCAGCGGAATGACGGTCCACGCAATCTCGAGCCGTCGGCCGCGCGTCGGCGCCGCCGTGCGGTCGACCCGTGAATTGCGACGGTAACGCACCGAAAAGTAGACAATCAGGAAAGTCACCGCGAGCGCGACGACGCTGATCAGCACGAACAGCGAAAGGAACAGCGTGTCGTAACGGCCGGCGGCGGTCGACGCGCTGGGCGGAAGCCAATGGAAAGCGCCGCT
>JAKACN010000011.1 GCA_021821365.1 Pseudomonadota bacterium | reverse complement strand
AAATCGCTGGGCGGGCGCGAGTTCGGCGCGACGGTCGCACTGCCGATATGGACCGATTACATGCGGGAAGCGTTGCGCGGCAAGGGGGCGTTCCAGCGGGCGGTTCCGGCGGGCCTGGTGCAGGTCGACGGCGACTGGATGTACGAGGAGAATTCGCACGGGGATGCGGTGCGCTCGATTGGCGTCGATCCGATCCGGAGTTTCTGGGATCGCCTGTTCGGCAATTCCGGGCCGGCTCCGCGCCGTGCGGAACCTGCAAGACAAGCGCCGAACGACATGACTTATCGGGGCGGCCAGTAATGGCTGGACGTCATCTGCCGCGCAGACTCCTTGGCAGCGCGATGAAACGGCGGCTCAGCGATGGCATTCGACGCGGTTTCGCCCCAGGCGTTTGGCCTGCAGCAGCGCCTGGTCCGCGATCTCCGTCAGATGGGCAGCCGTGTCGACCTGCGGGTAGGACGACACGCCTGCACTGAACGTGGCATACAGGGCGCCGCCCGGATGGGCGTGGGGCAGTCCCGAGAAATCCGCGCGGATACGATCGATCACCAGGCTGGCCTGATCCAGGCTGATGCCGGGCAGGGCGATCATGAATTCTTCGCCGCCGTAGCGTCCGATCAGGTCGATCGAGCGCAGCCGTCCCTTGAGCAGCCAGGCGAGGCTGCGGATCACCTGGTCGCCGACGGGATGTCCATACGTATCGTTGATGGACTTGAAATGGTCGATATCGATCATGGCCACGGTCAGGCCGCGATGGTCGCTGTCCTGAACCATGGCATTGAGATGCGATTTGGCGGCCGTGTGATTCAACAGACCGGTCAATCCGTCGAGACGGGTGGACCGGCGCGTTTCGCGGAAGCGCTCGATCCGCGTCTTGACCACCGCTGCCAGCAATACCGGATTGAACGGCTTGATGAGGAACTGGTCGCCACCCAGGCGCAAGGCTTCGACCTGCATGCCAACATCGGATTCGCCGGACAGGTAGACGATCGGCAGCGAACTGTAGGCGGTCATCTGCCGCAAGACCCGCGTGGCTTCTACGCCATTGAAGCGCGGCATGTACATATCCATCAGCACCAGGTCGGGTCGGTAGAACTCCAGCGCATCCAGCAGCTTGCCCGGGTCGTTGATGGCCCGCGTGTCGATGCCATGCTGCGCCAGCGTGCGCTGGATCAGCGCCACCGCCACCCGGGAGTCCTCCACCACGAGCACGCGGTACTGCTCCTGCTCGTTGGTCTGCACCAGGTCGAGCACGCAAGTCAGCACCATCGACGGCTGGTCTTCGGATGGAACGGTGACATCGATTCCGGCGCGCATCAGGTCGACGATCGGCTCGATGGCCGATTGCCCGCCGAGGTAAAACAGCTGGCTCGCCTGGCAGCTCTCGCGGATCGCGGAAATGAACTTGAACTCGCTCGGCCTGGCAGCGTCACCGGCCGGAATAAACAGTACGGCAAGCGGCCTGTCCTCAGGCAGGTGTTCGCCGCCCCAGTCGATCTCGTAGACCTTGAAACCGAAAAACTGCAACTGGCGGCGCAACGCATCCGCCATGCCGCGCTTTTCGCGCGCGGCGATCATCCAGATCGAACGCGGCTTGATCCAGTCAATTTCCGGCGCGGCGACGAATGGTTCCTGAACACGCCGGTTAGCACCCGATGAACGCGAGGTCGCGACCGAGCCGAGCAGGGTATCCAGCTGGCGCTGCAGCGAAGCAGTGTCCTGCATTGCGATCGGGTGGGTGGAAACGTCGCCCAGCCTGGCCAACGCGGCATTTTCCAGGCCTTCGCAAAGACGAACCAGGCCTGGCAGTCGCAGCCGATTGAAGTACTCCGCGAGACTGTTAACCGCAACGGCGAATTCGATGAACTGCTCGAAACGTCCGTGGGCAACATAATGTTCCCAGCGCGTTCGCAGGACATAAAGCCTGTCTTCGATCGTATTGGCGGAAGGCGTCGGCATGAATCGGCAAGTCGGGTCGTGAAGTTCTCGTTGGTGCGCGGACTGCAGAAAATCGAACCGGGGATGGTTCGCGGCTTTGGGCCTCCCGCACCGCTGGTCCGCTGCTGCCGGACAGAAATGATGCCGCATTATCACGGATTGACGCATCCCAGGCAATCTTTTTTGAGGCAAAAATGACAACAAAAGCATCGCGCAGGTGGAAATTTCGCCTTTACTTTTTACTGTTTATTCGTACAGTGGTTGTGGTAAAGTAAGCTTTCATTCATCGCAGTATTCAGAAAAGGAGACGCGCCATGATCCACATGAACAATTCCTTCGGGTCGCGATTCGGCCTCGAATATGCTCCCACCTCATTTCTGCTGCGCCTGGGGCGGCGCGAGATTTTCGTGTGCCGCGATTTCCGCAAGCGCTATTACAGCGTCAACCCGCTCATCGATGTCAGTACCGGGATCGAGGCGGGGCATCTTGAGCTGCTGATGTTTCGTCGCTGGCTGGTGATCTTGTCCAGAGCAAGATAAGAGGTGGCACGATTTTGGTGCGACAGTCGCGGAAATTCAGACGCTTGCTACCACTTCTTCGAGTGATTTACTTGAAGTGAACTCTGAGAATCACTCGCTGCGTCAAGGCGGGTTTTGCTGCTCGAATAACTGGATATCCTCTTCGACCGAGCGCAGGTAATCGAAGGCAAGCCCGACGGCATTGACCACGGCATAAAACGGGTTATCCCACGGATCGGTCGCGGCGACGCTGGCGTTATAGGCCTGCAAAGCCGCCTGCAGGTCGATGCTGCGCGTTGACAGGCCGCCGGTATGGCCGGGTTGGATGGCGGCGCGGAATGCGGACACGAGGGTGTCGATTTTTCGCCCGACTACGCGCAGGTTGAATGCCAGCGCGCAGATATATATGGACGTCAACGTCATACAGGTCCGGATGCAAGGATTTCAGGCCCGTTTGCCGGGCATGCAGGCCATCCAGAAAATTCAGTGCCTCCTCGACGGCACGGTACTGTGCGTAGAGCGGGCCCGGAGGATAGAGCAGATTCAAGGGCATGGCAGTTCATCGAGAATGATTCTATCCAGTATAAGCACCATCTCTCCGTGATTTGGGAAAGTGCTTTAAGTTTCGATGAAAAATATTATAAATCAGATATTTATTGATGATATTTAAAGTGTTTTCTGGAATTTATTCCGGCGCTTTTCATTCGCAGAACTCCGCATGCCGAGCGCAAGGCATCACGGTTGTTGCGGGGTTTTCAAGGAGCTTCCCGCCGACTCCGGGACATGCCACGATATTGCCTTCCAAAATAATTGCAGCAAAAGCGTGGGGGGGCGGTTGCCCCCTCCCTGTTGATCCGTCTATCTACTCAAGACCGAGTTCTTTCAAGCGCTTGGCTTGCCTTCTTGTCAGTCGATCAATGTCGGCGATATCGGCGACCGACAGCTTTGGTCCCGGCTTCCGGACCGCGGCCGACGCTATCGCGCCCCGTGCCGCCATGATGTGCTTGCGCACCGCGAGGCCGGCGACCGGTTGCTGTTCGTAGCGGGCCAGCGGCAGATAGGCATCGAAGATGTCGTGCGCCCGTTCGATGTCGCCGGCCGCATGTGCGTTGCAGACGCCGACCATCATTTCCGGGTAGGCGAAGCCCGTCATCGCGCCATCGGCGCCGCGCGTCAGTTCTTCGGGGAGGAACAGTCCACCGCCATTGCCGGTGAGGATCGATACCCGTTTCACTTCGCCCCGGTCACTGGCTGCGCGGATGGCGGAAAGTTTCCCGAGGCCCGGACAATCCTCATGTTTGAGCATGACGCAGTTCGGTGAATTTTTTAGGATGCTCAACAGTACTGCATTCGACAGCTTCACCCCGGTTGACACCGGATGGTCCTGCAAAACCCAGGGAACATCCGGCCCGAGCGTTTCGTTGACCATGTCGAAATAGGCGAGGATCTGCTCGTCGGTGCGTACGCTCGATGCAGGGGCGATCATCACGCCGGAGGCGCCCATGTCCATGACGCTCTGGGCAAGTTCCTTCATCGGCGCGAAGCCGGCGGAAGAGGCGCCGACCACGACCGGCACCCGTCCGTTGACGCGCTTGAGTACCTGTTTCGTGAAGATGCGCGATTCCTCGGCGGTCAGCTTGGTCGCTTCGCCCATGATGCCGAGGATGGTGAGTCCGTTCGCACCATGCTCCAGGTAGAAATCGACCATGCGGTCGGTACTGGCGAGGTCGAGCGCGCCGTCGTCCGCGAAGGGTGTGACGGCGATCAGGTATACGCCCTTGGCGTTGGCATCCAGCTTTTTCATTTTTGCGTCTCCATGTTCGGTTGCAGGTTTCAGGCCTTTTTTGCAGCAGACCTGAACGCTTCATAGCGTGCCTTGTTCTCCGCATTCGGCGGGTAGAGGCCGGGCAGCGCGGCGCCTTTTTCCACTTCCGACATGATCCAGTTTTCCAGTTGTTCCTGTTCCGTTGCCTGCGCCACCACTTCGTCAAGCAGCTTTGCCGGGATGAGCACTGCGCCGTCGGCATCGGCCACCACGACGTCGTTGGGGAACACGGCCACGCCGCCGCAGCCGACCGGTTCCTGCCAGCCGACGAAAGTCAGGCCCGCGACTGACGGCGGCGCGGCCACGCCCCGGCACCAGACCGGCAGGCCGGTTTCCGACACCCCCTTGATGTCACGCACTACGCCATCCGTGACAAGCGCGGCAACACCTCGCTTCTTCATGCGCGAGCACAGGATATCGCCGAAAATGCCGGCATCGGTAACGCCCATCGCGTCCACCACCGCAATGCAGCCGGCCGGCATCGCCTCGATCGCCGCCCGCGTGGAGATGGGCGACGACCAGGATTCCGGCGTGGCCAGATCTTCGCGGGCCGGCACGAAGCGCAAGGTGAAGGCGCGACCTACCTGGCGCGCCTGCTTGCCATCCATCGGTGTCGTGCCGCGCATCCAGACATTGCGCAGTCCTTTCTTGAGCAGGACGGTCGTGAGTGTGGCGGTGGAAATGGTTGACAGCGTACGTGCGACTTCAGGATCGAGGGGAAGGGATTCGGTAGTCATTCTGCATGCCTTGTTGAGGTTGAAATGAGGGACAAACGCTTGAGTTGCCGCCGAGAACCGGCCGAGCGTACCTGCTCCTGTTCAGCTAGAGATTGCATTTGATCCAAATAATTTCCTTGCCGGGCCATCGAATGTGCCGTGTGCTTCGGGCCGCGGCGTGTGAGCGGAGCCGATGCCATCCTGGTCTCGTACCGCGAAATGCATGGTCTACTTGCATTCCAGCCGACGCCGGGCACGATGTTGTGCCTTGCAGTCATACATCTCGCGGTCGGCGAATCGCATCAGGGACGGAATATCCAGTCCGTCACGGGGATACACTGCGATGCCGATGCTGGTCCGGACGTCCAGCTTCAGTTCGCCGAACGTTACTGGCTGGCTGACCGCGTCCTCCACCTTGCGCGCAACCGTGGCGGCGTCGTCCGCGTTGGCGATTTCCGTCAGGACGATCACGAACTCGTCGCCGCCGAGGCGGGACACGATGTCGCAGGCGCGCACCGCGTTGAGCATCCTCTCGCCCACCGTCTTCAGCACCAGGTCGCCGGCCTCGTGGCCATGGGTGTCGTTGATCTGCTTGAAACCGTCCAGGTCAAGAAACAGCAGGGCGAACTGAAGCCCGTTGCGGGTGGCGGCGGCCAGCGTCCGCTTGGTCAGTTCGAGCAGGAAGGAGCGGTTCGGCAGTTGCGTCAGGCTGTCGGAGTGGGCGCGCCGGCGCAATTCTTCTTCCGCCGCCTGCCGTTCCGTGATGTCGCGCGCAATGCAGAGCGCGTAACGGCTGCCTTTCAGTTCGAAGGCTCGCACGCTGATTTCCACCGGGATGATGCGGCCGCTCTTCGTGCGGTGCTCGGTGACGAACATGGCTTCGCCCTTGGCCAGCAGGCGTTCGGCGATCAGCGGAAAGTCGCCCAGGCTGCCAGTGGCGTCAATATTGCTCGCCGTGAGATGGAGCAATTCATCGCGCGAGTAGCCAAGCCGCCAGCAGGCGACATCATTGACCTCGACGATGCCGGTAAGCCCTTCCGGCGTCAGCAGGCACACGAAGATCGCGTCGCTGCTGGCGTTGAACAGGGCGCGGTAGCGTTCTTCACGTTCGCGCAACGCCTCCTCCGCACGCTTCTTTTCGGTCACGTCCGAAAATGTCCCGATGTAGGACGTGACCTTGCCGTCCTTGTCGGTCAGCGCGCGAATCGACAGCCATTTGGGAAAATCCTCGCCGCTCTTGCGCCGGTCCCAGATTTCGCCCTCCCAGAGGCCGGTGGACTTGATGGCTGTCCACATGTCGGCGTAGAACCCATCGGAGTGGCGGCCGGAGCGCAGCATGCGCGGTGTCTGCCCGATCGCCTCGTCGCGCGAGTAGCCCGTGATCCGAGAGAACGCCGGGTTGACGGTCTGGATCACGCCCTCCGGACCGGTAATCATGATGCCTTCGCCGGTCGCATCGAAAACCTGGCGGGCAAGCAGCAATTCCTGATCGGCCTTTGCCAGCCGTTGCTTGTGTTCGTCAAGCGCGTGTTGGAGGTGTTCGAGGTAGTCGCGCTCGTAGCCGGCCAGCACTTCGGATTGCGAAAGGATGCCGAGCAGGGTGCCGTTCCCGGTGATGACGCCGAGGTGCCGTATGCCCTTCTCCTGGCATAGTGCGCGCGCCAAAAAAAGGCTGGTGTCCGCATGGACGCTGATGAGCGGGCGGGTTGCTCGCTGTCCGACAGGCGTGCCGGTTGCCTGTTGGCCGAGTGCGCGCAGTACATCCAGTTCGGTGAGGATGCCGTATTCGCCCTGAAAGTCGACCACGGCGGCATCTCGCCCATTGATGGCCATCGATCGCGCCGCATCGGCCAGTGCGAGGTCATGCGGCACGATCAGGGCGGGGCCGCCGAGCAGCGAGCCGACCGCCTTCAGCGTGACATCGAGTTCCAGGCTGGGAAGGCTGACGACGTCCGACTGGCTGATCATTCCGACCGGACGGCCGGAAACGTCGACAACGAGCGCATGCCGGATGCGATGCTGGATGAAAAAATGCGATGCCGCGGAAATCGGCGTGTCTTCCCTCAGTGTCTTCACCGCCGCAGTCATGGCGGTGGAGACGGGAGCGTTCATGGCATGGCGGTCTTTCAGGTCGACGCGCAGCGCATCCGCCCTGGTCCAGATGCCGAGCACATTGCCTTGATCCATGACGAGAATCGAGCCGCACCGGTTGGCGTTCATGAGGTCGGCTGCTTCACAGATCGGCATGTGCGGCGGGCATTGCAGGAGCTCGCGCCTGATGATCTTCGAGATCGGCAGATCGAATGACATGAACGAATGCCTCTTTGCTTCGGGTTGCGCGGCTGGGTCGAACACCGCCTGGATAGACGGCTCTGGAAGTTGCTCGCGGTCAATTATACGCAAGGCGACATGCAAGCGCACGACGCCTCCCCGCGCCGTGGGCACACCCGCCGGCACCAGTGGATTTTGCGCAACGGAGGAGGAAAAACGTTCCGCCCGGCGGGCACCATCCATCTCGCCGGGCAGGGATGCTTACAGCCTTACAGCATCGGCATGCGCAGCATGTCGACGACCTTGCGGATGATGCGGCGGCGGGCCTCGGTGTAGGGCGGATAGAACATCTTCACCAGCATCAGCGGCGTCGAGCGCAATACGGCGCGCTCGTGGGAAAACGCCTTGAAGCCGTAATAGCCGTGGGCATTACCGATGCCGGAATTGTTGACGCCGCCGAACGGCAGCTCGCCATGCGCGAACTGCATCACGCAATGGTTGATGCAGGCGCCGCCGGAGCTGGTGCGCGTCAGGATGTTGTCGACTTCCTTCCGGTCGCGGCTCCAGACATACAGCGCCAGTGGTTTCGGGCGCGCATTGATGTCGGCAATGACCGCATCGAGCTGCGTATAAGGAAGGATGGGCAGCACCGGGCCGAAGATTTCGTCTTCCAGGATCTGCGACCCGGCCGGAACGTGGTCGATCAGGGTCGGCGCGATATAGCATTGCGCGACATCCACCTCGCCGCCAGCCTGGATCGCCGCGCCGCGGGTGAGCGCATCGTACATCAGGGACGCGACGCGCTGGGTGTGGCGCTGGTTGATGACGCGCGTCAGGTCCGACGTGTGTTTCTGTTCGTGCGCGCTTGCCCCGTAACGCGCCTGGATGATCCTGCGGCATTCGGCGACGAAGGCATCCTTGACCGATTCATGGACATAGACATAGTCCGGCGCGACGCAGGTCTGGCCGCCGTTCAGGAATTTTCCCCACATCAGGGTCTCGGCGGCCAGCTTGATGTCGGCGGAGGGGCCGACGATGGTCGGGGATTTGCCGCCGAGTTCCAGGGTGACGCTGGTGAGATGCTTGGCAGCCGCCGCCATGACGACCTTGCCGACGGCCGGTGAGCCGGTGAAGAAGATATGGTCGAAGGGCAGGTCGAGCAGCGCCTGCGCGGTGGCGGTGCCGCCTTCGAACAGGGCGACTTCCGATTGCGGAAAAACTTCGCCGATCACGCGTCCCATCAATGTGGACACGGCCGGCGTCATTTCCGACGGCTTGATCATGACCGTGTTGCCCGCCGCGAGCGCGGAAACCAGCGGCCCGAAGCATAGGCTCAGGGGATAATTCCAGGGGGCGACGACCAGCACGCGGCCGCGCGGCTGGTACTGCACCCAGCCGGACGTGCCCAGCATCGTGCTGGTGGGCCACACCTTGTGCGGCTTCATCCAGCGCTTGATGCGCCCGATGGCATGCCGCATTTCGTCCATGACGGGCAGGAATTCGGACGCCTCCACCTCGGCGGGCGACTTGCGGTAATCCTGCATGAACGCCTCATAGAACGCCTCGCGCTGGGCCATCATGGCGTCGCGCAGCTTCCTGATGCGGGCAATGCGTTCGTGCGCTGTCGAGACGCGCCAGCGCAAGGCTGTTTCGAGCTGGCTCGCAAACACTTCCCTGATGCGCGCCGGATCGCTTTCGACCAGTGGCGCGACCGGTGTAAACGCCTGCATGGACGGGTTCGTGCTCATGTTCATCTCCACATTGAAATTCTGGTTCTTATTGTCTGAGTGATTCCGGCGTGCCAGCCTGGAACTGCTGCACGGCACACTCCATGATTGTATGCTTCATCAGCTCCGCCGAGGTCGACAGCTTGCGATCCTTCAGCCAGACGATTGCAAAATGGGTCTGCAGCTGCGGCGGCAGTGCCAGGTTCAGTCTGACCAGCTCCTTGCGCCGGACTTGCTCCCGCACCGCGCTCGGCGGCGAAAAGAACAGCACGTCGGTCAGCGCGGCACTGGTCCGCAGCAAGCCGAAATCGTTGCTCGACACCGCGCTGGCGGACAGCCTGCCCGGGAGTAATTCCGGATGCATCTTCAAGATTTTTTCCAGTTCCTTCGGGATCTTCGTCAGACCCGAAAAAGGGTATTTCTGCAGGTCATCGGCGCTCGGTCTCTTCTTTTTCAATAACGTATGCCCGTACCGCACATATACGCAGATCGGCTCGGGCGGCAACTGCGCAATATCAAAGTCGGTGATGTCTTCCAGTTCGCGCGAATCCGCAACCAGGAAATCGATCTCACGGTTCAGGAGCCGGTGCTTGTGGTCATCCCAGTAGCCGGACTCTACGGCAATGTCGATATTGGCGGCCACTTCGCGCAATCGGGCGAGGCAATGCGGAATCAGCGACGAGCACAGGACGGTCCCGACGGCAATGCGCACGGAACCGTTGGCCTGCCGCTTGATCATGTCGATTTCCGTGTGCAACTGCTGGATGTCGGACAACAGCGAGAAGGAGCGCGACAGCAGCCATTGCCCGACCGGCGTCAGGCGAACCCCGCGCGGGGAACGGTCGAACAGCACGACATCGAGATCTTCCTCCAGGATCCGTATGCTCTTCGAGAGCGCCGGCTGCGAAATGGACAGCCTCGCGCTCGCCTTGTGCACGTTGCCCGATTCCGCCAGCGCCACGAAGTGCTGCAACTGCTTCAGGTTCATATCGATAACTTTCGGATATCACTCGGCGGAAAAAAAGTCATTAGACCATGTATCGGGCTATACCGGATACTACGAGTGGCCCGTGGCGCCTGCGCGTCATGGACGCAGCATCCAGCCCGCAAAGAATAATCCTAACCGGGGAGACAAGCCATGTCAGCGGACCGACCGCTTTTCCTTCAGCCGGCCTGTGCCGGCGACTATCGTGAACTGGCCAGGCGTCGCCTGCCGCGACAGTTCTTCGATTACCTCGACGGCGGCGCCTATGACGAGGCCACCATGCGCGGCAACGTCGAGGATTTTCGCAAGGTCCTGTTGCGGCAACGGGTGCTGCGCGACATATCGAACATCGACCTGCGCGCCGAAGTACTGGGGCAGAAGCTCGCGATGCCGGTGATACTCGGCCCGGTCGGCCTGGCCGGCATGTTCGCGCCGCGCGGTGAAGTCCAGGCGGCGCAGGCGGCCGAAGCGGCCGGTGTTCCGTTCTGCGAATCGACGGTTTCCATCTGCTCCATTGAGGAAGTGCGCGCAAAAACGACTGCGCCGTTCTGGTACCAGCTCTACGTGATGCGGGATCGCGGTTATGCGCGCGAGCTGCTGCAGCGGGCGCAGGCGGCAGCGTGCCCGGTGCTTGTTTTCACGGTCGATCTTGCCGTGGTCGGCGCGCGCTATCGCGACGTGCGCAACGGCATGACCGGCGTTCGCGGCCCCCTCGGCAAGCTGGCCAAGGCCTGGGACTTCGTCTCCCATCCCTCCTGGGCGTTGGGTATGGCCTTGCAGGGCAAGCCGCTCGTATTCGGTAACCTCGTCAACGCGCTGCCGCAAGCGCAGAGCCTGCCCGCGTTCCGCGCCTGGGTCAATGCGCAGTTCGACCCCGCCGTGACCTGGAAAGACCTGGCATGGCTGCGCGAGAACTGGCCCGGGAAGATCGTGGTGAAAGGCATCCTCGACGCGGACGACGCGCGCACCGCCGCGGATATCGGATTCGACGGCGTCGTCGTTTCCAACCACGGCGGGCGGCAGCTCGATGGCGTGCCTTCGTCTGTCTCGGCCTTGCCGGCCATCGTGGATGCGGTCGGGGACCGTGTTGACGTGTTGATGGATGGCGGCGTGCGCAGCGGTCTCGATGTGGTGAAGGCGCTGGCGCTCGGCGCGAAGGCGTGCATCGTGGGGCGGGCATGGGCCTATGCACTGGCAGGGGATGGTGGCCGGGGCGTCGCCCATGTGCTGCACATCCTGCGCAAGGAGATGGAAGTGGCGATGGCCTTGACGGCCTGCACCGGCCTGCACGAAATCGACCGCACGATCCTTGTGCCGGCCGGACCTGCGGTGCAGGCACCATCCCAAACAGGCAAGGATGTCGTCGGAAGGCTGGCATCGCGGGTGGATTATGCAGACATATCAAAGTGACGTCGTCGTCATCGGCGGCGGCCTGGCCGGGATCGTCGCGGCGATCGAGCTGCTGTCCGCCGGCAAGCGCGTGACGCTGCTGGACCGCGACGTCGAGGAAAATTTCGGCGGGCTGGCGAAGGAGAGCTTCGGCGGCATCTTCCTGGTCGGCACCCCCGAGCAGCGGCGTTCCGGCGTCCGCGACACGCCGGAACTGGCCTTGCAGGACTGGCTCGCCTTCGGCGCGTTCGGGCAGGACGAGGCGGCGGAATTGTGGCCGCGCCGCTGGGCGGAGGCGTATGTCAACGACAGCCATGGCGACATCTATTGCTGGCTGCGCGAGCGTGGCGTGCGTTTCCTGCCCTTGCCTTTATGGGTCGAGCGGGGCCAGTTCAGTGGCGGCAATTCCGTGCCGCGCTGGCATGTGACGTGGGGCACCGGGCACGGACTGGCGACGCAACTGATCCGTGTCCTGCAGGCGCATCCGCGGCGGCAGGCGCTGACCCTGAAGTTCAATCACCGTGTGGATGCGTTGACGTCGCAGAACGGCAGCATCACCGGCTGTCGCGGCGTGACGGAAGACAGCGGGGAAGAGTTTGTTGCCGAAGCCGGCGCGGTGCTGGTCGCCAGCGGCGGGATCAATGGCAACATCGAGCGTGTCCGCGCGCATTGGCATCCGGAATGGACGCGTCCGCCGGAAACCATCCTGAACGGCTCGCACAAGTTCGCCGACGGGCGCTTGCACGATGCCGTGGAATCGGCTGGCGGCAACCTGACTTTTCTCGACCGCATGTGGAATTACGCGGCCGGCGTCCACCACTGGCGGCCGCGCAAACCAGGGCATGGCCTTTCGCTGGTGCCGCCGCGCTCGGCCTTGTGGCTGAACTGGCGCGGCGAGCGCATCGGACCGCAACCGCTGGTGAGCGGCTTCGATACGCGCGAACTGGTCACACAGATCTGCCGCCAGGAAAAGCAGTACTCCTGGCAACTGCTCAACCGGAAGATCGCGCTGAAGGAACTTGCCGTCTCGGGCGCAGAATTCAATCCGTCGATCCGCGACAAGAACATCGTCGGCTTCCTGAAGGACGCCTTGCTCGGCAACCACTGGCTGCTGGAACAGATGACGGACAACTGCAAGGATGTGGTGGTGGCGGATTCGCTGCCGGAACTGGTGGAGAAGATGAATGCCCTGCAGGGCGACGGCGCGGTCGATCTGTCGACGGTGCGCAGCGTGGTTGCGCGGTATGACGCGGAAATCGAACGCGGGCCGACTTTCCACAACGACGAGCAATTGCGGCGCATCGCCCACCTGCGCAAATGGCGCGGCGACCGCATGCGCACCTGCAAGTTCCAGAAGATCCTTGACCAGGGGGCGATGCCCCTGATCGCGATCCGCGAGTTCATCATCAGCCGCAAGAGCCTGGGCGGCATCCAGACCGACCTCGATTGCCGCGTGCTCGACAAGGAAGGCATGCCAATTCCGGGCCTGTATTCGGCGGGGGAGGCCGCGGGTTTCGGCGGCGGCGGCATGAACGGCCTGCGCGGGCTGGAAGGGACTTTCCTCGGCGGTTGTATTTACGGCGCGCGGCGCGCGGCGAGGGCAATGAGATAAGAACATCAAGGAGACAAGCATGAAGAAAACCGCAGCCTGGCTGGCTGTCTATGCCATGGAACAGCTCGGCATCAAGTTCACTTTCGGCATACCCGGGGTGCACAACACCGAGTTGTACGACGAATTGAACAACTCGGAGAAAGTGACGCCGATCCTGGTCACGCACGAAGGCGGCGCTGCCTTCATGGCCGACGGCGTGAGCCGCGCGGCGGACGATACCATCGGCGCGCTGGCCATCGTGCCCGCCGCCGGTTTCACCCATGCATCGAGCGGCATCGGCGAAGCGCTGCTGGATGGCATTCCGATGCTGGTGTTTTCCGGCGGCATCCGCACCGATACCGGACGACGCTATCAGCTGCATGACATCGACCAGCTCGCGCTGGCCAAGCCGCTGACCAAGGCCGCGTTCCGCATCACGCGCCACGAGGATGTGGTGCCGACGATCTTCGAAGCCTACCGGATTGCAACGAGCAATGAGCCGGGGCCGGTGCTCATCGAGCTGCCGGTCAACCTGCAACTGTTTCCGGGGGAGGTGGGCGACCTGCCGCGGTGGGAGCGGCATAACGGACTGAGCACGCCAGACCCGGCGCTGATCCGGCGCGCCGCCGACATCCTGCTCGGTGCGCGCAAGCCGGGGCTGTTCGTCGGCTGGGGCGCACGCATGGCAACGGATGAGATCGCCGCCATTGCCGAATTGCTGCAGGCGCCAGTCAGCACGACGCTGCAGGGGCTGGCCGCGTTTCCCGCCGATCATCCGCTGCATGCCGGATTCGGCTTCAGTCCATCGGCGGTGCCGGCGGCGCGCAATGCCTTCCAGGGATGCGACGCCATGCTTGCCGTCGGCGCGCGTTTCGGCGAGATCCCGACCGGCAGCTTCAGCGCGGCAGTGCCGCCGGCGCTGGTGCACGTCGATATCAATCCGCAGGTGTTCGATGCGAATTATCCGAGCCAGGTCCGCATCGCCGGCGATGCGCGCGTGGTGATGGCCGCGCTGCTGGCAGAGTTGCGCTCGCGCGGCGGCCGTGCGGCGGATACGGAACTACTGGCGCAGATCGTGCGCGACAAACAGGCATATCGCGAAGAATGGCATGCGCACGACAGCAAGGGGCGCGTCAACCCGGCGCGCTTCTTCGATGAATTGCGGCGGCAGATGCCGTCTGACGCGGTGACCGTGCTGGACGACGGCAACCATACTTTTCTCACGGCGGAGCTGTTCCCCATCCATCGCGGCGGCAAGCTGTTGACGCCGACCGATTTCAATGCGATGGGTTATGCGGTGCCGGCGGCAATTGGCGCCAAGCTGGCGCAGCCTGACAGGGAAGTGTTCGCCATCGTCGGCGACGGCTGTTTCATGATGACCTGCATGGAAATCGTGACCGCCGCATCGCGTGGCCTTGGGGTGATCTACTTCGTGTTCCATGACGGCGAACTGTCGCAGATCGCGCAGGCGCAGCAGATTCCCTACAACCGCAAACCCTGCACGGAGCTGGCCGGCCCGAATGTCGAAGGCATTGCCATGGCGACCGGCGCGGCCTATGTCCGCATGCAGAACCAGGAGACCATCGCCGGCGCGATCGAGGAGGCGCGGCGCGTGGCGCGGGAAGGGCGGCCGGTCATCGTTGACGTGGACATCGATTATTCGAAGCGCACCGCATTCACCAGCGGCACGGCGAAATCCACCTTCAAGCGCTTCCCGTTGTCGCAGCGGATGCGGTTCGCGGGGCGGGCGCTGGTGCGCAAGGTGACCGGCTAGCAAGCGGAGTGTTGAGAACGCCACTAGAATAGCGGGCATCGTCAACGCACATTCACAGCATCATGCAAGCATCGAAAGCCCGCCAACTTCTGCTCGACATGTACAACGGCGCTGTCGGCGCGGTAAGTGCCGAGAAATGCCTGCCGGCCTTCCTGCCGAAACCTTCGCCGCAAGGCCGCACGTTCGTGATCGGAGCGGGCAAGGGGGCGGCGGCGATGGCCAGCGTGGTGGAACAGCACTGGCAAGGCGATCTCGCCGGGCTGGTCGTGACGCGCTACGGCCATGGCACGGACTGCAAACGCATTGAAGTGGTCGAAGCAGCGCATCCGGTCCCGGACGAAGCCGGCCGCCGTGCGGCGGGACGCATGATGGAGATGGTGCACGGCCTCACCGAAAACGACCTCGTGCTGTGCCTGATTTCCGGCGGGGGATCCGCCCTGCTCGCCTTGCCGGCCGAAGGCATCACGCTGGAGCAGAAGCAGGCGGTCAACAAGGCGCTCTTGAAAAGCGGTGCGACCATTTCGGAAATCAACTGCGTGCGCAAGCACCTGTCCGCGATCAAGGGCGGACGCCTCGCGCTGGCATGCGCGCCGGCGCGCGTGGTAACGCTGCTGATCTCGGACGTGCCCGGCGATGACCCCGGCGTGATCGCCAGCGGCCCGACCCTGCCTGATCCGACGACCTGCGAACAGGCGCTCGCCATTCTTGCCAAGTACGCGATCGCAATTCCCGACAACGTGAGGCAGCATCTTGCATCCGGTGCCGGCGAAACGCCGAAGCCGGTCGACGCGCGTTTCGCGCGCAATGAACATCACGTCATCGCCACCGCGCAGCAGGCGCTGGAAGCGGCCGCGCAGGTTGCACGTTCAGCGGGCATTACCCCCTATGTTCTTTCCGACGAGATCGAGGGCGAGGCGCGCGACGTCGGCCTGGTGCATGCCGCGCTGGCACGCCAGGTCGCCTTGCGCAACCAGCCGTTCCAGCGGCCTTGTGTGCTGATCTCCGGCGGTGAAACGACGGTGACGGTCCGCGGCAAGGGGCGCGGCGGGCGCAATGCGGAATTCCTGCTGAGCCTGGCGACGGTCTTGAACGGGCTAGACGGCGTCCATGCCATTGCCTGCGACACCGACGGCATCGACGGCTCCGAAGACAATGCGGGGGCGCTCTACGCACCGGACTCTGTGGCGCGCGCGGATGCGCTGGGCGTGCGCGCGCGGGCGATGCTCGACAACAACGACGGTTACGGTTTTTTCAGCGCGCTCGGCGACCTCGTGGTGAGCGGTCCGACCCGCACCAACGTGAACGACTTCCGCGCGATCCTGATCCTGTAATTCCTGGCCGGGCCGCATGCCGGGCTGCCGCACGATTCCTTTTCCCACGAGCGGACGATCTAAAGGTTCTGTGTCAGCGCCTTTGCGGTGGACGTGATCAGTTCGCGGAGCCACTTGTGCTCCGGCGCATGATGTACGCGCTCGTGCCAGAGCTGATAAAAACGCATGGCGGGAAACCTGATCGGCACGGTGAAGACCTTGAGCGGAAGATTCCGCTCGTAGAAACGCATGAATTGCCGCCCGGTGGTCAGCACCAGATCGCTGTGCGTGAGCATGTGCGGGATCAACCCGAAATAGGCGGATTCCACCACGACATTGCGATGCAGGTTCTGTGTCGCGAGGAAGGATTCGATCACGCCGGAATAGCCGGGCAGCATTTGCGACGGCGCGACGTGCGGCAGAGAAAGGTAATCGTCGATCGTCATCTCCTCCGGGCCGGTGCGCAAGGCATAGGGACAGTCGGCGCGCATCATGCAGGCAATCTCGTCCTCGAACAGTTTGGACAGATGGAGATGCGCGGGCGGTTCGTCCCAGTTGGCGATCACGATGTCGAGCTCGCCGTCGGACAGCAGTTTCAGGTAATCGTTTTCCGGGCCCTTGCCGTGCAGGACGACGCGACTGTTCGGCGACTCGCGCCGCACGCTGGCGACAATGTTCGGCAGGAACTGGATGTCGAGGTAGTCCGGCGCGGCGATATGGAAGGTGCGGGCTTCGTGCTGGGGCGAAAACGCCGTTTTGCACGCGAACAGTTTCTCGGTTTCGTCAAGGATGCGTTTGGCCGGCAGGAGCAGGCTTTCGCCGTATTGCGTCGCCACCATGCCGCGTGTGCCGCGCACCAGCAGCGGATCGCCGGTCAGTTCGCGCAGCTTGCGCAGCGAAGCGGAAATGGATGGCTGGGGCTGGTTGAGCTTGAGCGCGACGCGCGACACGTTCTTCTCGGACAGCAGCAGGTACAGGATGCGTATGAGATGGATGTCCAGGTGATCGGGCAATCCCGCCATGGTGTCTCCCTTCTGTTTGAATCTACGAGCAATATACCGGATGCGCAATGCCCGTTTCCGGATTCGATATCCCCAGCCAGTGCCCTGATGATTACCCGCATCCTTGTTTCGGAACAGCATTTTTTGCTCTCGCCAAGGCGCCAGGAACGCCAAGGGAATGGACGCATCGTTCATCGGCTGAAAGAGAAGTAATCCCTTGGCGTTCCTGGCGTCTTGGCGAGAGCAGACTTCGTCTCTCTGCGCACCCCAACAAATTCTGCTGACGAGCCCGACTGTTCATAAACATGTGGGTGATTCTCAGGCCAGTGTCACAGGCTAGATTGTCGAGGCGGCTACACGTTGCCGCCATCGCGGATCGCCGGCCCGGAATGAAAAAAGGCCCGGCGATCTGCCGGGCCAGGGTGACGAATCGAAGCGAATCGATCAATCGTGCGCCGTGGGCTTGTGGCCGGCGGCGTGTGCAGGCGGGAGCGTTTGCTTCCGCCCGATTCAGAATCAGAAGCGGTGACGGATGCCGACGCCGAAGCTGTTGCCGTTGTTCTGGGCGGTGATGCGATCGTTCATGAACACGGCATACAGGTCGGTGCGCCTGGACATGTCGTAGTCGTATCCGATCGACGTGGTATTGCGCTTCTGGTCCGCGCCAATCGCGGTGCCGCTGCGCTTGGTCTGCGCCCACGCAGCGAGGAACTTGCCCGGGCCGGCGGGTACGGTCGCGCCGAGCGACGTCGTCTTGTCGTCAAGATCGATGTCGTGCGAGGTCTGGCCGTAGGTGGCAAACAGTTTTGCCGCCTTCAGGTCATAGCTTCCGCCGACCATCCATGCCGTCTGGCGCGCAGCCGAGAGGCCGGACGGAAGCGGCAGGTTGCCTGCAGGCTGCACGTTGCCCACCGGGACGTTGAGCGGATTGTTGATTTCCGCGTTGTGATAGAAGGCCGTCAGGGCCAGCGGGCCGCCGAAGTAGAGCAGGTTCAGGCCGACGTTGTTCTTGCCGTTGCTGCCGGCAACCTCGCCGAACTGGTAATGCAGGTTCGCGGTCAGGCCGCCGAAATTCGGCGTGGTGTAGCGGATCGAGTTGCTCCAGCCGGTGTCGCTGGCCACCGAGTTGGTCCAGCTCGAACCGTTGAAGAGCGGCACGTCCGTGTGCAGGATCAGCGGCGAGAAGGTGAAGGAATCGCCGAACGGATTGAACAGGATGGTGGGCAGGAAGTTCGGCGCCAGTTCGCGCCCGAGAGAGAATGCACCGAAGCTGCCGGACAGGCCGACGTTCGCGTCGCGCGAGAACAGCGTGTCGCCCGGGAACCGACCCTGCGTGCCCGTATCGGCCTGGATGAAGCTGGTCAGCTGGAAGTTCGCCTTCAGGCCGTCGCCGAGGTCTTCGGAACCCTTGAAGCCGAACCAGGAGGTGGTCATGCCGCCGCTGTTGACGACGGAACGGCTGTTGGCGTCGCCCGCATTGCGCAGTTTGCCTGCGAAGACATCGACGAGCCCGCTCACGGAAACATTGGTCTGCGCCATGGCGGCAGGCGCGGCTGCGGCGAGGATGGCCGCGGCGAAGGCGACCTGTTTCAATCCGGTCTTGAGTTGTTGCATGTATTCTCCTGGTCAGATGCGATGAATGAAACCGGGAAGCCTCGCCGTACGGTCAATACCTGCGTAGAGATTGATGCGACGCGTCCAGATTTCTGAACGGCAATTATTTTACTTTCCATTGCTGCATCCGCGAAAGAGGGACGAGCGACGAATCGCGGTGCGCGGGCGACATCGCGCCAAGCCATGTTCCGGGCAGGGACATTTGCAGCAGTGCCCTCGGCAAACATTACTCCACGCGCATGAACGAGTCTTCCTGCGGCATACGTCGCCGCGACCGTGCGATCGTCGCCCGGCATGGCGAGCGCAAACAGGAGCTCGTCGAGCGATTCAGCATGGGCTGTGCGGCGTTCCGGCAAGGGTGCCGCGTGTGGGTCCAATACAACAAAATCCGTGCGGACTTATGGGACAGAAGGTGAATCCGGTACCGACTGCATGCGTGTGCGTTCCTCTGTTTCCCACACCTGCAGCAACTGCGCGCACACGGAGGCGGCAATCACAGCGGGCGATTTGCCGCCGATGCCGGGTATGCCGACCGGGCACACCATGTTCGACAGGCGCATTCGGGCAATGCCGCGCTCCAGCAGGCGATGCTCGAACTGCATGCGCTTGGTCTTCGATCCGATCAGGCCGAACCATCCCGCGTCGACGCGGCGCAGGATGGCTTCCGCGAGAAGCTGGTCGAGCGCATGACTGTGCGTCATGACGAGATAGCTCGTGGCGGCGGGGACGTCATCGACCACCGCCGCCGGCGTATCGGTCACTTCGATCTTCACGTTCGGCGGCACGCTCTCCGGAAACATGTTTTCGCGTTCGTCCACCCAGATCACGTCGCAGGGCAGGTCAGCGAGGGCGCGAATGGTGGCGGCGCCGACATGGCCGGCGCCGAACAGGACCAGCAGCGGCCTGCGGACGAGGAGGGGATCGACCAGCCATCGCCCGCCTTCGGCATCCTTGATCAGGTGGCATGCATCCAGATGATCGGGGCGCGGCACGATGCGTGGAATCGCCCCCATGCGCGGAAACCCGGCGCCGTCGACCACGACCGGCGGCCATGTCGCATCGAGCGCAACCAGGCGGGTGATGTCCTCACGATTGCGCCAGCATGCATCGATGCAATCGAGCGCGGCGCGGTCGTTCTCCCGGATGCGCTCGAAGGCGAGAAAAACCACGCCGCCACAGCATTGGCCGAGGCTGGGACCGAGCGAAAAGCGTTCGATGCGCCGGATCGCGGCGACGGAGGTCGGCGGTGCGGCGAGCATGTCGCGCGCGATGTCGCAGGCACGCATCTCCAGGTGTCCGCCGCCGACGGTGCCGATTTGCGCATGTGCGGTCACCACCATCTTCGCACCCGGTTCGCGCGGGCTGGAACCCTGCACCGAGGCGATCGTAACCAGCACGGCGGGTTCCCCGTCTGCCGCGGCGGAGAAGAGTGCGGAATGCCAGTCGTTCATGGCGTTGCAGGGCCAGCGGCCGCGCGCACCGCCTCGATGGCATTCAGGATGGTTTCGCCGGTCGCCGGTGCGCGCAAGGGCGGATGCACCTTGTCATCGCCCACGCCGGCGATCGCATCGCGGAGCGCGAAAAATACGGAGAAGGACAGCAGCAGCGGCGGTTCGCCCACGGCCTTTGAGCGATGGATGCTGTCCGCAGCATTGCGGTTCTTGAACAGCATCACTCGGAAATCGCGCGGACAGTCTGAAATTGCGGGAATCTTGTACGTCGACGGTGCATGGGTCATCAGCGTGCCCGCCTTGTCCCACCACAGTTCCTCGGTTGTCAGCCAGCCCATGCCCTGAATGAAGCCGCCCTCGACCTGGCCGATATCGATCGCCGGGTTGAGCGAGTTGCCGGCATCGTACAGCGCGTCGACGCGCAGCAGCTTCCATTCGCCGGTCAGCGTGTCGACGATGACCTCCGATACGGCGGCGCCATAGGCGAAATAGAAGAAGGGATGGCCGGTCATTGTCTGCGCATCCCAGTGCAGGCCGGGCGTGGCGTAGAAACCGTCAGACCATAGCTGGATGCGCGCGTTGTAGGCGCGCCGCACCAGGGACCCGAAGCTTTCCGGTACACCGCTCACATAGACATGGTTGTCCGCGAAACTTACCGCCGACGGTTCGACATTGGCCGATTGCGCCGCGAAGACGGCAAGTCGCTCGCGGATCTGGCGGGCCGCGTCCTGCGCCGCCTTGCCGTTCAGGTCGGCGCCGGTCGAAGCGGCGGTGGCGGAGGTGTTGGCCACCTTGCTGGTATCGGTCGCGGCAATGCGCACGTGCGACGTGTCCAGCCCGAGTTCGTGCGCCACGATCTGCGCCACCTTGGTGTTCACGCCCTGGCCCATCTCGGTGCCGCCATGGTTGACCAGCACGGAGCCGTCGACATAAACATGCACCAGCGCGCCGGCCTGGTTCAGGTGGGTGAGATTGAAGGCGATGCCGAACTTGACCGGCGTGAAGGCAATGCCTTTCTTCAACACCGGACTGGCGGCATTGAAGGCTCGCAGCTTGGTGCGGCGTTCGCGGTAGTCGCTGTCGGCCTCCAGTTGCGCCACGAGTTCATGGATGATGTTGTCGGACACCTTCTGTCCGTATGGGGTGATGTTGCGGCCTTCCGCGTCATTTCGGCCATAGAAATTCAGCTTGCGCACATCCAGCGGATCCTTGCCGAGATTGCGCGCGATCTCGTCGATCACAACCTCGATCGCGATGGCGCCCTGCGGCCCGCCGAAACCGCGGAAGGCGGTATTGGATTGCGTATGCGTCTTGCCGCACAGGGCGACGATGTCGACGGCGGGCAGGTAGTAGGCATTGTCGAAATGGCAAACGGCGCGCGTCGCGACCGGGCCGGACAAGTCGGCAGAGTAGCCCGCGCGCGCAACCATTTCGACTTTCGCCGCGAGGATGCGGCCGTCGCTGTCGTAGCCGACCTCGTACTCATAATGGAAGTCGTGGCGCTTGCCGGTCACCATCATGTCGTCGTCGCGGTCCGCGCGCAGCTTGACCGGGCAGTTCAGCCGCGCTGCGGCCACCGATGCGGCGGCGGCCCACAGCGCCGACTGCGATTCCTTGCCGCCGAAGCCGCCACCCATGCGCCGGCATTCGACCGTGACATTGTGCGAATGCAGCCCGAGCGCCTGCGCGATCACATGCTGCATTTCCGAAGGATGCTGCGTCGAGCAGTAGACCAGCATGCCTCGGTCTTCCTTCGGAATGGCGTAAGAAATCTGCCCTTCGAGGTAGAACTGCTCCTGTCCGCCGACATGGAATTCGCCCTTGATCCGGTGCGGCGCCTGTTCGAATGCCTGCCTGACATCGCCACGCGCGAGATGCATCGGCGGCAGCACCCAGGATTGCGCGCGTTTGGCATCCTGCGCCGTCAGGATGGCGGGCAGTTCTTCATAATCGATCCTGGCCAGGCGGGCGGCGCGGCGCGCATTGTCATGCGTGTCGGCAACGACCAGGAACATCGGCTGGCCCACATACTGCACGAGTCGGTCGGCCAGGATCGGGTCGTCGTGGACGATCGGTCCGCAGTCGTTGAGGCCGGGAATGTCGTTTGCGGTGTAGACAGCCACGACGCCGCGCGACTTCCGCACGTCGGCGAGGTCGATCGACTTGACCTTCGCATGCGCCTTCCGGGAGAGACCGAGTGCGGCGTGCAAGGTGCCCTGCAACTCGGGAATGTCATCGGTGTAGGTGGCCTCGCCCAGCACATGCAGCCGCGCCGATTCATGCGGTTGCGGCACGCCGACTGCCGTCCATTGCGCGGTGGCGTCCGGCTTCAGGATGGTTTCGGTTTGCTTGTTCATGGTCGGGCATCCGCGAATGCGTTGACTGCGCAGGAGGGGAGCGGTGCATCCGGCCGCGTCTCCAGCCAGAAGCGGCGCAACAGGTTCTGCGCCGCCTTGCTGCGATAGGTGCCGCTGGCGCGCATGTCGGTGAGCGGAGCGTAATCGTCGGCGAGCGCCTGCACGGCATCGGCAAGCGCCGCTTCATCCCAGGTACGGCCTGTCAGCGCGGCTTCGGCTTTCGGTGCGCGTCGCGACGTTGCCGCCATGCCGCCGAAGGCAATGCGCGCGGCTTGCACGACATCCCCATCGAGTGTGAGGGCGAAGGCGGCGCATACCGACGAAATGTCCTGATCAAAACGTTTGGAAAGTTTGTAGGTGCGGAAGCGCAGGCCCGGGTGCGGCAGCGGCACGCGCACGGATTCGACGAACTCGTCCGGACGCAGGTCCTTTTTCTGGTAATCGAGATAGAAATTTTCAAGCGGCATCACGCGTTGGCCATTCCTGCCGCACAGCACGATGTCGCTGCCGAGGGCGATCAGCCATGGGGCGGAATCGCCGATCGGCGAACCGTTGGCGACGTTGCCGACCAGTGTACCGGCATGGCGGATCGGTTGCGAGGCGAAGCGCTGCCACAGCTCCGACAGCTCCTGCGGATAATGTCTGCACAGCGCTGCATACGCGTCGTTGAGCGTGACGGCCGCGCCGATCTCGAGCTTGCCATCCTTTTCGACCATGCACTGCAACTCCGCAACCTGGTTGATGTGGATGATGTCGCCGAGTTCGCGCATCTGCTTGGTCACCCACAGACCGACATCGGTCGATCCCGAGAGAAGGGTGGCGGACGGGTTCTCCGCGCGCAGATCGATCAATTGCTGGAGCGACAAGGGCACATGGAAGGATCGGCCTTCGCCTGCATAGGTCAGCATGTCGGTGCGCCGGATATCCTTCAATGTCGCTGCCAGCGTTTTGTGATCGAAGTTTGCGCGCGGCAGTTCGAGCATGCGATGCGCGGCGTCGATGATGGGCCGATAGCCGGTGCAGCGGCACAGGTTGCCGGACAGCGTGTCGTCGATTTCCTTGCGGTCCAACGGCGTGGTTTTCCCCTCCTGCATCAGGTACAGGCTCCACAGCGACATGATGAAACCCGGCGTGCAGAAACCGCATTGCGAACCATGGCAGTCCACCATTGCCTGTTGTACGGGATGCAGGCTGCCATCCGGCTGTTTCAGGTCTTCGACGGTGAACAAGGCTTTGCCGTCCAGGGTGGGCAGAAACTGGATGCAGGCATTGACCGGCTTCATGTCGACCGCATCGCCTTTCAGTTCGGCGACCACTACCGTGCACGCGCCGCAGTCGCCCTCGGCACAGCCTTCCTTGGTGCCGGTGCAGCGATGGTCCTCGCGCACGTGCTGCAGGATGGTGCGGGTTGGCGGCACATCGGATACCGTGTGGACCTGCCCGCGATAAAAGAAACGAATGGGATGCGACATGCTGTCTCGTCAGAATTATTCTCATGCCAAGGTTAGCATCCGTCCGGCGATCGGTCATATCCGAAATGCGATGCCGGGTATGTATACGGAAGATATAACCAGTCCAGCGGCCCTTGAACCGTTTTATCATGCAGGGTGTAGGCGAAACATTGGATAGTAACTATCGGTACGGCAATCCATTCGACAGGAGAATGCGATGGGAAAACTGACGACCCATGTGCTCGACATTGCCCACGGCAAACCGGCGGCGGGCGTGGAGGTGGAACTGTATGAAGTGAAGGCGACCCAGCGAAGTCTGCTGTGCAGCACGACCACCAACCACGACGGACGTTGCGGCGCGCCGCTGCTGCAAGGCGAAGACATGCGCGCGGGCCAGTACGAACTCGTGTTCGGTATCGGTGAATATTTCGCCGGCCATGGCCTTGTCGTTCCGCAGCCACGCTTCCTGGATCGGGTGATCGTCGCGTTCGGCATCGCCGATCCCGACGAGAATTTCCATGTGCCGCTGGCCGTCTCGCCCTGGGCGTATTCGACGTATCGAGGAAGCTGACCGGCTGCGGGATGCGCTACGTGGCGGATCGCGCGGCACTTGACCATGAACATGTTGTGGGCAATATTTTTGATGCAGCATGCGCAAGCTTTCCTTGCGGCATGAGACAATTGTGGCCCGCTTGATCAACACCTGCCGTTTTCATTCATTGCGTATGACCGATGCATGTCCTGCTTGTGCCTGAAGCCTGTCATCAACTGTTTCCGCGCCGCTTGAAACAGTTGATGACAGGCTCCAAAAAGACAGACCGATTCCGTCCTTCCCATATCCGATCATCTATAGGCCTCATGCAGACAGAGGTATATCGCCTCGGGATATTTCCTGTAATTTCAGCAATTAAAAGAAAATTCCAACACCGGAGCCGCGACCGTGACGGCTCCAGGAAGAGTGAGATATGGACACCCGCCTACGCTTGAGCAGGATCACGAAAAGCTATCCTTCCGTGGTTGCGAACGACGGCGTCGATCTGGAGGTTCTCCCGGGCGAGATTCATTCCATTCTTGGCGAGAACGGCGCCGGAAAATCCACGCTGATGAAGATCATCTACGGCGCCGTCAAGCCGGATGCAGGACAGATCTTCTGGAACGGCAAGGAGGTGCATATCGCCAATCCGGCCGAAGCGCGCAAGCTTGGGATCGCGATGGTGTTCCAGCATTTCTCCTTGTTCGACACGCTGACCGTCGCCGAGAACATCGCGCTCGGTTTGCCGAAAGACACCGACCTGCATGAACTGAGCAAGCGTATCGAGAATACCGCGCATCAGTACGGCCTGGAGCTGGAGCCGCAGCGCCACGTGCATACGCTGTCCGTCGGCGAATGCCAGCGCGTCGAGATCGTGCGCGCGCTGCTCGCGAAACCCCAGCTCCTGATTCTTGACGAGCCGACTTCGGTGCTGACGCCGCAGGCGGTCGAGAAGCTGTTCGAAACCTTGCGCCAGCTCGCGTCCGAAGGCTGCAGCATTCTTTATATCAGCCACAAACTGGATGAGATCCGTTCCCTCTGCCACAAGTGCACCGTGATGCGCGGGGGGAAGGTGACCGGCATCTGCGATCCGATGCAGGAGACGGCGGCGAGCCTGTCGCGCATGATGATCGGATCGGAACCGCCGGCGATTCGCGCCGCGGCGCGCGCTCCGGGAGAAAAGATGCTCTCCCTGCGCAATCTGTCGCTGCCCAGGAGTCATCCGTTCGGCACCGAACTCGGCAACATCAACCTCGACGTGCACGCAGGCGAGATCGTCGGCATCGCCGGCGTATCCGGCAACGGACAGCAGGAATTGCTCGCCGCGCTGTCGGGCGAAGATCCGCGTGCCCGGCCGGATGCCATCGTGCTCAACGGCGAGGCGGTAGGGCGGATGAATGCCGCGCGCCGGCGCCGGCGCGGACTCGGCTTCGTGCCGGAGGAGCGGCTCGGGCGCGGCGCGGTGCCCGATCTTTCGCTGGCGCATAACACTCTGCTGTCGCACCAGAACAAGACGACGATACGGCACGGACTGATCAACTTCGGCGCGATCAACGCGCTTGCGACGGCCATCATTGATCGCTTCAAGGTCAAGGCTCCCGGCCCGCACGCCACAGCAGGCAGCCTGTCGGGCGGCAACCTGCAGAAATACATCGTCGGGCGCGAGGTGATGCGCGATCCGAAAGTGCTGATCGTCGCGCAGCCGACCTGGGGCGTGGATGTCGGCGCGGCAGCCCAGATCCGCGCGGAGCTGGTCGCCTTGCGCGATGCCGGCTGCGCGCTGCTGATCGTATCGGAAGAACTCGATGAACTGTTTGAAATATCCGATCGCCTTGTCGTGATCGCCAAGGGACGGCTTTCGCCATCGATCAGGTGCGCGGAGGCATCGGTCGACCTGATCGGGCAGTGGATGAGCGGCATGTGGGATAACGAATCCATACGGCGGGAGGCGGCCAATGCTTAAGCTGGAAAAACGACCCAGCCCGTCGACGCTGATGTCCTGGATGTCGCCGGTGTTCGCAGTGATCCTGACCGTCATGTTCGGCATCATCGTGTTCGCCGCGCTCGGCAAGGACCCGCTCGCGGGGCTCTCCGTATTTTTTATCGAACCGGTCAAGGATCTACGTGGCTGGTCGGAAGTCGGCGTAAAAGTCGCGCCGTTGCTGTTGATCGCCGTCGGGCTGGCGATCTGTTTCAGGGCGAATGTATTCAACATCGGCGCGGAAGGGCAGCTTGTCGTCGGTGCCATCGCCGGCGGCGCGGTCGGATTGTATTTCGACCACGGCGAGGGCGGCGGCGCGATGATGATCACGTTGATGCTGCTGGCCGGGATGGCCGGCGGCATGGCGTGGGCGGCAATCACCGCCTTCCTGCGCGACCGCTTCAACGCCAATGAAATCCTGGTGTCGCTGATGCTGGTCTATGTCGCGCAATTGCTGTTGAGCCTGATGGTGAACGGCCCGCTGCGCGACCCGGAAGGCTTCAATTTTCCGCAATCGCGTATGCTGTCCGACGGTTTCCTGATGCCGATCGTCCTGGCGGGTACACGGCTGCATCTCGGCATCGTGCTGGCGCTGCTCGCGTCGGCTCTTGGTTGGCTCTACTTGTCACGCAGCTTCGGCGGCTATCGACTGCAGGTCGGCGGCATGGCGCCCGCTGCTGCGCGTTATGCAGGTTTTTCATCGCGCAAATCGCTGTGGACCTCGATGCTGGTGTGCGGCGCCCTGGCCGGCATCGCGGGTGTCGCGGAAGTCATGGGCCCGATCGGACAGCTCACGCCTTCGGTGTCGCCGGGTTACGGCTTCGCCGCCATCATTGTCGCCTTCGTCGGGCGCCTGCATCCGGTCGGCGTGGTGTTTTCAAGCTTCATCATGGCCTTGTTCTACATCGGGGGCGAACTGTCGCAAACGCGGCTTGGCATGCCGAGCGCGATCACCGGCGTGTTCCAGGGCATCCTGCTCTTTTCGCTGCTGGCGTGCGATGTCCTGATCCACTACAAACCGCGTTGGGGAAAATAATGGATGCCTCGCTGACCTCAGACATCGCGCCGCTGATTGCGGCCTCCATCAACGCCGGCACGCCCCTGATGCTGGCCGCGCTCGGCCTGCTGATCAACGAGAAATCGGGCGTGGTCAACCTCGGCGCGGAAGGCATGATGCTGGTGGCCGCCGTGGTGGGATTCGCCACAGCGGTCAACACCGGAAGCGTCACGATCGGATTCCTTGCCGCCGCCGGCGCCGGCATGCTGCTGGCAGGATTCTTCGCCTTGCTCACTGTATGGCTGGGCACCAATCAGTATGCAACCGGTCTGGCGCTGGCGCTGTTCGGCAGCGGTGCATCGGCCTATATCGGCATGGATTATGTCGGCCACAGCCTGGAAAATCCGAAGTTCGCCTTGCCCTGGCTGTCCGATATCCCGTTCCTCGGCACCGCCTTGTTCAGGCAGCACCCGATGGTCTATCTCTCGCTCCTGCTGTGCGGCGGCGTGATCTGGTTCCTGTATCGCAGCCGCGCCGGGCTGGTGCTGCGCGCCGTGGGTGAATCGCCGTCCTCGGCCCACGCGCTTGGCTACAACGTGCGCATCATCCGGCTCGCGGCCTTGCTGTTCGGCGGTGCCTGTTGCGGGCTTGCGGGCGCATTCATGTCGCTGGTATACACGCCGATGTGGGTCGAGGGCATGGTGGCGGGGCGTGGGTGGATCGCACTGGCGTTGACCACGTTCGCGACCTGGCGTCCCGCGCGCGTGCTGGTCGGCGCCTATCTGTTCGGCGGCGTGACGATCCTGACCTTCCATGTGCAGGGACTCGGGGTGTCGATTGCGTCGCAATGGCTGTCGATGCTGCCGTATCTCGCGACCATCGTCGTGCTGGTGCTGATTTCGAACAATGCGAACTGGATCAAGCTCAACATGCCGGCTTCGCTCGGCAAGAACTTTCATCCGCATTGATGCCGTCACCTGACTGCATGCAGTGCGGGAAACCGCGCCGTTGTACCCGCTCGGCGCGGTTGGACATTCATTGATCAACCAGCGGGAATTACATGAAAAGGAAAACCATGTCGAAAAGCTTCATGCGCGGAGCCTTGTCCGCGATCGCAGTACTGCCGGCGATTGCGCTGGCTCCCGCAATGGCCGCAGATTCCGCTCCGCTCAATGTCGGCTTTGTCTATGTCAGCCCGATCGGGGAAGCCGGCTGGACCTACCAGCACGACATGGGCCGCAAGGAACTGGAAAAGAACCTCGGCAACAAGGTCAAGACCAAGTTCGTGGAAAATGTCCCCGAAGGCGCTGATGCCGAGCGCGTGATCCGCGACCTCGCGCAACAGGGCAACAAACTGATCTTCACGACCTCGTTCGGTTTCATGAATCCGACGCTGAAGGTCGCGAAGCAATTCCCCGACGTCAAGTTCGTGCACCTGACCGGCTACAAGACCGCATCCAACGTCGCCACGCTGAATGCGCGCTTCTACGAAGGCCGTTACCTCGCAGGCGTCCTCGCCGGCAAGATGACCAAGTCGAACGTCGTCGGCTATGTCGGCGCATTTCCGATCCCCGAAGTCCTGCAAGGCATCAACGCGTTCACCCGCGGCATGCGCAGCGTGAATCCGAAGGCGGAAGTGCGCGTCATCTGGGTCAATAGCTGGTATGACCCGGGCAAGGAACGCGACGCGGCCATCACCCTGATGGGCCAGGGCGCCGACATCGTGACGCATCACACCGATTCGCACGCCGTCGTACAGGCTGCGGAAGAGAAGGGCAAGTATGCGGTCGCGTACCACTCCGACATGAAGAAGTTCGGTCCGAAGGCACAGCTCGCCGCCGTGACGCACCATTGGGGCAAGTACTACACCAAGGCTGCGCAGGACGTGCTGAACGGTACCTGGAAACCGACCAGCATCTGGGGCGGCATCAAGGACGGCTTCGTGACGCTGGAAGACATCAATCCGGTCGTGCCGAATGACGTGAAGCAGACCGTCGCCGCCGTCGAAAAGGATATCGTCTCCGGCAAGATGACCCCGTTCGACGGCCCGGTCAAGGACAACGAAGGCAAGGTGCGCCAGGACAAAGGCCCGATGTCCGACGCCGCGCTCAACAAGATGGACTTCTACGTCGAAGGCGTCGCCGGCAAGTTGCCGGGCAAGTGATCGCGCTTCCGACTCTCTAGCCAAGGCCCGCAGGAATCGCGGGCCTTTTTATTTTGGCCACAAAAAAAAACACAAAAAGCACAAAAAGATTGCCTCTTCAGAAATTCCGGGAACTAGCCATTCCGCCAGTACCCGCGGTTGCGATTAACGACGGCTGAGTCGAGCGGCGACGTTTGTGACCAATTTCCCTTTTCGTGTTTTTTGTGTTTTTCGTGGACAAAACAAAGCGAAGCATGATGCTTCGCCCATCCCACGCCAAGCCCGATTCGCCGCAAATTCCCAAGAAAAATCCTTCGTGGAAAGAAGACGTTTGCGCGGATAGTTTTGTTCTGCAAAACTATGTTCCAAATTTGTTGACAGAATCCGCAGGTGTCGGTAACTTGCTTAAAACGCCACGACGAACAAACCAATATTTCTAAAAAATTGATTGGCGTCAATTGAGCCATTGCAGGAGACTACGTTTTGGACTTGATTCTTCAGCAGATTCTGAATGGACTGACGCTGGGCGGCGTGTACAGCCTGGTGGCGCTCGGTCTGACCCTCGTCTACGGGATCCTGCAGGTTCCGAATTTCGCGCACGGGGCGTTTTATATGGCTGGCGCTTATGTCGCCTTCTATCTGATCAGTGCCATGGGATTGAATTACTGGCTGGCAATGGCGGGGGCGGCGGCAGCCGTTGCGTTGCTTGCGGTGATCGCAGAGCGGCTGGTATTTCACCCATTGCGACATGCTCCCGGTCTGCACCACATGATTGCCGCCATCGGGATACTGCTTTTTCTGGAATCCGGCGCGCAGGCTCTCTGGGGTGCCGATTTCAACCGCATGCAGAGCCCGTTCGACGGCATCATCAATTTCGCAGGGTTGGTGCTGCCGGAGCAGCGCCTGCTGATCATCGTCGCGGCATTCGCGCTGGTCGCGGCATTGCATTTCTTCCTGAAAAAGACCGTCACCGGCGCCACCATCATTGCCATGGCGCAGAACCGGGACGGCGCCGCGCTGGTCGGCATCGATCCGAACCGGGTGGCCATGCTGACCTTCGCGATCTCCGGCGTGCTGGCGGCCGTCGCTGCCGCGCTCTACGCGCCGATCAACCTCGTCTACCCGGGTATGGGCAACCTGGTCATCACCAAGGCCTTCGTGATCATCGTGCTCGGCGGCATGGGCAGCGTTCCTGGTGCCATCGTCGGTGGCCTGATCATCGGCTTCGCGGAGGCCTTCGGCGCCTTCTACATCTCTACCGATTACAAGGACATCATCGCCTTCGTATTGCTGGTCGCCATTCTGTCGATTCGCCCCGAGGGGCTGTTCACTAAAGGGGTGCGCTGAGAATGAAAGCTCTCGAAAGCAAAATCGGCTGGCTGCTGCTGGTCGCGCTCGCCATCGCCTTTCCCTACCTGGCCGGCAATGACTACTACCTGACCGTGATGTCGCTCGCGTATATCTATGCGATTGCGACCGTGGGGCTGAACCTGATCACCGGCTACACCGGGCAGTACAATCTCGCGCACAGCGGCTTCATGGCGGTCGGCGCCTACACCGTGGGTATCCTGACGGTCGATTACCAGGTGCCGTTCTGGGTCGCCTTCGCGCTGTCGGGATTCGTCGCCGCGGGCATCGGCTTCTTCGTCGGCATCCTGTCCCTGCGCCTGAAAGGTCACTTCTTCTCGATCTTCACGCTGTGCGTCGGCTACATCATGTACCTGCTGATCGAGAAATGGGAAAGCCTGACGCACGGCACCGTGGGCATCATCGGCATCCCGGCGGCACCGTCGGTGTTCGGCATCGATTTCGAAAGTCCTCGTGCCCAGTACTACCTGGTGCTGTTCTTCCTGGTCGCGAGCGTCTGGATCATGCATCGCATCGTGAGTTCGCTGCTGGGGCGGACCTTCATGGCGATCCGCAACGGCGACGACCTGGCCGAAGCGCTCGGCATCAACCTGATGCGCAACAAGGTGCTCGCGTTCATGCTGTCGGTCTTCTATGCGGGACTGTCTGGCGGCCTGTATGCCGGGTCGGTGCGCTTCCTTGGCCCCGCGCTCGCAGGCGTGGAGCAAACATTCGACATGACAATGTATATGCTGGTCGGCGGCACAGGCACGATGCTCGGCCCGTTGCTGGGTTCGGTGTCCATGCCGTGGCTGACGCAGTATCTGCAGTTCCTGCAGGACTACCGTTTCCTCGTCTTCGGCCCGATCCTTGTACTGCTGGTGATCTTTCTGCCCAACGGCATTGTCGGCACCTGGCTGGCGTGGAAGGCGCGCGCGGCTTCGCGCACCGCTTCGCCCGGAATGCAGCGCAAGCAGGCTGTCCCCATCGTGCAGCAGCAGGAGGGCAGCCATGCTTGAAATCCAGTCGCTGACCAAACGCTTCGGCGGCCTTACCGCAGTGCGTAATGTCTCCACGACCATCGAACGCGGCAAGATCAATGCCATTATCGGGCCCAATGGTGCCGGCAAGACGACGTTCTTCAACCTGATCAGCGGCGTGTTCCAGCCGACCGAGGGCCGCATCGTTTTCGAGGGGCACGACGTCACCAGTCATCGCGCGGACGAGATGGCACGGCTGGGCGTTTCCCGCACCTTCCAGACCACGCACCTGTTCGACAGCGCGACCGTGCTGGACAACCTGATCGTCGGCCATCGCCTGCGCACCAAATCGGGTCTGCTCGACGTGCTGCTCGGCACGCGGCGGCTGAAGGACGAGGAGCGCGAATGCCGCGACAAGGCGCGCGCTGCGCTGGACTTCGTCGGCCTCTCGCATATCGAAAACAGAATCGCCGCCGACATCACGCAGGAAGAACGCAAGCGTGTCGCGTTCGCCCTGGCGCTGGCGACCAATCCCTCGCTGGTGCTGCTGGACGAACCGGCGGGCGGCGTGAATCCGGAAGAAACCGTCGGCCTCGCGGAGCTGATCCGCAAGATGGTGAAAGCCGGCCTGACGGTCTGCCTGATCGAACACAAGATGAGCATGATCATGAACCTGGCGGACAAGATCCTGGTGCTGAACTACGGGGAGAAGATCGCGGAAGGCACGCCGGCTGAGATCCAGTCCAATCCGGTCGTTATCGAAGCCTATCTCGGGAGCGAACATGCTGCAGCTTGAAAACGTCTCGGTGAATTACGGCAGTTTCCGGGCGCTGGACAAGGTCAGCATCCATGCGAAAGAGGGCGAACTGGTGGTGCTGCTCGGTGCCAACGGTGCCGGCAAAAGCTCGATTTTCCTGACCGTGAGCGGTCTGAACAAGGCGGCCACCGGCAGCATCCGCTTCCGCAGCAAGGAACTGGTCGGCATGAAGCCGTCGCAGATCGTGCATGACGGGGTGGTGCATTGCCCCGAAGGGCGCAAGCTGTTCCCCGGCATGTCGGTGCTGAAGAATCTCACGCTCGGTGCCTATGTGCACCGTCGCGACAAGAAGGGCATCCAGAAATCGCTGGATGAAGTGTTCGAACTGTTTCCGATCCTGCACGAGCGGCGCGAGGCCAACGCGGGCTCGCTGTCCGGCGGGCAGCAGCAGATGGTGGCCATCGGCCGCGCGCTGATGGGGCGTCCCAGGGCGCTGCTGCTCGACGAACCTTCGCTCGGCCTCGCGCCGCTGGTGGTCAAGCAGATGTTCGAGGTGATCGAAAAGATCAACCGCACGGGTACCACCGTGTTGCTGGCCGAACAGAACGCCTACGCCGCGCTCAGGATCGCCAACCGCGCGTACGTCATCGAAAACGGCCACATCGTGCTGGAAGGTTCGCGCGACGAATTGCTGAATAACGAACAGGTGCGCAAGGCCTACATCGGCGCCTGATCGGCATAACGGGTGAAGTCATCACGGGTTGAACACATCAACGAGGAGCAGAGGATGAAAATGCAGATTCGCAGGAGGCTGACGAAACTGTCGGTGGCGCTGGCCGTCGGCGCGGTGATGGGAAGCGGCGCCGCGTTTGCGGAGGATGTCGTCAAGATCGGCTATTCGGGACCGCTCTCGGGCGGCGCCGCGCTCTATGGCAAGAACGTGCTGACCGGCATGGAAATGGCCGCCAATGAAATCAATGCCAAGGGCCTCGAAGTGGGCGGCAAGAAGTACAAGGTGGAAATCGTTGCGCTGGACGACAAGTACAACCCGAGCGAAACCGGCATCAACGTGCAACGCATGATTCAGCAGTACAAGACGCCGGCGGTGCTGGTGCCGCATTCCGGCGGTGTGTTCGCAGTGCAGGCCTTCAATGAGAAATCGAAGATCCTGCTGCTCGCCTACACCAGCCTTGCGCAGGTGACGGCGCGCGGCAACAAGATGACGATCCGCATCCCGCCGGAGATCACGGGCTACATCAATCCGTTCATCAAGACCGAGATGTCGAAGTTCGGCAAGAACGTCGCGATCGCCTGCGCCGACCATGACTATGCAAAAACATGGATCGCCGCATTCAAGCCTGCCTGGGAAGCAGCGGGCGGCAAGGTGGTCGCCGAGAATCCGATGTCTTACAACAAATCGACCGACTTCTACAGCGGCGTGAGCCGCGTGCTGCAGTCCAAGCCCGACGTGCTGTTCATCGGCGGCCCGTCCGAGCCGACCGGCCTCGTGGTCAAGCAGGCGCGCGAACTCGGCTTCAAGGGTGGTTTCATCGTGCTCGACCAGGCCAAGCTGGACGAAATGGCGAAAGTGACCGGCGGCTTTGCGCCGCTCGAGGGCGCCATCGGCGTGCTGCCGATGGTGAATGACGACAGGCCGAATGCGAAGGCGTTCGTCGAGCGTTATCGCAAGCTTAATCCCGGGAAGGACCCCAGCTCGGAGATCGCGCTGAATTACACGGCAGTACATGCAACGGCGATCGCGATGAAGCTCGCCGGCACCGTATCCGACCCGACGGCCATTCGCGCGCAGATGGGGAACGCGTTCAAGAGCCTGCCGGCGGAATACAATCCGAATGACTTCGATGGCCTCAACGAGGTCGGCGGAACGCTGGCGGATACATTTGTCGGTTATGTCGACGGCGGCAAGGTGAAGCAGCTTAACCTGCGCAGTCTCAACGCTGCCGCGAAGTAAACGAACTGATATTCCGTGAACCCGCTATGCGCGCATGGCGGATTCTGGCAAGCCGGCTTGCGTGCCGGCTTCTTGCATTCATGGACCGGAGCACAACATGGAACAACAAAAAGCGAAGGCAGTGATCTGCCGCGAAATCAACCAGCCGGTGGTGGTGGAAGAAATCCTGGTCGAAGCGCCGCGGCGCGGCGAGGTGATGATCAAGCTGGCGGCCTGCGGCGTGTGCCACAGCGACCTGTCGGCGACCAATGGCACGATTCCGTTTCCGCCGCCCGTCATCCTCGGCCACGAAGGTGCGGGCAGGGTGGTCGCGGTGGGTGAGGGTGTGACGGATTACAAGGTGGGCGATCACGTCGTCAGCTCCTTCGTCAGCATGTGCGGCAAATGCCGTTACTGCCAGACCGGCCGCCCGCAGCTCTGCGACCAGGCCGGCAAGGCGGCTACCACGCTGCCGGACGGCACGTTGCGCACGCGCGATCTGGCCGGCAATCCGCTCAATATCTTTTCCGGTTGCGGCGTGATGGCGGAGTACGCCACGCTGCACATCGACAACGTGGTCAAGGTCGATGAACAGATGCCGCTCGACAAGGCGGCGCTGATCGGTTGTGGCGTGATGACCGGCGTGGGGGCGGCGGTCAATACGGCCAAGGTCGATCCCGGCTCGATCGCGGTGGTGTTCGGCTGCGGCGGCGTCGGATTGAATACGATTCAGGGCGCGGCCATTGCCGGCGCGCGCATGATCGTCGCGGTCGATACCAATGACGGCAAGCTGGAGATGGCACGGCAGTTCGGCGCGACGCACGTCGTCAACAGCAGGAACGAGGAGAATGTCGTCAAGTCCATCCTCAAGCTGACCGAGGGCGGGGCGGACTATGCCTTCGAATGCGTTGGCCTCGGCGAGATCGTCGCGCAGGCCTATGGCGTATTGCGCAAGGGCGGCACTGCGGTCGTCGTCGGCGTGGCGGGACCGAAGGACATGACCACGATCCGCACGGCGTCGCTGACCTTCGGCGAAAAGACGCTGACCGGCAGCTACTTCGGCTCTGCCCGTCCGCGCGAGGATTTTCCGCGCCTGATCGGCCTGTATCGCGCGCATCGCCTCAAGCTCGACGAGCTGATCACTCACACTTATTCCATCGACCAGGCACCGCAGGCATTCGCCGACATGCAGGCGGGGCGCAATGCGCGCGGCGTCATCATTTTCGAGTAAATCATCAAGGAAACGACATGCAAAGCAGAGACAGCTTTTACATCAACGGCAAGTGGGTTCCCGCCTCCGGCAAAACCAGGATCGAGGTCATCAACGCATCGACCGAGGAAGTGATGGCGACCATACCTGACGGCGACGAGAAGGATGCCAATGCCGCCGTGGCCGCGGCGCGCGCGGCATTTGACAGCTGGAGCACGACCACGCCGGCGATGCGCGGCGACTACCTGCGCAAGATCCAGGAAGGATTGAAAGCGCGCAGCGAGGAACTCGCGAAGATCATCGCGGGTGAAGTCGGCATGCCGCTGAAACTGTCGGCCATGATCCAGGTCGGCTCACCCGTCGCCAATTTCGGTATCTACGCAAAGCTGGTGAATGCCTTCCAGTGGCAGGAGGTCACCGGCAATTCGCTGGTAGTGCGCGAGCCGGTCGGCGTCGTGGTGTGCATCACGCCGTGGAACTATCCCTTGCACCAGATCGCCGCGAAGGTCGCTGCCGCGCTGGCGGCCGGCTGCACGGTGGTCCTCAAGCCATCGGAGGTCGCGCCGCTGAACGCGTTCGTGCTGGCTGATGTGATCGATTCCGTGGGACTGCCGGCGGGCGTGTTCAATCTCGTCACCGGCACCGGCCCGGTGATCGGTGAAGCGCTGGTGCGCCATCCGGAGGTGGATATGATTTCGTTCACCGGATCGACCCGTGCCGGCAAGCGCATCTCGGAAGTGGCGTCGGCCGGCGTCAAGCGCGTGGCGCTGGAACTCGGCGGCAAATCCGCATCGGTCATTCTCGATGACGCCGACCTGCCGGCGGCAGTCAAGGGCACGGTCAATGCCTGCTTCCTCAACAGCGGCCAGACCTGCTCGGCGCACACGCGCATGCTGGTACCGGAATCGCGCTATGAAGAAGTGGCGAAACTGGCGATGGAGACGGCGAAGAACTTCACCGTCGGCGATCCCTTCGGCGGCAGCGCCAAGCTGGGGCCGCTGGTCTCGGGGGCGCAACGCGAGCGGGTGCGCAACTATATCCGCAAGGGCATCGAGGAGGGCGCGGAGCTGCTGTGCGGCGGACCCGAGGCGCCTGATGGATTGCCGAAGGGCTATTACGTGAAGCCGACGATCTTCGGGCGCGTGAAGCCCGACAGCACCATTGCACAGGAGGAGATCTTCGGGCCGGTGCTGTCGATCATCACTTATCGCGATGAAGACGATGCAGTGAAGATTGCCAACGGCACGGCGTATGGCCTCGCCGGCGGGGTCTGGTCGGGCAGCGATGAACACGCATTGAAGTTCGCGCGGCGCATGCGCACCGGGCAGGTCGACATCAACGGCGGCGCGTTCAACCTCGGCGCGCCCTTTGGCGGCTACAAGCAGTCGGGCGGCGGCCGCGAAATGGGTCCATATGGACTGGAAGAATTCCTGGAGTACAAGTCACTCCAGTTCAAGCCGGATGCGGCGGCGCTGACGGCGAGCGCTGTGCGGTGACTGGATCAAGTGCGAATCGGAAATAACATCGCTCGGCGGTCATGCCGATCGCGGGGCGATGTGCTTTGCGACGGAGGTCAGGAGAGTTTTAATCAATAGTTACAAGCTGTTTGCGCAGAACCGCAGTCCTTGCGCTCTCTGCTTGCAAAAACATTCCTTATGTATATATTATTAAGCGTAACGCTGACCGATGCTTTTAATCCTACAGCCATCCTGCACCGGCAGACGTCAATAAAAAGCGACAAGGAGACAAGCATGGTGTTCCACGTCACGTAGCATCCCCGTCCGTCCTGGATACGATTCACCTCTCGATGTTGCCGCCGCTCCATGCCGCTGGCGGGTCCGATGAGCGAAGTTCTTACTGGGGGAGAACCATGTTGAAGCATAGGGTCACTGGTTTGGGAATGCTTGCCGCGCCGCGGCAATGCTGGTTCGGAACATGCCGGACGGTGAGGAAGTCATGAGAGTCACTTCCAGATCCATCGTTATCGCACTGCCCCTGGCCTGGATGGCCGGTGTCGTCTACTTTTATCCCCTTCAACTGCAATATGACGCGCCGGACCAGGCAATGGCCCGCCTGGAGCGCCTGGCGCGCGCGTCGGTGGCACCCGCCGCGCCGCAGGAAAACCTGATTACCTCACAGTACAACCGCGCCATCTTCCGCGAAACAGGGAACGGCGACGTCGAGATCGATGCGCGTACGACCGACAAGCTGGACGTCGTGCTGCGGGCGCTTCCCCCGGACTACCGCGACGATGAGCTGAGCCGCGTCGAACAGGCCGTGCAGACGGGCCTGTCGGCGCATGCCGCGGATCGGGCGGGGCAGCTGTTGCGGACCTACCTCGCGTATCGCGACACCGAGGCGGCCTTGCTTGCCGAGCGGCGTGGCGAGGATGTCATCGATGCTGCCGACATGTTCAGGCGGATCAGCAGCGTTCGGCGCGAGTTCTTCGGCAGGGATGCCGATGCGCTGTTCGGCGCGAAGGAAGCCGAGGCGCGTGCCTCCATCGAGATTGCGCGCATTGCGGCCGATACTGGGCTTGGCAAGAAGGAGCAGGCGCAACGCATCGCTGCGGTGCAGGCTGCCTTGCCGAGAACGTCCACGCCGGGTTCGGGTTACTACGAGGATGTCATGCAGACGGCGCAAGCCGCCGCCGGCGAGCTGAGAAAATCATTCGCCGACCGCGCGCCAGCCCAGTCCTGGTAAAAATCTTTCCCGACACGCGCCGCGCGCCTCAGTCGTCCTCGGTATGGACGCGCTGCAGGCGGTAGCGCGGCTCCTCCACGCGCAGAATCGCCAGGATCGACAATCCCTTGACGGCGACGGCAAGCCAAAACACATAGATGAAATCGAAGCCTTGCGCGATCATCCCGCCCAGCAGCGGGCCGGTCGCCATCATCAGGTGCGAGGCCGTATCGGATACGGCAATCAGCATCGGCCGCTCATGCAGCGCACCGAATTCCAGCACGAAGTTTTGCGACGCCACGAAATAGCCGCCGAAACCCGCGCCAAGCCCGCAGAATGCGAGCAGGATTCCTATCAGATCGTGCGAGAGCATCAGCCCGATCGTCGAGGCCGTCCACAGCACCATGCTCACCAGGAAGACCCGTCGATAGCCATGCCGGTCAGCCATCGCACCCCAAGCCAGATTGCTCACGGTCTGCGACAGCAGGAAAGCGAGTGAGAGGTAGCCGAGCATGGCGCCGGAGAGGTTGACGGATCTTCCGGCATAGATGGCATAAAAGGGTAGTGCCGTCGCCCCAAGCGCCGCCAGCGTGCGGGCAATGAAGAAACGGGTGTAGTGCACATCGGCACGCAGGATCGCCGGTACCTGCATCATGCGCTCCCACAAGTCGGATTGCGCATTGACCGCCAGAGTATCCGGCTCACGCACGAAGGTCAGCGCCGAGATGCCGATGCTGGTCAGCACAAAGGCTGCCAGGAAGGTTGTGGCATAGCCATTGCCGAGGACGTTTCCCTCCACAAGGTAACGGCCGCCCAGATAGGCAACGCCCGAGGCGATGAGTCCGCCGAGGAAATTGCGCATGCCGGTCAACTGCCCACGCCGCTCCACCGGAATGACCTTGGACATGAGGAAGCTGAAGGTTACGCTCTGCATGCCGTTGAAGAATCCGAACAGGGCAAGGAACAGGCAGGCGGCCACGAGGGCCATACGGCCGGACAGCAGGTAGGCCGACAGGGCAAGGCCGAGCACTTGTGCGCGCATCAGCCATCCCACGTTGTAGACGACGCGCATCACCCGGCGCCGGTGTTCGATCAGCGTCGCACCCCAGATCGAGGACAGCGCCATGCCGAGATATTGCGCGCCGAGCGCAAGCCCGACGGCGATTTTCGAGCCGGACAGAAGATAGATATAGGCCGGCACGAAGGTGGGCGCGGTCACCAGACGGAAACCGGTCACGCCCAGCATGCCATGCACGAGATTGGCCGCGAAATTGCGCGGCAGGTCGCGGCGCACCTGTGCATGAAACGCCGCTTCGTCCGGCGGCAGGCCCGGCTGCCCGGTGATAGATGATGCGTTGGCGCTCATGCCTGCTACTTCAACCTCTGTGAAATTTTCGTGAAAGCGGTATGCTGAGTGGCTATGCGATATTAACATAGGACTCACCACGTAAAGCGATAATGACCTCGCTGTATCGGGGAGATGAAAAAGGGGCGGAAGATTTGATTCGCGGTCGAATAATGATGTCCACGGAAAACACGAAAGGCTCGGAAGGCTTCGCAGATTTATTTCTGCGTGTTTTGTGTTTTCCGTGGACACCCATATCGCTCTGGGTGTAACAGGGGGGGCGGGGAAGCGCTTTCGAAAATTCATCTGCGCGAACCCCTGGAATTTCGTGGAGCCCGAAACTCGGACTTGCACCCAGTTGTTTTTTTTGAAGAGATGGGTATGTCGCTGCGCGCGAAACTCCCTGCGCAGGCTGGCCGGAACCGGAAACCGGCGGTGCCGTCGTTCGGCAACGGTATAATCCGCCGACCATTTCAACGCTCAATGCATTTCATCCATGGACAAAGCACCGCAGGCAGGCCGAATGACACAGCGTTATGCGAGGAAGCGCGATGCCATCCTGCATGCCGCCGCCCAGCTGTTCAACCAGCATGGCATGAAAGGCGCGACGCTGTCGGACGTCGCGGGGCGTGTGGGCCTGAGCACGAACAGCATCACCTACTACTACAAGAAGAAGGAAGACCTGGTGGTGGCCTGCATGCTGCGTTCGGTCGAGGTGATCAACGACATCATCTCGTCGGCCGCCGCGGCGCCTTCGCCGGAGGAGCGCATCCGCCAGTTCATCGGGCTGTTCGTTGCCAGGCTGGCAAGGATACAGGCCGGAGAAGCGCCGGAAATGATGACCTTCCGGGACGTGCAAATGCTGGCCAGCCCGCATGCCGAGGCGGTGTACGCTGCTTATACTGACATGTTTCGTCGCGTACGCAAACTCCTGGCGAGCGATGCGGCGCGGCGCGCCAACCGCATTGCGCTGAACGCGCGCAGCCACCTGCTGCTGACGCTGACGATCGGCGCCATGCGATGGAGTTCGCGCTACGATCCGGCAGATCATGAACTCATCGCCGAACGCATGAGCGACGTGCTGATTGGCGGCCTGGCGGCGCCAGGTTCGCGCTGGAGTTCCACGGCGCTGGACGAGGAACTGGCGCATGCACCGGATGGCGCCGACACGACACAGGATGCCTTTCTCCGCGCAGCGACGAGTTTGATCAACGAAGCCGGCTACCGGGGAGCGTCGGTCGATCGCATTTCCGCTCGCCTGAACGTCACCAAGGGCTCGTTCTATCACCATAATCCGAACAAGGAAGAGCTGATTTCCGCCTGCTTTGAACGCACCTTCACGGTGACAAGGCACATGCAGATGATCGCGCTCAAGGCGTCCGGCAACGGTTGGGACAAGCTGTGCGCCGTGTCGCGCGCGCTGGTCCGATTCCAGTTTTCGGAGCATGGTCCGCTGCTGCGCATGTCCGCCTGGAACGAGTTGCCGGACGACATCCGCGAGGACAAGCTCAAGACCATCAACCAGCTCGGCCAGCGCTTCGTCAGTTTCCTCGTCGACGGCATGAAGGACGGTTCGATCCGTCCCCTTGACCAGACGATTGCCGCCTACCAGGTCAGCGGCATGATCAATGCGTCCGTCGTTCTCGACCGCTGGGTGCCCGACATCACGGCAGACAACGCGGTCGAGCTCTTTGTGCGTCCACTGTTCCTGGGAATCCTCGCGGACTGATTCCGTCTTTTTTCTTCTGCCGCAACGTCTCGCATTTCTCCTGCGGGTCTCGCGCCGGTTGCGCGTCAGTTCGCGCGTCGCTTGCCGATCTGGTTCGTGTCAAGTTTTCGTAAAAACGGTATTGACATCTGCGCGATCTCCACGCTATAAAAATGCGTTGCTTCACTACGATTTCAACTCGTTTTCGAAAGATCGGCTTGTTTTTCGGCTGCTGGCGCGAAAGCGCATGTCGAAAGGAGCGGCTAAGTCCCTGACCAGGAGAAAACCATGGAAGACCTGAACGCGTTTCGCAAGGAAGTGCGTGCCTGGCTCGAAGAGAATTGCCCGAGCGAGATGCGCCAGCCCGTGCAGGGCGAGGACGACATTTGCTGGGGCGGGCGAAGGTTCGTGTTCCGGTCGGAAGCGCAGCGCAGCTGGATGCAGCGCATGGCGGACCGCGGCTGGACTGTCCCGGAGTGGCCACGCGAATATGGCGGTGGCGGCTTGTCGAAGGAGCGGGGCAAGGTCCTGCGCCAGGAGATGCAGGACCTTGGTTGCCGGGCGCCCTTGCAGAGCTTCGGCATCTGGATGCTTGGGCCAGCCTTGCTCAAGTATGGCTCCGAGGAGCAGAAGCGCAGGTTTCTGCCTGAAATTGCGCGCGGCGAAATCCGCTGGTGCCAGGGCTATTCCGAGCCGAATGCCGGTTCCGATCTGGCATCGCTGCAAACCCGCGCGGAGGAGCAGGGCGAGCATTTCATCGTCAATGGGCAAAAGACCTGGACATCCTACGCCGACAAGGCGGACTGGATCTTCTGCCTCGTGCGCACCGACTTCAGTGCGAAGAAGCACACCGGCATCAGCTTCCTGCTGTTCGACATGGAGTCGCCCGGTGTCTCGGCGCGCCCGATTACGCTCATTTCCGGCAAGTCGCCGTTCTGCGAGACCTTTTTCGACAACGTGAAGGTGCCGAAGGAAAATCTGGTCGGCCAGCCGAACGGCGGTTGGGAGATCGCCAAATACCTGCTGACGCACGAACGCGAAATGATCGGCGCCGTCGGCGATCGTGCAGTGAGCCGCCCGCTGGGCGCATTCGCCAGCGCGGCCATTGGTCTTGATGCGAATGGCAGGCTCGACGAACCAATGCTGCGCAGCCAGGTCGCGATGTTCGAGATCGACGAGGCCGCATTTCGCCTGACGCTGGAACGCACCAGCGATCTCGCGCGGCAAGGGCGCGGTGATCCGGCGTTTTCCTCGGTCCTCAAGTATTACGGCGCCGAGTTGAACAAGCGCAGGCATGAACTGCTGATGGCCGCTGGCGGCGCCGATGCCTTGGAATGGGACGGCGAACGCAGTCGCGACGGCGAACAAGCGCGCGCCTGGTTGCGGACCAAAGCCAATTCCATCGAAGGCGGCACCAGCGAGGTGCAGCTGAACATCATCGCGAAACGCATCCTCGGCCTGCCGGACGCTTGAGGCTGACACTCACCGATACGGATCTGACATGGCTATCTTATTGAACCAGGAACAGGAAATGCTGCGCGACAGCGCGATGGTTTTCCTTCGCGAGAATGCGCCGGTTTCGCAGTTGCGCAAGCTGCGCGACAGCGGCGACGAAGCGGGTTTCTCACGCGAACTCTGGCAAGGCTTTGCCGACATGGGATTCACCGGCGTACTCATTCCGGAGAGCTACGGCGGCCTCGGCCTGGGGCATGTCGAGGCTGGTGTCGTCATGGAGGCGATCGGCCGCAATCTCGGCGCGGTGCCTTTCTTTTCGACGGCAGTGCTCTCGGCGTCCCTGCTTGCGCGCCATGGCAGGGACGAACAGAAGCAGAAATACCTGCCGGCGATTGCCGCCGGCAAGATCGTCATGACGCTGGCGCTCGATGAGAGCAGCAAGCATCGCCCCGAACAGCAGGCCCTGCGTGCAACGCCGAATGGAAATGGTTTTCGGCTCAACGGCGCGAAGACCTTCGTGGTCGACGGCCATGTTGCCGACACGCTGATCGTTGTTGCGCGCACTTCCGGCAAGGAGAGGGATTCGGACGGCATCAGCCTGTTCCTGATCGACCGCAACGCGCGTGGCGTGGCAGTGGAGCGCACGGCCATGGTCGACGCGCACAATGCGGCGCGCATTTTCTTTGCCGATGTGGACCTGGATGCCGCAGCGCTGATCGGTGCGCAGGGCGAGGGCTGGTCAATCCTCGAAGCGGCGCTCGATGCCGGCCGCGTCGCACTGGCATCGGAACTGCTCGGCATCGCGGATGAAGCGTTCGCGCGGACGCTTGATTACCTGAAAGAGCGCAAGCAGTTCGGCAAGATCATCGGCGAATTCCAGGCATTGCAGCATCGCGCGGCGCATCTCTACACGGAAATCGAGATCACCCGCGCACTGATCTTGCGCAGCCAGCAGATGCTGGATGAGGGTAACGGAAAAGGCAACGACAATGCATCAGCGATGGCATCCGCCGCCAAGGCGCGCGCCGGCGCAACCGCCGCGCTTGCGGTGCAAGAGGGCGTGCAGATGCACGGCGGCATCGGCATGACCGACGAATTCGAAATCGGCTTCTTCATGAAACGCCAGCGCGTCGCGCAGGAACTGCTCGGCGATACGAATTACCACGCAGATCGCCGGGCGCGGTTGAGCGCTTATTGAAGTGCACTTTTATTGTCCACGAAAGACACGAAACGCACGAAAACCAATGTGTTTTCCGGGGCTTTTTCGTGCCTTTCGTGGGGCACGCCGAGTGTTTTTTGTGGACACAGAAGCTTTTAGCCTTATACATTCATCCCCGGCAAATTCAATGAGGCGGTAT
>JAKACN010000187.1 GCA_021821365.1 Pseudomonadota bacterium | reverse complement strand
TCCTGGTCGAACTTCACATCCTTGCCATTGACCTTGGTCCACGTCGCGATATAGAGCGGCTGCTGCAACTGGTGGTCGGTCTTGCGCATCTCGACTTCGCCGTTCAGGCTTTGCACCTTCATGCCTTCGAGTGCAAAAGCGATCTTCACAGGGTCAGTCGTCCTGGCTTCCTTGATGGCCTTGCCCATCATGAGCAGACCGGTATAGGTCGCCATCGTGTAGTAGTCGTCGTTGTACTTCTTCTTGAAGCCTTCGACGATGTCCTTGCCGACGAACTTCTCGTTGTTCGCATTCCAGTATCCGGTATATTTCACGTGTTCCGCGCCCGCTGCACCCATTGCCGTAGGCACGCCGGTGGTACTGGCATAGTAGGTGTAGAAATTCGTCTTCAGATCGGCGTCTTTCGCGGCCTTGATCAGCAGCGCGAGGTCGGCGCCCCAGTTGCCGGTGATGACGGTATCGGCACCGGAGGCCTTGATCTTCGCGACGTAGGGCGAAAAATCCTTCACCTGGCCGATCGGATGCAGGTCGTCGCCGACGATCTGGATATCGGGCCGCTTGCGCTTCAGGTATTCCTTCGCCGCACGCGTCACCTGGTGCCCGAACGAATAATTCTGGCCGATGATGTAGACCTTCTTGATGTTCGGGTCCTTGGCCATGTACGAGGTCATGGCTTCCATCTTCATGTCGCTGTTGGCATCGATCCGGAAATGCCAGAAACTGCACTTGCTGTTGGTGAGATCGGGGTCGACCGCGGCATAGTTGAGATAGAGGATTTCCTTGCCGGGGTTCCGTTCGTTATGCTTGTTGATGGCATCGATCAGCGCCAGGGCGACGCCCGAGCCGTTGCCCTGGATGACATAGCGGTAGCCCTGGTCGATCGCCGCCTTGAGCTGGCTCAGCGACTCCTGCGGGCTGGCCTTGTTGTCGAAGCCGACGATTTCAAAGGTGTTGTTGCCCGCCCAGTGTTCGGCATTTGCCTTCTCGGCGATGAACTGCCAGCTCTTGAGAATGTTTTGTCCGACCGGAGCGAACGGCCCCGACAACGGATCGATGAAAGCCATTTTCACGACTTCCGCACCGGCTGTCGCGGGGATGGCGAATGCAGCTGCCAGCGAGAGCGGTAAGATCAGGGATTTCAGGTGAGTAGCCATTTGTCTCGTCCTTATAGATCTTGTGCGTACAGCATATCGATGGTTATACCCTGTGTAAAGCATTGATATTGCGAGATGCTAGCTGCTGTCTGTCATGATCTTCTCCTCTCACGCGATGTCTGTGCTGTGAATCGAAAGGCCGAGACCCGACCGCCGCGTCGCTCCTCCCGGCGGCCGCATCACTTGTCCGAGCGCGGGCATTCGCCCAGCGTTGCGCGATAAGGTGTGGTTTTATTCTTTTCCGCTGGCTGACAGCGGAAATCGGCATGGACCATTGGGGTGCCATGCCGATCATGATGTGATGATCAGGACGGACGTGCCGGACGCTTCATCTGGCATGAAGTCGGCTGGGTAGCCACATAGCTTTCGACCTTCTGATCGTTGCTCCAGCCGTATCCGGTATTCTCCTGGTCATACTTGATCTTCTTGCCGTCGACCTTGGTCCAGGTGGAGATGTAAAGCGGCTGCTGCAGCTGATGATCGACGTTGCGCATTTCCACGTCGCCGTTGATCGCCTTGACCTTCATGCCTTCCATGGCGAAAGCCACTTTCACCGGATCGACCGAATTGGTTTCCTTCGCTGCCTTGGCCACCATCTGGACAACGGTATAGATGTCGGTCACGTACAGGTCGTCGTTGTATTTCTTCTTGAACGCTTCCGCGAGTTCCTTGCCCGAGAAGGTCTCATTGTTCGGCGTCCAGTACGCAACCTGTTTCACCATGCCCGCGGTAGCGCCGCCCATCGCCGTGGGTACGCCCGACGTGCCAGCGTAGTAAGTATAGAACTTGGCGGTCAGGCCGGCATCCTTGGCCGCCTTGACCAGCAACGCCAGGTCGGCGCCCCAGTTGCCCGTAATGACGGTATCAGCGCCCGATGCCTTGATCTTTGCGACATAAGGAGCGAAATCCTTCACCGTCGCAATCGGGTGCAGGTCATCGCCAACGATCTGGACATCCGGGCGCTTGCGCTTCAGGAACTCCTTCGCCGCGCGTGTCACCTGGTGGCCGTGCGCATAGTTCTGGCCGATGATGTAGACCTTCTTGATGTTCTGGTCTTTTGCCATGTAGGAGGTCAGCGCCTCCATTTTCATGTCCGAATTGGCGTCGAAGCGGAAGTGCCAGAAGCTGCACTTGCTGTTGGTGAGATCCGGATCGATCGCCGAGTAGTTCAGGAAAACGATTTCCTTGCCTGGATTGCGTTCGTTGTGCTTGTTGACAGCGTCGATCAGCGCCAGCGCCACGCCCGAACCATTGCCCTGGGCGATAAAACGATATCCCTGGTCGATCACCGTCTTGAGCTGGTTCAGCGATTCCTGCGGGCTGCCCTTGCCGTCGAACGCAGTCACCTCAACGGTATGGTTGCCAGCCCATTTCTGCTGATTGGCCATTTCGGTGAACATGCGGAAGGTGTTCAACTGATTCTGGCCGATAGGTGCAAATGCGCCCGACATGGTTTCGATCATCGCGATCTTGATCGTGTCGGCATGAACGGAAGGCGCAAATGCAGCTGCCACGGAAAACGCCAGTGCGAGGGGACGAATCGTTTTCATCATTTGTCTCTTTTCCTTAGGTCGGTGCTTGTAGTTATGGAACGATGGCTGATTGGCTTCTGCTTTTCTGTCTTGGGATCTCAGGCTGTCGGTAGTTTGTACTCCTTGAATTGCTCACGAATACGGTTCTTCAGAATCTTGCCGGTCGCGCCGATCGGCAAGGCATCGACAAAGGCTACGTCGTCGGGCGTCCACCATTTGGCGATCTTGCCGTCATAGAACTTGATCAGCTCTTCCCTGGTCACTTCCGCGCCGGGCTTCTTCACCACGACGAGCAGCGGACGCTCGTCCCATTTCGGGTGGAACACGCCGATGCACGCAGCCTGCTGCACGGCGGGATGCGCCATCGCGATGTTTTCCAGGTCGATCGAACCGATCCACTCTCCCCCTGACTTGATGACGTCCTTGCTGCGATCGGTGATCTGCATGTAGCCGTCGGGGCTGATCGTGGCGACGTCGCCCGTCGGGAACCAGCCATCCTGCAGCACGTCGCCGCCTTCGCCCTTGAAGTAGCCGCTGATGATCCACGGCCCGCGCACCAGCAGGTTGCCATAGGTCTTGCCGTCCCAGGGCAGTTCCTTGCCCATGTCGTCGACGATCTTCATATCGACGCCGAAGATGGCGTGCCCCTGCTTCTCAAGAATAGACTGCTTCTCTTCTTCCGGCAAACCCATGTGATGCGCCTGCAGCGTGCAGGCCGTGCCAAGCGGAGACATCTCCGTCATGCCCCATGCATGCACCACCTCGACGTCGTACTGATGGCGGAAGGTCTTCATCATCGCCGGCGGGCAGGCGGAACCACCAATGACAGTACGCTTGAACGTCGAAAATTTCAGGTTGTTTTGTCCTACGTAGGTAAGCAGGCCGAGCCACACCGTCGGCACGCCGGCGGAGAAGGTCACCTTCTCCTCCTCGAACAGCTCGTAGATCGACTTGCCGTCCAGCGCCGCGCCAGGGAAAACCATTTTCGCGCCGGTCAGCGGCACGGAATACGGCAGACCCCACGCATTCACGTGAAACATCGGCACCACCGGCAGCACCGCGTCGCGCGACGAGACGTTGAGCGCATCCGGCATGGTCGACGCGTAGGAATGCAGCACCGTCGAACGGTGGGAATACAGCGCACCTTTCGGATTGCCGGTTGTGCCCGAGGTGTAGCACAGGCTCGATGCGGAATTCTCGTCGAATAGCGGCCACTCGTACTGGTCCGAGCTATTGTCGATCAGGTCCTCGTAGCACATCAGGTTGGGCACCTTGGAGTCCTGCGGCATGCGGTCCTTGTCGCACATCATCACGAATCCCTTGACCGTCTTGCACTTCGCGGCGAAGGCTTCGACCAGCGGCAGGAAAGTCATATCGAAGTACAGGTACTGGTCTTCCGCATGATTGGCGATGTAGGCGATCTGGTCCGGATGCAGGCGGGGATTGATCGTGTGCATGACCGCGCCCGAACCGGAGATGGCGTAATACAGCTCCATGTGGCGGTAGCCATTCCAGGCCAGTGTGGCAACGCGATCGCCCATTTTCACGCCCAGGCTGCCAAGGGCATTGGCCATCTGGCGTGCCCGCCGGTGGCAGTCGCGATAGGTATAACGATGGATGTCGCCCTCGACACGACGCGAAACAATTTCATTGCTGCCGAAATAGCGGTCCGCGTGCTGGATGATGCTGGAAATGAGCAATGGCTGGCCCATCATTTGGCCCATCAATGGGCTCTTCATATACTGTGACATATTGCCTCCTGCCTTTTTGATTAGAGTGTTGCCACTAAATTTATAGCGTGATTTTTGAACGACCGTACTAATATCGTCAACGACTTTCGATGGTGCGACGCATCAATGTCCCGCATGTGACTTTTCAGTCGACAACCTTCCTGCAGATGGCATTTTTCTGACAAGCCATTACGCGCCGCAGCATCGATTCGAAAAACTCCAGCGTCAGCACGTCATGACTCCTGCCCGGAGCAGGCGCGTCATGCAAGGCACCAGGGAGGTACGTCCGGCTCTCTCCAAGTTCCGATTCCTGTCCGCGCTCAAGTTCGATAGGAGGTATCAATCCGGTCCAGGCGGCGCAACAGTCCGGGCCACGCGAGTATTCCGCCCTGCCCCTTCGTCACCGTCCTTGCCTGGCGCTGCGCGCCGTCGATGATGTCATTGGGAATCGTCACCAGCTCGCCGCCGCCGGCCTGTGCCCGCACCTGGATCATGCATGCGGCCTCAAAGATATACATGTTGACGAATGCATCCGCGATTGTTTTGCCCAATGTCAACAAACCATGATTCCTCAGCATCAGGTAGTTCTTGTCGCCCAGATCCGCGACAAGACGCGGCTTTTCTTCCTCGTTCAATGCCAGTCCTTCGTAGTCGTGATACGCGAGGCTGTTCAGCACGAAGATCGACTGCTGCGAGACCGGAAGCAGCCCCTTCTTCTGGGCCGAGACGGCGACGCCGTTGACGCTGTGCACATGCAGCACGCATTGCGCGTCATGCCGCACGGCGTGGATGGCGGAATGGATGGTGAAGCCGGCAGGGTTGACCGGGAACGGCGATTCGTCGAGCTTGTTTCCCTCAAGATCGATTTTCACCAACGACGACGCGGTAATCTCGTCGAACATCATTCCGTACGGGTTGATCAGGAACTGATCCTCCGTTCCCGGCACGCGCGCCGTGATGTGCGTGAAGATCAGGTCGCTCCAGCCGAAATTCGCGACCAGCCGGTAGCAGGCGGCCAGGTCGACGCGTGTTTGCCATTCTTCGGCCGATACGCTGTCCTTCAGCGATGGGAAATCGAGGTGTTCAGATGCACTCATGTGGGTCGTCTCCTTCTCTGTCAAAATAGGGTGCGCGACGCAATGCGCAAAGCCGCATGATCAATGTAAGGCAACATCTCGTCGGCGCGACCAAGTCTCTGCGGAGAACGCAGTATCGACAGATCGCTTTTCGCAACACTGTCAATTTTTTAACAATTGTCATGCCAATCCGAATCGTCGACCAGATCGACAAAAGCGAACTGCTGAGAAGATCCTGGCTGGCCGGACTGCCGGAGCAGGCGATCGCCGAGGCTGCGGCCTGCGGCAGGCTGCGGATCGCGGAGGACGGCGCACTGGTGATCGCACGCGGTGCAGCGGCCGATGGGCTGTACACGATTGCCAGCGGCTCGGTCCGATTCACGCGGACCACTGCCGACGGCCATGCAACCACGATCTCGGTGTTCGATGCCCCGAACTGGTTCGGCGAAATGTCGCTGTTCGACGGCATGCCGCGCTCGCATGATGGTCACGCATCGGGAAGGACAATTCTGCTGTTTCATGCGAAGTCCGATTTCAAGCGCCTGATTGCGCGCTATCCCGCGATCTGCGAGCGCTTCGCGAAAATCCTCAGCATGCGATTGCGCACGACGTTCGACCTCGTGGAAGAAGCGGCCACGGCGCCCCTGCAGCAACGCCTTGCGCGGCGCCTGCTGGAACTGGCGCATATCAAGCCTTCCCCGATGAGCGTGAGAACCATCCCGGGAGGGCGCGAGATTCCGCTGACCCAGGAAGAGATCGGCCAACTGCTGGGAAAATCGCGGCAAAGCATTGCCAAGCTGCTCCGCCTGTGGGAACAAAAAGGCCTGGTACAGACCAGATACGGACGCATATTCATCAGGCAACCGGACGCCCTGACGAACCTCGCCTATCCGGAGCTCGCCGCCAGCACGCCGCCGGCCGGGCAGATCGCGCAAAAGCGTGCGTGACAGCAAGGATTCAACATGAACGCCCCTGAATGCAGTTTCGGGCTCCATCGCACGGAGACCCTCCCGCTCGAAAATTCCTATGCGGGCCTGCCGCCCGCATTCTATGCGCGCCTGCTCCCTACGCCGATTCCCGCGCCCTACCTCGTCGGCGCAAGCACGAGGGCGGCCGAACTGATCGGCCTGGATCCTGCCGAATTCGGCAAGACGGCGTTCCTCGAAACTTTCGCCGGCAACCGGGGCTTGCCCGAATCGATCCCGCTGGCCGCCGTCTATTCCGGACATCAGTTCGGCGTGTGGGCCGGCCAGCTTGGCGACGGCCGCGCAGTCCTGCTCGGCGACGCGCCGAGTGCCGGCGGCAGGATGGAGTTGCAGCTCAAGGGATCGGGATTGACGCCCTATTCGCGCATGGGCGACGGGCGCGCGGTGCTGCGCTCATCGATCCGCGAATTCCTGTGCTCGGAAGCGATGGCGGCGCTCGGCATTCCTAGTTCGCGCGCGCTCAGCGTTGTCGGCTCGGACATGACCGTGATGCGCGAATCTCCCGAGACCGGCGCGGTTGCCACCCGCTTGGCGCCGACATTCATCCGCTTCGGCTCGTTCGAACACTGGTCATACCGGGATCGCCGGGAAGAATTGCAGGTGCTGGCGGACTATGTCATCGACCGCTTCTATCCCGACCTGCGCACCGTGCCGAATCCCTGTCAGGCACTGCTCCGCGAAGCCACGCGCCGCACTGCCGATCTTGTTGCGCAATGGCAGGCCGTCGGCTTCATGCACGGCGTAATGAACACGGACAACATGTCGATCCTCGGCATCACCATCGACTACGGGCCGTTCGGTTTCATGGAAGCCTTCGATGCGGGGCATATCTGCAATCACAGCGACCACCAGGGACGCTACGCCTACCAGATGCAGCCAAAGATCGGCCAGTGGAACTGCTATGCGCTTGCCCAGGCCCTCCTTCCGCTCATCGGCGATATCGAGGATGCGCAATCGGCACTGGAGATTTACAAGCCCGCCTTCGAAAACAAGCTGGACGACCTGCTGCATGCCAAGCTTGGCCTGCGCAGCAAGGAGTCGGACGACGGCACGCTCATCAACGACATGTTTGCCCTGCTGCAGGCAAACCATGCCGATTTCACGCTGTTCTTCCGGCGCCTCGGCGAACTGCAGGTCGACAATCCCGCTGACGACACACCGGTGCGCGACCTGTTCATCGATCGGCTCGCCTTCGACGCCTGGGCGGTGCAATACCGTGCCCGCCTGCGCCGGGAAAACAGTGCCGATGCGGCTCGCCGTGCCGCGATGCATGCCGTCAATCCGAAGTTCGTGCTGCGCAACTACCTGGCGCAGATCGCCATAGAAAAGGCGCAGAATAAGGATTTCTCGGAAGTTGCCAGACTGCTCTCGGTGCTGGAAAACCCCTTCGATGAGCAGCCTGACAACGAAACTTACGCCAATCTCCCGCCCGACTGGGCCAACGAACTGGAAGTGAGTTGTTCATCATGACCGACAGAAAAGTGACCAAGACCGACGCAGAATGGCGGGCAATGCTCGACCCGCTCGATTATGAAGTCACCCGTCATGCCGCCACCGAACGGGCATTTACAGGGCGTTACTGGGATCACCACGAACATGGCGTCTACACTTGCGTGTGCTGCGGCACGCCGCTGTTCGAGTCCGACGCGAAATTCGAATCCGGCTGCGGATGGCCGAGTTATTTCAAACCGATCAATCCCGAACATGTTTCCGAGCGCGTGGACCGTAGTCATGGCATGATACGCACCGAAATTATGTGCAATGTATGCGATGCGCATCTCGGGCATGTTTTTCCGGATGGACCGCCGCCGACCGGATTGCGCTACTGTATCAACTCCGCATCCTTGCGCTTCGAACCAAAATGACGAAAGCCACCTACCAGACATGAAGTTTCTGTTCGATCTTTTTCCGGTCATCCTGTTCTTCTCGATGTTCAAATGGGGGGAGGGCCACCCGGATGCAGCGCAGTCGCTGGCCCAGCAATATCTGTCCAGCCTGGTGAATGGCGGCGTCGCCACTGCGGCGCAGGCGCCGATCATGCTGGCCACCGCCATTGCCATCCTTGCCACGATCGCGCAGATCACCTACCTCCTCCTGCGCGGGAAAAAGGTCGACACCATGCTCTGGGTCTCGCTCGTCATCATCACGGTGTTCGGCGGCGCCACGATCTATTTTCATAACGAGACCTTCATCAAGTGGAAGCCGACCGTGCTCTACTGGTGCTTCGGCGCGGCCCTCCTGATCAGCCAGACGCTGCTCGGGAAGAACCTGATCCGGCTGATGATGGAACAGCAGGTCACTCTGCCCGATCTGATCTGGCAGCGCCTGAGCCTGTCGTGGGCCGCCTTCTTCGGCGCCATGGGCTTGATCAATCTCTATGTCGCCTACAACTTCTCCACCGCGGCCTGGGTGAACTTCAAGCTGTTTGGTTTTACGGGGCTGATGTTTGTCTTCGTGATTGCCCAGAGCCTGTTCTTGTCGAAATACGTAAAGGATTCACGATGAGCGATCGCATCGAACAAATGCGCAGCCGGCTCGCTGCAACTTTCGCTCCCCTCGAATGTCAACTGGAAGATGAATCGCATCTGCACGCCGGCCATGCGGGCGCCGCTTCCGGCGCCGGCCACTACAGGGTGCGACTGGTTTCCGACCGTTTTGAGGGGTTAAATCGCGTAGCGCGTCATCGGCTGGTGTATGATTGCCTCCGTGACATGATGACAAGCGATATACACGCTCTCAACATCATCGCATTCGCGCCGTCCGAAGTCACACAAGGCTCAACATAAGACGCGCCCGATTTCCCCAACCTCACTCTCACACTGCAATTTTTAGGAACAGATAATGACTTTAAAACCTGCCCGCTTGCTGATGCTGCTTGTCGCAGCCGTTGCGCTGCCTGCCATGGCGCAGAATCTCGCTGTCGTGAATGGCAAGCCCGTCCCCTCGTCCCGCGCTGACACGATGATCAAGCAGCTGGCGGCGCAAGGCCAGCCGGACAGCCCGCAACTGCGCGCCATGGTCAAGGAAGAGTTGATCAACCGCGAGGTCCTGATGCAGGAAGCGGACAAGCTGGGGCTGAGCAGCAGCCCGGACGTCAAGAACCAGGTTGAAATCGCGCGCCAGTCCATCGCCATTCGCGCGCTGGTCCAGGACTTCCTGAAGAAGAATCCGGTCAAGGATTCCGAGATCCAGGCTGAATACGACAAGTTCAAGGCACAAGCCGGCGACAAGGAATACCATGCCCGCCATATTCTGGTCGACAAGGAAGAAGATGCCAAGGCCATCATCGCCAAGCTGAAAGGCGGCGCGAAGTTTGAAGACCTCGCCAAGCAGTCGAAGGACCCGGGGTCGGCCAGCAACGGCGGCGATCTCGACTGGGCATCGCCCGCTTCCTTCGTGAAGCCGTTCTCCGACGCCATGGTCGGCCTGCAAAAGGGCCAGATCACCGAGACGCCGGTCAAGACCCAATACGGCTACCATGTGATCAAGCTGGAAGATGTGCGCCCGGCGAAGATCCCGACCCTCGACGAAGTGAAGCCGCAGATCGCGGAATCGCTGCAGCAGAAAAAGCTGCAGGCCTACCAGGAACAGCTCCGCAAGAAAGCGAAGATCCAGTAATTTCTTCGATCAATGAAAAAGGCGCTCCAACCGGAGCGCCTTTTTTATTTCTAGTGTTATTTGTCCTGCCCGGCAGCCTGCGCTACCGGGCCACCGATCATCCCACCCACTTGCGGGCATTGCGGAACATGAGCATCCACGGCGAGGATTCTCCCCAGGAGTCCGGGCGC
>JAKACN010000186.1 GCA_021821365.1 Pseudomonadota bacterium | reverse complement strand
CCAGGGCGGCCCGGCGGCTGTCGAGTTCGCGCTGGTGGTCATCGCCTTCCTGACCGTCGTGTTCGGCATCATCGAAATGGGCCGCCTGTTCTATCTCTTCAATACCGTGCAGGAGGTGACGCGCCGCGCCGCGCGCGAGGCCGTGGTGCGCTATGTCTGGGACGCCCCTTCCATACAGCGTTACGCCGTCTTCCAGCCTGGCGCAAGCGGCGACGCGCAGCTTCCGGGTGCCGGCGAAATCAGCAATCTCGCGGTCAGCATCCGCTACCTGAATCAGGTCGATGCGTCCGGTGCCGGCGTGGCGGCCGATCCGCTGCCCGTCGATCCGACCGACAACATCACCGCCTGCGTCAGCAAGACGCCAAGCTGCATCAATTTCGTCGAAGTGACGGTCTGCACGATGCAGGACGGCGCATGCGCTCCCGTGCAGTACGCGCCGCTGTTCGGCATGTGGCCGTTCTCTTTGTTCACCGTCGATATACCGCGCTCGACCGTCGTCATGCCGGCCGAGAGCCTCGGCCTCTTGTAGCAAGGCAGCGAGCAGAAAACCAGTCCAGGGGAAAACATGAAGATTGCAATCATTTCGTCGAACATCAATACGATAGACGGCATCCGCTACATGCTGCAGTCGGGAGGCGACCTGCACAGCGTCACGCTGCATGACGGCGGCCTGGAGCAACTGGAACGCGTCGCGAAATGGACGCGGCCCGACCTGATCGTCATCGACTACCGGGCCGTCAGCGAGGACGGCATCGCCCGGCTGGAAAGCGCCGACGTCGCGCATCTCGACGCGAAGCTGATCATCCTGTGCGAAAGCGTGTCGCCGGAATTCGTCATCGGCGCCATGCGCGCCGGCGTCAAGGATGTACTGCAGCTCCCCGTGACCGCTGACACGCTGCGCGCCGCCATCGGGCGCATCGAGCACACGCTGGCGAGAAGGCCGACGCAACCCGGCGGCTGCCAGGTGCTTTCCTTCATCTCCGCCAAGTCCGGTGCGGGAACGACCTTCCTTGCCACCAACCTGGCCTATATGCTGGCCGTCGAACAGAACAGGAAGGTCGCCCTGCTCGACCTGAACCGCCAGTTCGGCGACGCCCTGATGTTCCTGTCGGATCAGACGCCCGCCACCACGCTGACGGACGTCGCGCGCAACATCCAGCGACTCGACGCCGCCTTCCTCGGCGCCAGCATGACCCAGGCCGGACCGGGCCTTGACGTGCTGGCCGCGCCGAACAATCCGGTCGAAGGCATGGAAGTGCGGCCCGAACACATCGACCGCATCGTCGGACTCGCGCGCGAGCAATACGATTTCGTCGTGCTGGACGTCGGCTGCAATTTCGACGCCCAGACCATCAAGGCGCTCGACCAGGCCGATGTGATCTACGCGGTGCTGCAGGTCTCCCTGCCGGTGATCCGCGACGCGCGACGCCTGCTGGACGTGTTCCACACGCTGGACTATCCGTCCGGCAAGGTCCATCCGGTCGTCAACCGTTATGCCAAGGGCGGCGACATCCAGTTGTCCGATCTGGAGAAATCGCTCGGCATGAAGCTTGCGCGCGTCGTGCCGAACCACTACGACGCGGTCACGGCGTCGATCAACCAGGGCGTGCCGATCGGCCTGCTAAGCAAGGCGAGCCCGGTGGCCAAGGCGCTCAACCAGTGGAGCGCTTCGCTGGTGCAGGCGGAGAAGCAGGAAGAGATCCCCTGGTTCCGGCGCATGCTGAAGCGCTATGAACCCGAGCGAGACGCCGGCGCCCGCGCCGGGCGCTAGCAGTCCCGCGCAGTACGACAGACCGACGGATCAACAGAACAAGGAGCGGCTCCATGTCATTCAGATCGCAGTTCAATATCGGTGAAACGGCAAGCAATGTTCCCGGCCTCGTGCCCGGCGGTGTGCGCACCATCGACAACCAGGCCTATCGCGAACTGAAGGCGCGCCTGCACCAGACGCTGCTCGACCGGATCAACCTGAAGGCCATGGAGAACCTCGGCGAACAGCAGCTCAAGGAAGAACTCAAACGGCTGGTGCAGGATCTCCTCAAATCCGAAAACGTGGTTCTCAACGATGCCGAACGCCGCGCCGTGGTGCGCGACATCCAGTACGAGATGACGGGTTTCGGTCCGCTGGAGCCGCTGCTGGCGGATCCGACAGTGACCGACATCCTGGTCAATACCAGCAAGCAGGTGTACGTCGAGCGCTTCGGCAAGCTGCAATTGACCGACGTGAAGTTCAACGATGAAGCGCACCTGATGAAGATCATCGACAAGATCGTGTCGGGCGTCGGCCGCCGCATCGACGAATCCAGCCCGATGGTCGATGCGCGCCTACCGGACGGCTCGCGCGTCAATGCGATCATCCCGCCGCTCGCGGTGGATGGCCCCATCCTGTCGATCCGCCGCTTCTCCGCGAAGGCGCTGACGATGGACGATTTCGTCCGTCTGCAAAGCCTGATCCCGGACATGGCGCTGATGCTGGAATCCCTCGCGAAATCGAAGATCAACATGATCATTTCCGGCGGCACGGGCAGCGGCAAGACCACGCTGCTGAACATCCTGTCCGGCTATATCGATCCCAGCGAGCGCATCGTGACCATCGAAGACGCCGCCGAGCTGCAGCTGCAGCAGCCGCACGTGGTGAGGCTGGAGTCGCGTCCGTCCAATATCGAAGGCAAGGGCGAGGTCACGCAGCGCATGCTGGTGCGCAACGCACTGCGCATGCGTCCCGACCGCATCATCGTCGGCGAGGTGCGCGGTCCGGAAGTGATCGACATGCTGCAGGCCATGAACACCGGCCATGAAGGCTCGCTCACCACCATCCATGCCAACACCCCGCGCGACGCGCTGACGCGGCTGGAGAACATGATCGGCATGGCCGGCCTGAACCAGCCGACCAAGGTGGCGCGTTACCAGATCAGTTCGGCGATCAGCGTCGTCGTCCAGGTGGCGCGGCTGCTGGACGGCAAGCGCAAGATCGTGAGCATCCAGGAAATCACCGGCATGGAGGGCGACATCGTGACCATGCAGGAAATCTTCGGGTTCCGCCAGACCGGCGTAACGAAGACCGGCGCGGTGCAGGGCTATTTCCACGCGCTCGGCGTGCGTCCGCGCTTCCTGGAGCGCCTGCACGTGCGCGGCATCGACCTGCCGGAAACGATGTTCGATCCGAACCGGCTGTACGAAGTGACGACGTGAGCGGAGACCAGCATGGAATATCCCTACCTTCTTTTTGTGATCGCGCTATTCATCGCCGTGGTGTTCCTGCTCGAAGGACTGTACATGTCCTGGAACGCTTCGCGCGGCCCGGTGGCGAAGCGAATCGCGCAGCGCCTCAAGCTGATGTCCGACCAGGGAAAAAGCGGCGAGAACCCTCACCTGCTCAAGCAACGCGTGCTGAGCAAGCTGCCGGCCCTGCAACGCTTGCTGTCGCACATTCCGCGCATCGACACATTCGACCGGTGGCTTGAGCAGTCGGGGCTGGAGATGAGCATGGCCCGGCTTTGCGCCGCCGCGCTCGCGTGCTTCGCCGGCCTGTTCGCACTGCTCTGGCTGCTGAAGGTTCCCGTTGCCGTGGCGGCGGCGTGCGGGCTTGTCGCGGGCGCCATTCCGTTCGCGGTCGTGATCTCGGCCCAGCGCAAGCGCATGCGTGCCATCGAGGAGCAGCTTCCGGACGCACTCGATCTCATCAGCCGCGCGCTGCGCGCGGGACACTCGTTTTCCTCCGCCATACAAATGGTGGGCCAGGAGCTGGCCGATCCGCTGGCCTCCGAATTCCGGATCGTGTTCGACGAAGTGAACTACGGCATTCCGATGCAGGACGCCCTCAAGCATCTGTCGGCGCGGGTGCCCGGCACGGACGTCGGCTTTTTTGTCGTCGCCGTGCTGATCCAGCGTGAAACCGGCGGCAACCTCGCGGAACTGCTCGGCAAGATCGCCACGCTGGTGCGCGAACGCCTGCGCCTGTTCGGCCAGATCCGCGTCTATTCGGCCGAAGCCCGCCTCTCGGCGTGGATCCTCGGCCTGCTGCCGATCGTTCTCGTGCTCGTGCTGAATATCGTCAATCCGCGCTTCATGCGGATTCTGTGGACCGACCCGACCGGCGAAAAGATCCTCGCCGTGATCTCGGTGATGATGATCGTCGGCGCGATCTGGATGCGCAAGCTCATCCGGATCAAGGTGTGACGCAAAGACAAGGAGCTTCCATCATGTCCATCGTCCAGTTTCTGTTCCTCGCCGCGGTGTTCATTTCCGCGTTTGCAGGGGCCATGTTCGTCTTCTCGTACCTCGCGCCCAGCCCGGTGCAGCTGCGCCTGCGGCGACACCTGAATGAAGCCGCGCCCGCCGGTGTCGAGCCGGGCGCGGAGTGGGTCGTGCGCCTGGCCAAACTGACCGGCCCGCTGGCAAAGCTGTCGGTGCCGGCCGAAGGTTGGGAGAAGTCCGTGCTGCGCACGCGCTTCATGAATGCCGGCTTCCGCGGCGACAGCGCGCCAACCGTGTACTTCGCCGCCAAGACCCTGCTCGCCATCGCGCTGCCATCCATCCTGTGGCTCGGCCTGATGGCGAGCGCGAACACGATGGCGGCCAATCGCATCCTGCCCATCCTCGTCGCCGCCGCCGCGATCGGCTTTTTCGCACCCAACTTCGTGCTGATGCATATCGTGAACGTTCGCAAGCGCGAGATTTTCGAGCGTTTTCCGGAAGCACTCGATCTCCTCACGATCTGCATCGAAGCCGGTCTTGCCATCGACGCCGCGATCGCACGCATCGCGCAGGAAATGGCCGCGACCTCGCCGATTCTCAGCGAGGAACTGCATCTCGTCACGCTGGAGCTGCGCGCCGGCAGCGCGAAGGAAAAGGCCTTGCGCAACCTGGCCATGCGCACCGGCGTCGAGGATATCGATTCGCTGGTCGCGATGCTGATCCAGTCGGAACGTTTCGGCACCAGCGTGGCGGATTCGCTGCGCGTGCATGCCGAAAGCCTGCGCATCAAGCGTCGCCAGCGCGCCGAGGAAGCCGCCGCGAAGGTGGCGCTGAAGCTCCTGTTCCCGCTGATCTTCTGCTTCTTCCCGGCGCTGCTGGGTGTCCTCATGGGGCCCGCGTTCATCCAGATTTCGCGCGCTCTGCTGCCGGCCATGGCCGGGCACTGAAGTCCTTTGCATGAGAGGAACGAACATCATGAAAAAAATCCTGCGCCTCCTGCCCCTCGCCTCCAGCATTCCCTTGCTGCTGAGTTGCGGCACGCTCAACCAGACGGACCAGAAGGAAAAAGCCGCGTTGCGGGTCGAACCGGTATTCAGCATTCGCAATTCGGGCGGCGACGTCCAGGACTATTACCAGCTCGGCCGCTACTACCAGGGGCAGCAGCGCTTCGATCTGGCCATCGAGGCGTATCGCAAGGCACTTGCGCTCAACAAGGATTACGTCGAGGCGCACAATGCGCTCGGCACCAGCTACGCTGCGCAGGGCGACTACGACAAGGCGATCGCCGAACTTCTTTCCGCGCTGGGCGGTGCGCCGCAAGCCGCGCATATCTATAACAACCTCGGCTACACCTATTTCCTGCAGAAGAATTACGCCAGCGCGGTGGCGGCCTATGAAAGGGCGTTGGCGCTCGATCCGAAGAACGCGCGCGCCGTCAACAATCTTGCGCAGGCCTCCGCGCAACTGAATGAAGATGAGAAGTCGCGCGTCGCGGCAACGCAGCCGCCAGTAGAGCCCGCCGCTAGCGCGCCGCCGGCCGTCCAGCCCGTACCCGCAATCGTCGAAGAGTCCCCGCTGCCTTCCACTACGGCCGCGCCGGCGGCGCGTCCTGCGTCGGTCAACGCTGCGGCCGTTGCAGCACCCGCCGCTGCTGCTGCCCCTGAGCCGGCGTTTGTTCAAACCGCAGCGGTGACATCGAGCCCGATCGAAACGAGGCCGGCTCCGCAAGCCGTACCGGCCGTGCTCGATGCCGCTCAGCCGTCGCGCCACGATCCCGCCCTGACCAGGCCGGCGCGTCTCGAAATCTCGAACGGCAATGGCGTCAATGGCTTGGCGAAAAGAACCTCGACGCTTCTCGCGCGGGAAGGCGTTGCCACCGCGCGCCTGACCAACCAGAAGCCATTCCACCAGCTGGAAACGGTGATTCAGTATCGCGAGGGATACCGCGAACAGGCGGCCAGCCTGAGCCAGCGCTTCGTGAATCCGCCGGGCCTTGCGGTGAGCAAGACATTGCGCGGCAATACGGATGTGCGCCTGGTGCTGGGCTGGGACTTGCGCGGAACCCACAAGGCTGTTTTCGTCTCGGACAAATCCGCCGCGACGCTGGCGATGGAGTCGCCGCGCGGGTCGGACGTGAAGTGAGGAAAGAGCCGCGGCGCGCGGGCCGCGGTCAGCCCATCGCCGCAATCAGGGAAATGATTTCTTCCCCGTAGGTGTCGAGCTTCTTCTCGCCCACACCGGAAATGCTGCGCAGGTCGTCGAGCGACGCCGGTTGCGCCTTGGCGATCTCGCGCATCGTCGCATCGTGGAAGATGACGTAGGCCGGCACGTTGTGCTTGCGCGCGGTTTCGACGCGCCACCAGCGCAGCTTTTCAAAGATCGCCTGCTCCACGGGCGACAGGGCGCTTTCCGCGTAGCCTTTCGGTTTCGCGGCGTCGCGCTTTTTCTTTGCCGGCTTCTGGTATTGCCGCAATTGCACGGCACGTTCACCGCGCAGTACCGGTCGTGCCTCGGCGGTGAGCTTGAGCGAGCCGTAGGCGTCGTGATCGACCACGACCAGTCCCAGCGCGATGACCTGGCGCAGGATCGCGCGCCATTCCGCTTCGCTGGTTTCGCTGCCGATGCCGAACGTGGACTGCTTGTCATGGCGCCATTGCCTGACCTTCTCGGAATCGACGCCACGCAGCACATCGATCACATGGCCGGCGCCGAAACGCTGCTCGACCCGATAGATGGCCGACAGCAGCTTTTGCACCTGCACCGTGCCGTCGAAGGATACCGGCGGCGCGAGGCAGGTATCGCAATTGCCGCAGGCGCCGGATGGCTGGCCGAAGTAATCCAGCAGGCGTACGCGGCGGCAGTTCAATGTCTCGCACAGGCCGAGCATGGCATCCAGCTTGGCGATCTGCACGCGCTTGAAATTCTCGTCGGCTTCCGACTCGTCGATCATGCGGCGCTGCTGCACCACGTCCTGCAAGCCGTAGGCCATCCATGCATCTGCAGGTGCGCCGTCGCGTCCCGCGCGGCCGGTTTCCTGGTAATAGCCCTCGATGCTCTTTGGCAGGTCGAGATGCGCGACGAAGCGCACGTCCGGCTTGTCGATGCCCATGCCGAAGGCGATGGTTGCCACCATCACGATGGCATCCTCGCGCAGGAAGCGCGCCTGGTTCGCGGTGCGTGTCGCCATGTCCATGCCGGCGTGATACGGCAGCGCCGCCACGCCATGCGCGTTCAGAAATTCCGCGGTCTCTTCGACCTTCTTGCGCGACAAGCAATATACGATCCCCGCATCGCCGGGATGTTCTTCCGTGATGAAATCCAGCACCTGCTTGCGGCCGTTGGATTTTTCGACGATCTGGTAGCGGATGTTGGGACGGTCGAAGGAGGACACGAATTGCATCGCGTCGTCGAGCTGCAGACGGTGCGCGATTTCGGCGCGTGTCTGCGGGTCGGCCGTCGCGGTCAGTGCAATGCGCGGCACCTGCGGGAAGCGCTCGTGCAGCACCGACAACTTGATGTATTCCGGCCGGAAGTCGTGTCCCCATTGCGAGACGCAATGCGCCTCGTCGATGGCGAACAAGGCAATCTTCGACGCCTCCAGCAGCTCCAGGCAGCGCGGCGTCATCAGCCGTTCGGGCGCGACATAGATCAGGTCGAGTTCGCCGTTGCGCACCTTGCGCTCGGTGCGCATCGCCTCGTCGAAACTTTGTGTCGAATTGAGAAAGGCCGCCTTCACGCCGACTTCCGCCAGGGCATCGACCTGGTCCTGCATCAGCGCGATCAGCGGCGATACGACGACGCTCACACCATCGCGCAGCAGGGCCGGAATCTGATAGCACAGGGACTTGCCGCCGCCGGTGGGCATCAGCACGAGGGCGTCGCCGCCGCCGGCGACATGGTTCACGATGTCGGCCTGCTGGCCGCGGAACGAAGGGTAACCGAAGACGCTTTGCAGGATGTGCAAGGCGTCGTTGTTGTCATGCGCAAACATCCCGGGATTCTAATCCACCCACGCAACCATGCCGGTATATGCCGTGGCGATGATCACGGCGCCGAACACGATCCGGTACCACGCGAACGCGGTGAAGTCATGGGAGCTGATATAACGCAGCAGCCAGCGCACGCACAGGAACGCGGACACGAACGCGGCGAACGCGCCGATGCCGAACCACGGCAGGTCGCCCGCCGAGAACAGCGCGCGCTCCTTGTACACGGAGTAGATCGTCGCGGCGAACAGTGTCGGGATGGCAAGGAAGAACGAGAACTCCGTGGCTGCCTTGCGCGACAGGCCGAACAGCATGCCGCCGATGATCGTCGCGCCGGAGCGGCTGGTGCCGGGGATGAGCGCGAAGGCTTGCGCGCAGCCCACCTTGAATGCATCGAGCATCGACATATCGTCGACCGACTGGATGCGGCTGACGACCGGCTTGGCGGCATGCTTGCGTTCCACCCACAGGATGATCAGGCCGCCGATGATGAAGGCCAGGGCCACGGGAACGGGCGCAAACAGGGCCGCCTTGATCATCTTGTTGAACAGCAGGCCGAGCACAGCGGCGGGCATGAAGGCGACGATGAGATTGAGGGTGAAACGCTGCGCCTTGACGTCGCTGGTCAATCCCGCCAGCACGCCGGCGATGCGCGCGCGATATTCCCAGCAGACCGACAGCATGGCGCCGGCCTGGATCGCGATTTCGAATACCTTGACCTTTTCGCCGGTGAAGTTGAGCAGGCTGCCCGCGAGGATGAGATGACCGGTCGAGGAAATCGGAAGGAACTCCGTCAAGCCTTCGACAATGCCCATGATGAGCGCCTTGAGCGCGAATACTAAGTCCATGTTGGGTGCTTTATTGAATCAGTGGAAATCCGCTGGAAGGGCGCCACGGAAGTGCGCGGCTCGCGCTGCAACATCATCGGCTGCCCTCTTCTTTAACAACGAGGGCGTCATCCTTTGACGCTGTGTCAAGAGCCGGCGCGCCTTATCTGGCGGGCTCAAAGGTTACCACGAGCGCGTTGGGCGTGGTCGTGATTTTTGTGGGGCTGAAGGCGGTTCCCGCGTAACGCAGGTCCTGCGGACGGAGGGTGTAGAGCGGTACGTCTTTCAGCAACTGCTCGGCGAGGATGCTGCCGAGCGCGGCGATGCGGTTCGCATACAAGGGATCGAGTCCGCTCACGTTGAAGGTTTCGACACGCGGCTCGCCAAGCACCAGGGCGTTACGCGACGGGTCGAATTTCAGCTGGCCCGAGACGGAGAAATTCCCGCTCCATGTCTTGCTGGTCATTGGCGGAGCAATTGCGGCATCCATGCTGGTCAGGATACGGTTGGAATCCGGCAGCAGGCTCACGCGCGGATTGGTGAGATGAATATCCAGCAAGTCGAGATAGCGGTTATTGAAAGGAAAACGGCTGGCCACGGCTTCCTGCAGGCGCGACAGCGGAATCTCGACGTTGCGTGGCCCGTACATGCTCGCGCACGATGCAAGCAACGCAACGACAAGCATTGCCAGCCAGACAGAACGCAGTTTCATCAGTTTTCCTTCGTAGTCGTGAATGTCTTGCCGGAATGCCGGCGGCGCCCGCCATGCTTTCAATCCTGCGTCGAGGTGAGCCTGTCGAGCAGCGATAGATACTGCAGCGCATGCTCGCGTGTGTCGCCGCACATCTCCATTGATGGTTGTAGACTTTCGCACACGGCAGGGCGTTCCGGTTTGCCGAAAATCATGCACCGGTTCAACGCGTCCAGCTGGATGCAGCGAACACCGGCGGGCTTGCCGTTCGGCATACCAGGTATGGGCGACGAGATCGACGGCGCAATGCAACAGGCGCCGCATTCGGGACGGCAGGATAGCTTCAAGGAAAACTCTCTAGGATGGGGCAATGCCGGATCGACAAGGTGGAGGTCGTGGAGCAAAGCCGGATTCTACCGCCAGGAACCGTCGCGCGGCGCATAACTTGGCATGATTGAAATATCGGTTTTTTCAGACATTTCGGGGGTGTCTGAATTTTTGTGTGTAAGGCGCTCGTAGACTTTTCCACGGCGCCGCTCGCCGCTCCGTATGTAGAGCAAGAGCGTGCGGCGCGGTGGGAAAGTCGGTTTCATTTTACCCCCTGAC
>JAKACN010000185.1 GCA_021821365.1 Pseudomonadota bacterium | reverse complement strand
CAAGCCCCGTTGCCGCATTCCTATCCCGAAAGCCCGTCATGTCCCTGTCCGTGAGCATCGGCCATGCGACGCGCGCCGGCCAGCGCGAGCGCAATGAAGATTTCGTCGGCATGGTCACCCCTATCGAGCCGGAACTCTCGACCAAGGGAATGATCGCGGCAATCGCCGACGGCGTATCGGGCAACGAGGGCGGGCGCGAGGCGTCGGAGTATACAGTGCGCGGCTTGCTGGCCGACTACTATGCGACGCCCGACACCTGGCCGGTCACGCAATCGCTCGACCGCGTCATCAGGGCGATCAATAGCTGGGTGCAGAAGCACGGCGCGGCGCGCAAGGAACTGGCCGGCATGGCCACCACCCTCACCGCCGTGGTGCTGCGCGGCGGCTTCTACTATTTCACGCATGTCGGCGATACGCGGCTGTACCTGCTGCGCGGCGGCATGCTCGCGCAACTCACCACCGACCATGTCTGGGACCGCCCGGAAATGCGCCATGTACTGACGCGCGCAATCGGCCTGGATTCGCATGTGGCGCTCGACCACGGCATGGGCGAGCTGCAGGAGCGCGACGTGCTGCTGCTCGCTTCGGACGGCGTCTGGTCGTGGATGACCGAATACGACATGACGCTGCAACTGTCGCAGCTGGCGCTGGGCGAACTGGATGCGGCCGATACCGCGGCGCTGCTGGTCGATACCGCCCTGTCCGCCGGATCGCACGACAATTGCAGCGCGCTGGCGATCCGGATCGACGCGCTGCCGGAAGCACAGCTGCGCGACGCGCTGTCGGCGTCGCAGCAGCTTCCGGTGCCGCCGCTGCTGAAGCCGGGACAGGAACTCGACGGCCTGCGCGTGGAGGAAATCATCCATTCGTCGCCTGCAACCGTGCTGTATCGCGTCTGCGAGCTGAAGTCGCAACGGCAGCTGGTGCTGAAAACCCTGCAGCCGGAGCGCGCGAACGATCCGCACGAACGTTCCGCATTCGCGCAGGAGGAGTGGCTCGCCAGGCGCGTGGTCGCGCGCTTTTTTCCGCAGGTCATCACGCCCGATCAGAAAAGCTGCCTCTACTACCTGACGACCTGGCATGAAGGCCAGACGCTGCAGCAGATGCTCGACGCCGGCGCGCATTTCACGGCGCCGGAAACCGTGGCGCTTGGTGAAAAGCTGGCGCGGGCCATCGGCGCGCTGCATCGCCGCAGCATCCTCCATCGCGACATCAAGCCGGCCAATGTGCATCTTGGCGCCGACGGCGAACTGCGCCTGCTCGACCTGGGCGTGGCGCTGTCCGGCGTGGACGAGGAAGGCGGTCTGGATGCGCCGCAGGCGGGCACGCCCTCATTCCTTGCTCCCGAGCAGTTCGACGACGCGCCGCCGTCGCGCCAGACGGACATCTATGCGGCCGGCGTGACGCTGTACCGGCTGCTCACGCGCCACTACCCGTATGGCGAGATCGAACCGTTCCAGCATCCCCGTTTCGGCGAACCGACGCCGCCCGGCCGCTATCGGCCGGATACCCCGATGTGGCTGGAAAACGTCCTGCTGAAGGCGGTGGCGCGCGACCCGGCCGACCGCTACGAGACGGCCGAAGAATTCCTGCTGGCGCTGGGCCGCGGCGCCAGCAACCCGCTCCCCGCACGCGCCTCGGCTCCGCTCGCCAAGCGGGATCCGGTGGCGCTGTGGCGGGCGGTGGCGGCCATTTCCATCGTGATGAACCTGCTGCTGCTTTACCTGGTCGCGGTGCGTTAGCAGGCTGTCAGGCAATCCGGCGGCCCGGCGGCGCGATATCCGCTTAAAATGGAGCTTTCGAAAAAGCTCCCCATCATGATTGTCCTCGGCGTCGAATCCTCCTGCGACGAAACCGGCATTGCCTTGTACGACACGCAACATGGCCTGCTGGCGCACGCGCTCCATTCCCAGGTTGCGATGCATGAAGAATACGGCGGCGTGGTGCCGGAACTCGCTTCGCGCGACCATATCCGGCGCGCGATCCCATTGATGGAGCAAGTGTTCCGCCAGGCCGGCGTGCCGCGTTCGGCGATCGATGCCATCGCCTATACGCAGGGACCGGGACTGGCCGGCGCACTGCTGGTCGGCGCCTCGATTGCCTGCGGGCTCGGCCTGTCGCTCGACAAGCCCGTGCTCGGCGTGCACCACCTCGAAGGGCATCTGCTGTCGCCGCTGCTGGCAAGCGATCCGCCAGAGTTCCCGTTTGTCGCGCTGCTGGTTTCCGGCGGCCATACGCAGCTGATGCGCGTCGATGGCATCGGCCAGTACACGCTGCTGGGCGAAACCGTGGACGATGCCGCGGGCGAAGCCTTCGACAAATCGGCCAAGCTGCTCGGCCTGGGCTATCCCGGCGGCCCGGCGATTTCGCGGCTGGCCGATTTCGGCGATGCCGGCGTCTACGAACTGCCGCGTCCGATGCTGCATTCGAAGGACCTGAACTTCAGCTTTTCCGGCCTCAAGACCGCGGTGCTGACGCTGGTAAAAAACCGCATTGCCAACATTTGCGAACAGGACAAGGCCAACGTCGCACGCGCCTTCGTCGATGCGATCGTCGACGTGCTGGTGGCGAAATGCCTCAAGGCCTTGAAGCAGACCGGCCTGAAGCGTCTCGTCATTGCGGGCGGCGTCGGCGCCAACCGCCAGCTGCGCGATGCGCTGGATGCGGCGGCGCAAAAACGGCGCTTCCGCGTGTACTATCCGGAACTGGAATTCTGCACCGACAATGGGGCCATGATCGCCTTCGCCGGCGCGATGCGCCTGCAGATCAATCCCGATGCCGCGAAACGCGACTATGCCTTCAATGTCAAGCCGCGCTGGCCGCTGGAGGAGATCCGAACGGCGTAGCGCAAACACGGGAACCTTGATGGATGTTGCCGCACTAAATGCAGGTTGAAAGCACGGGACTGATTTTCAGACCTTACCTTGAGCGTCCGACAACATGAATACCAGGCATCCGCTCATCAATCCGCACCTCGTGCGCTCGCTGTTCACGACGCTTTTCGGCGCTGCCATCCTGGCAAGCCTGTCATGCCATGCCGGCACATCCTCCGGGCGCGCGCATGACGTCACGCAGAGCCTTCCGGACCTGCCCGGCGCCGATCACGGCTCGCCCGCCTATTTCAACATGGGGAAGGACAGCGCTGCGCTCGGCTATGCGACGCGCTTCGAAAAGCTGAATGCGACGCTCGACCAGTATTTCGGCGTAACGCCCTCGGTCAGGGTCGACTACGGCCTGCAGCTGGCGGACCGTTTCGGCGCCGGCGGTTTCTACACCCGCGAAAGCGCGCAGTCCGAGCTGGTCCTCAATGGCATCTTTGCGCCGAAGCGAAACCTGCGTTACCGCCTGACCGGTTCGCAATTGCGCAGCTTCGGCGGAGGCGGCGACGGCACCGGCACCATTTCACAGAACGGCTACCTGGTCGGCGCAAAAAAATACTGGGACGATCAACGCTATCTGTCGGACCTGGGTATCGCGACCTATGTCGTGCATGCCAATGCCCCGGTGGACGCCATGGCGGGCAACCCGGATGCCGCCGAAGCCGGCGACTTGCCTTCCGCTCCGCCCGCGCTCGGCGAGCTGCTCGGCTACCGGTTCGACGTGGGCATGCAACCGACCGCACGTTCCCGGGTCGAGTGGCGACGCGAAATCGGCCGCCTGACGTCCTTCTTTCCGGTCGGCGAACAGCGCGACGAGGCCGTCGCCTCCAACCGCGTGAAATATTCGCATCGGCTCGGCAACTGCACGCAATTGCAGGGCGCCTACAGCATGACGTCGGGCGCCGATCATCTCGACCTGAAGCTCGCGCGGGACGGCTGGGCGCTGCGCGTTTCGCAGGAGATGGAAGGTGTCCGGGATACGACGGTCCGCCTGAGTTACGCCATTCCGCTTGGCAGCACCTCCGGGCGCCGCAACGACTGCGGCGATGCGGCAATCGCCACGCCGCGTTTCGCACCGCTGGTGGACGCCGCCACCGCACGGCCTCCGCAGTTGCCCGACCAGCCGGTCAGCACGATCGCGGCTCCCTGAACGGAAGCCCCGCGCCGTCTCACGGCTCGCCCGTCTTCCGCCGCATCATGAATGGCATGGGCTGCAGGCCGGCATCCTCATCCACCTGTTCGATCACATCGAGCAAGCCCTGCAAGCCCTTGTCGAGGTCGGCCAGGGCACCCAGGTCCAGCTTGCCCAGCGCCTCGGGAAGCAGCCCCCGCGCCGGCATCGGCGCTTTCGTCAGCAAGGCGCCGCCCTTCTTCGCCAGCATCAGCTTCACCACCCGCTGGTCGTCCGGATCGCGCTCCTTGACGACATACTCCTTGCGCACCAGTCCCTCCAGCAGGTTGCTGGCCGTTGTCTGATGGATCGCCAGGCGGCTGGCGATTTCGCCCACGCGCAGACCGGGAGAATCATGCAATTCCTGCAATATCCACAACTGCGCGCCGCTGATCCCGCACCGTCTTTCTATCCACGCCGAATGCCGCTGGGCTGCGCGAATCACGATGCGGAGCTTCTTCAGCACTTGCATATGCATTAATTTTTCGTTTTCAGGCTGCCACACTACTGTCTTGCCATGTGTATTTTTTGTTGCCATTCGACGCGCTCCGGCGTTATATTCCACGAAATATATATTTAGAGAAATATATTTTTCTGAATCGATTTTAATGTTTTCATCGGAATGTCGACTTGGCTCCGTCCGGCTGATCGTGTGCGACGGCGCTCTTCTCTCGCATCATTTCCCGCATCCTGCGTCCACGGAAACGTGCGCAGGCTCGATTCTTTCCTAATCGTTCTCAACCGACAATCCCAAAAGGAGAATTGCATGCATCACATCAAACTGTCAGCCCTGATTGCCTTTGGCGCCCTTGCCCTCACCGCCTGCTCGTCGACCCCGGTAAACACCGCCGACACCAGCGCCAAGCCGGCTGCAGCCGCCTCGACCGCCGACACCCGCAATGTCGCCACCGTCGACGCCACCAAGGATCCGCTGAACGATCCGAACGGCCCCTTGGCCAAGCGCAGCGTTTACTTCGACTTCGACAGCTACTTGCTGAAGGACAATGCCAAGCCGGTCGTCGACGCGCACGCCAAGTATTTGAGCGCGAACAAAGGCCGCAAGATCGTCATCCAGGGTAATACCGATGAACGCGGCGGCGCCGAGTACAATCTGGCACTCGGCCAGAAGCGCGCCGAAGCGGTTCGCAAGTCCCTGACCGTGCTGGGCGTGTCCGATGGCCAGATGGAAGCCGTTTCCTTCGGCAAGGAAAAGCCCAAGGCCACGGGTCATGACGAAGCGGCGTGGGCCGAAAACCGTCGCGCCGACATCGTTTATCGTTGATCGCCCGCCTGCGCTTCGCGGCGCCGGCAGATGTCGTGACCGTCAGATTGCTTTACGCGTTCCATCCCTGACGAGGTAAGCATGAAAAGCAAGCTTCACGTTTCTGCCGACCCGCAGCGCACGGCATCATTGCCGTGGCGCTGGTGCTTCGCGGCACCGCTGGCCCTGCTGAGTGCCTGCGCCCTGCAGTCACCTGCTCCGCGGCCGATGCCGCATCCGCCGTCCCAGCCTCCCGTCACGACGGCGCCCGCGCCGCCGCCTCAACCCGCTCCGCCTGTACCGCCCCCGGTTGCTCCGGCAGTCCCTGTACCGCCGTCGGCACTTCCCTTGCCGCAACCCACCCCCGCACCGTCCCCAGCCCCCATGGCACCGGTTACCGACAAGGCCGTCGCGCTGCAGGCCTGGGTCGATCAGCAGGACCGGCTTTACCAGGTGGCAGCACCGCTCCTGATCGGCAACACCGAACTGTGCAACCGCCAGGCGCGCCAACTGCTCGGGTTTACCGCGAAGAACCAGTACTCTTACACGGACGAGCTTGCCGATATCGCGCACAATGCGCTGGGACTCGACGGACGCCTGCACATCATGAGCGTGCTGCCCGGCAGCGGCGCGGAACAGGCCGGCTTGCGCAAAGGCGACATCCTGCTCGCTGCGGGCATCGATCCGCTGCCGGAGGGACCGGAGGCGGAACATGAGGCCGCTTCGCTCATCCGTACGGAAATGCAGGGCCGCACGGACATCAACCTGGCCGTCATGCGCGACGGCGAGCGCATCGCGCTCGATGTGCCGCTGACTTCCGCGTGTGCGATGGCAGTCGATCTGGGCGATTCCGACAGCGCCGATGCCTGGGCAGACGGAAGCCGCGTGCTGATCACGCGCGGCATGCTGAAATTCGCGCGTTCCGATGCGGAGTTGGCCTATGTGCTGGCCAAGGAGATTGCGCTCAATATCCTGATGCCCTCGGAGCGGAAAGATGCGGCCGCGGTGATCGACCGCCTGCGTGTGCCGGTGTTCGGCAATGCCGGCACGGCGCCGGCGGAAGCCACGCAGGGCTACCAGCCCGAACTCACGTTACGCGCGGACACGCTGTCGCTCTACCTGCTTGCGCGCGCCGGTTACGATATCGAGCATGCCCCGGCATTCTGGAAACGCCTGGCGGAGACGTATCCCGAACAGTTCCGCGACAATACGGCGGCCATGGAAGCGTCCATCCGGGCCATCAAGGACAGGATGGCGCAGAACCAGCCCCTCGTCCCCGACGACCTGCCAGTCCCGCCGCTCTCGCAATGACGGCGACTGCACTGTCCGGCGAATCTTATTTCTTCTTGCTGCCGATCCGGCCTTCCTTGCCGGCGATCAGGTTCGCGATGTTCTGGCGATGACGATAGATCAGCAGGCCGCTCATCGCCAGCACCGCGAGCAGGATGTCATCGAAACCGAACAGCAGGCCGTAGTAGAACGGCGCGAACACGCTGGCGATCAGCGCTGCCAGCGAGGAATAGCGGAAAGCATAGGCAACCACCAGCCAGGTCGCCAGCGTCGCCAGTCCGAGCCAGCCGTTGATACCCACCAGCACGCCCAGCGCCGTTGCCACGCCCTTGCCGCCGACGAACCTGAAGAAGACAGGCCACAGGTGGCCAAGAAACGCCCCGAGCGCCACCAGCGCGATCCCCGCGTCGCCCACGCCGAACTGCGGTCCATAGGTCTGCGCCAGCCATACCGCGAACCAGCCTTTGACGGCGTCGCCGAGCAGGGTCAGGGCCGCTGCCTTCCTGTTGCCGCTGCGCAGGACGTTGGTCGCCCCCGGATTCTTCGAACCATAGGTACGCGGATCGGCCAGTCCGAAGCCCTTGCTGACCACCACCGCGAACGACACCGACCCGATCAGGTAGGCGGCAATCGCAAACAACACTGTATTCATTCTCTCCCTTTCAATCAGTCTTCGAGGGCGCAGTTGACCGGCTTCGCGGGAAGCACTTGCACCAGGACTCCCGGATCGATCCCGACCAGGAATCCGCGCCGTCCGCCGTTGATATAGATCTTGTCGAGCGCAAGAATACTCTCTTCGACATAGACCGGCATCGCCTTCCTGGTGCCGAACGGCGAGGTGCCGCCCACCAGGAAGCCGGAATGCCGGTTCGCCACCTCCGGCTTGCACGGCTCGACCGACTTGCAGCCGATCTGGCGTGCCAGGTTCTTGGTGGACACCTTGCGGTCGCCGTGCATCAGGACGATCAACGGCCTGGCCGCCTCGTCCTGCATCACCAGCGTCTTCACCACATGATGCTCGTCCACCCCCAGTTCGCGCGCCGACACGGCGGTTCCACCGTGCTCCTCATACGCATACGGATGCTCGGAAAACGCAACGCCATGCTTGCGCAGGAACTGCGTTGCCGGCGTCTCGGAAACATGCTCTTTCTTGGCCATGGCTTCACTCGAAAATTGCCGCACATTATGCAGCAAGATGAGGGCTTGCGGCGGGTTGCGGAGGCATTGAGAAAAATCGTTTGTCCACGAAAAATACGAAAGTCACGAAAAAATTCCTTCTTTTGGAAAACGGTGCACGATGTTTCAACAGGCGTCACTCCGATATCGGGCGGGAATGTCCAAGAAATTTTCGTGTCTTTCGTGTTTTTCGTGGAAAAAAATCAGGCCGCCGGCAAGATCGCAGGCCGCATCAGCAGCGCGCCGAACTCCTCCGCGGAAACCGGCTTGCTGTAGTAATAACCCTGCGCGAGCACGCACTGGTTGGTGCGCAGGAAAGCCGCCTGCTCGGCGGTTTCCACGCCTTCGGCGATCACTTTCAGATTCAGGCTGCGGGCCATGGCGATGATGGCGCTGGTGATGGCGGCGTCGTTCTGCTCCTGGCCGATGCCGCGCACGAAGGACTGGTCGATCTTCAGGGCGTGGATCGGGAAGCGCTTCAGGTAGGAGAGGCTGGAGTAACCGGTGCCGAAATCGTCCACCCAGAGCTGCACACCCATGTCGCTCAGCACGGTCAGCGGCGCAAGGTTTTCCTCGCTCGGCTGCATCAGCATGCTTTCGGTGATTTCCAGCTCCAACGCTGTCGGCGGCACGCCAGCCTCCTGCAACGTGCGCGCGACGACATCGGCGAAGCCCGGATGCAGCAGCTGGCGGGCGGACAGGTTCACCGCCATGCCGAGGTCGACGTAGCCCACATCCCGCCAGCGCCGGAGCTGCGCGCAAGCCTCGCGCAGAACCCATTCGCCGATCTGCAGGATCAGCCCGGTTTCCTCGGCAATGGGGATGAATTCGTTCGGCGGAATCATGCCGCGTTCCGGCTGGCGCCAGCGCAGCAAGGCTTCGGCGGAACAGATCGCCCCGCGCACCATGTCGACCTGCGGCTGGAAAACGAGACTGAATTCGCCGCGCACAATGGCCTGGCGCAACTGGTTGGCCGTGGTCAGCCGATGCTGCGCAGCGGCGTTCAGGCTTTCGGTGTAAAACTGGTAATTTCCGCGGCCCTTCGCCTTGGCGTGGTACATCGCGGTGTCCGCCGCGCGCATCAATGCTTCGACGTCGCCGCCATCGGTGGGATATATGCTGATGCCGATGCTGGCGCTCGCGTGCAGTTCATGGCCGCCCGCCTGGAACCCCGTTTTCAGCGCCTCGAGGATTTTCTGCGCCACCGTGGCGGCGGCATGGTCGCTCTCCACGTCGGGCAGGATCAGCAGGAATTCGTCGCCGCCCAGGCGCGCCAGGCTGTCGCCCTTGCGCAGGCACAATTGCAGCCGCTCCGACACCAGTTGCAGCAATTGGTCTCCGACCTGGTGGCCGAGCGAGTCGTTGATGTGCTTGAAGTAATCGAGATCAATGAACATCACCGCTACCGCCCGCCCGGTGCGCTGTGCCTGCACCACGGACTGCCGTAGCCGGTCCTGCAGCAGGGTCCGGTTCGGCAGGCCGGTCAGTGCATCATGATGCGCCATGTAGCTGATGCGCTCTTCCGATTGCTTGCGTTCGATCGCGATGCCCGCGATGCGCACCGTGATGTCGGCCAGACGCAGCTCGTTCGGCGTCGGTTCGCGCACCATGCGGTAATACATGCCGAATGCGCCGAGCACCGCACCATTCTGCGCCGTGATCGGCGTCGACCAGCAGGCGCGCAGGCCGTGTTGCAGCGCCAGCGCGCTGAAGTCCGCCCATAGCGGATCGCGGGCGATGTCCGCGACGATGACCCGCTCGCGCCGATGCATGGCGGTGCCGCACGAGCCCGCGCAGGGGCCTATCTCGCGTCCCTCCAGGCTGGATGCATAGCCTTCCGGCAGGCTGGGCGCCGCTCCCATGCGCACATGTACGCCATCCTCGTCGAGCAGCATGAGGTACCCGCACATGTCTTCCGCCTGCGACTCGATCACCAGCACCAGGCTGGCGAGCACGTCGCACAGCGGCGCGCCGGCGGCGATCATTTCCAGTACGCGCGCCTGCCCGACGCGCAGCGCTTCCGCCTGCTTGCGCTCGGTGATTTCCTTGCCGGTGCCGCGATAACCCTGGAACGCGCCATCCGTGTCGAACACCGGCTCGCCGCTGATGCTGTGCCAGTACCAGCGGTTATCCATGCCGCGCACCTTGTATTCCAGGTTGAAGAACGGCTGGTGCGCATGAAGCGTGCGCACATGCTCCTCCGCCAATGCCGGATCGATCGCTGACATCTCGGCCATCAGGTCCTGGCGGCGCTTGCCGATCACCTGCTCCGGCGCCACGCAGCCGACCCGTCGCGCGCCTTCCGATACCAGCGTGAAGCGGAAATTCTCATCCTGCTCCCAATACCAGTCGGAGGACAGGCTTGTCAGGCTGCGGAAGCGTTCCTCGCTCATGACGAGCGCCTGCTCCGCGCGCTTGCGCTCGATGAATTGCCCGATCTGGCTGCCGAGAATCAGCATCATGTCGACGGTTTCCCGGTCGGGCTGGCGCGCCTGCCGCGTGAAGAAAGCCATCATGCTGGTCACCTTTCCGCCGCACAGGATCGGGAAAGCGAAA